>CALFOM010000001.1 GCA_937919685.1 uncultured Phycisphaera sp.
AACGATGAGGGCCTCAAGAAGCCTGGTTCGTGGGCCGAGTTCACGGCGTACCTCATCGATGGAGGTGATCTCGGCTGGTGGGAGACCTCTGGCGTGACGACTGACGTTTGGAAGACCATCCCCGCGGGAATCACGTACCACTACCGCGCGAGGACCAGCCTCGACGAAGCGGGCCGTCAGGTGGTTCGGTCCTTTACCTACGTCGATGATCAAGGCAAGTTGCTGTCCGCCGGATCCGAGACGATTTCCTGGGACGACAAATCGGGCGTGCCGGCCAAGTCATTGAGTGGTCTCGATGCAGGCCGACCGTGGTCCGCCTCTGGCAAGTTAGTCGGATTCGACGATTCGAAGACGGTCTTCTCGTCCGAGGAGTCCGGAGGGGGAGAAACCTACGAGCTCCTCACCACAATCGAGCGTCTTGGCGAGAACCACCGACGGCGAATCGTCGCTCGAGCGGACGGGAAGGAAACGCCATTCGTTCAGGAATTCACTCGGGTCAATCACTTTGTTGAAGCACTCTCGGGCTGGGATCCGACCGGCAACTGGGTGACCGACATGGGTGGGATGGCCTTCGTCAATGAAGCGCGGTGGAGCGCCGACAAGCGGTGCGTGGTGACCATCGAGGGCATTCGAATGCCCGACGGCTCGATGAACGTGACGGGGAACGGGCTGATGTGGTTCGATATCCATGCCCGGGTCATTCGCCAGAAGTACGTCACCAGCACGGGCATGATGCTCGAAGGCGAGGTGTCGTCGGCCTCGAAGAACCGGCTCACGATGCGATACGTGGGCATCGATGCCGAGGGCGTCTCTCTGGATGCTCGTGTCACCACCGAGTTGAAGGATGATCAACTCATCTCCACGTTCAGCGACATGATCTACGACGGTCGCGCCTCCACGCCAGCGTGGGCTCGCGAGCCGATGGTCGCGAAGCGCGAGCAAAAGTGACCGGGGTCGTTCAGGCGGCCCAATAGCCGGAGCGCAGCCCGAGGTCGGCGCCGTTGATCGAACCATCGGCGAACCGCGCCGTCAGCCCAGGTTTGACTTTCATATGCCGCCGAAAAACCCCGGACTCCATGGTTTGGAATCCGGGGTTCGGTGGTGGCGGCGATCCGCCAAGATTGGCATGAACTCAGACGTCGTTCTCGGTGTCGAGCGCCTTGCGACATCGAGCATGAAGATCCGAGAGATGGGCGCTGATCGTGGGGTTTCCCGCTCGACTGCTCGCCGCCTCATTCGTCATCATCATGATGGCGACGAGTTCTCCGCGGGCAAGTCCCGGGAGATCACTGGAAGCACTCGGTGTCGCGATGACCGCGGCGAGTTGGTCGACGTAGGTCCGTTGGAGATTTCTGCGATAGACGTCGATCTCGATCGCGGCGTCACCGGCCATCTCCGAGAAAATGCCGTTGCGAAGATCGTCCATCATGTCTGCGGGAGCGTAGGCATTATTACCGACGCGGTCGGCATGCTCCGACATTCTGTTGACCCGTCGAGCGCTAAGGAGCGAATTGACGACCCGCGACTGACTGGAGAGGACGCGATCGGCCACGCCATCGCCGGTCAGTCGATCGATCACGTCGTTGGGGATCATTGCGGTTGGGGTCTGCAGTGCGTTCTCGACCAAGAACGCGACCGCGGCTCGCTGCCGATCAGATTCGAGCGGGAAGTATCGCTGGTCGGCTTGGCCGTACCAGATGTTGATCTCCTCGACGCCGCCGACCAAACCAGCGACGTGTCCCATCTCGCGATTCCACTGCGAGAGTATGGCGCCGTACATGTTTTCGAGTTGCTCGTAGTCCTTGCCGGGGGCGCACGATGCCTCGACCACGAGGTTGGTGATGCGTTCGAGATTGGCCAGCCCGAGGCGAGTCGCTTCGATGGCATCATCGGTGAGGTCTTCGGTCTGTGCCGTGTAGTCGCCGCCGCCGCCGAAGCGGAACATCGGCTCATCAATCTGCTTGGCGATGATTGCTTCGAGTTCGGCGGTTTCGTCGGCGTTCGACGGGAACTGTCGGTATCCCCAGTCGATCGAGTAGAGATCGTAGGGCCCGATCGCCGGTATCAATGCGGCGCCATCGCCTGGCTGGGCGACGTAGTTGAAGCGGGCGTAATCCATGATTGACGGCGCGGTGCCGTTTTTCTTGGTCCATTCAGGATCACGAAGCTGCTCGACGGTATAGCTGTTGGACGCCTTGAAGTTGTGCGGAAGGCCCAGGGTGTGACCGACTTCGTGGATCACGACGAACTCGACCAGTTCGCCGATCAGGTCATCGGGCATCGGGAGCTTCTGGGCGCGTTCGTCGGTGGCGGCGCACTGGGCGAAGTACCAGTCGCGAGCCAGTTTCATCACGTTGTGATACATCCGGACATCCGCTTCGAGGATCTCCCCGGTGCGTGGATCGTGAACGTGCGGGCCGAATGCGTTCTCCGTGGCGCTCGGGACCCAGCGGATCACTGAATGCCGGGCGTCTTCCGCGTCCCACTCCGGATCTTCCCGCGGATCAGGTGCGTACTCGGCACGAATGGCGTTTGAGAAACCGGCCGCCTCGAATGCGGTGGCCCACTTTTCGATCCCCCGCTTGACGAAGGGCTTCAACTTGTCGGGGACGCCGCGGCCGACGTAGAAGACGATCGGCTTCACCGGATCGGACATCTCCGCCTCGGGGTTTTTCTTCTCGAGCCGCCATCGCGTGATGTAGCGATCGCGTTCGAATTGGTGATTCTGCATCTGGGCGTAGTCTTCGAATCCCACCGAGAAGTAGCCGACGCGTTCGTCATGTTTTCGTGGCTTCATCGGTATGTCGGGGAGTTTCACCATGCTGTGATGCACGACCGCGGTCACGGTTCCCCTGGGGCCGCTTGGGGCACCGAATCCGCCGGGTCCCCCGCGCCGTCCGCCGGCTGCCGCATCCTGGCCGGGAGAGTAGGTCGCCAGGACCTTCGTTTCGACGTTCCCCGGGAAGGAGCGAACGTCTTCGATAAAGGTCCGCCCGCGATCCAGGCTTCCCGCCCCGAGACTTCTCTGGACGTCTGCTTCGCTGTGATTGGTTCGGAAGAAGTCGGTGACCTTGATGACGGGCGCCTGATCCTTGCCGTAGGCTTCGATGTCGAAGACCGCGATGATCGGGTCGATACTGCTGGCGTCGACGGCGGTCTTGACCGCGTCCTTGGTGTCGGCTCGCATGCGGAACTGGGCATCGCGAAGAAGGATTTTTTCGCCGCGTTTTTCAAAGCGGACGACGCGATCCTGCACTGGACTTCCGGCATACGCGGCCCCGGCAGTCGTTCGGGCAACCTGCACCACCCAGAGGATGTCGGTATCGAGCGTCGTGGGTGGAATTTCGAAGAAGAGTTCGTCATCGATGCGATGTGTGTTGATCAAACCGATATCGGTGACGGCCTTGTCGGTGATCACATCGTCGTAGGACTTCGGTTCATCAGGTTTCTTGTCGGCGGCGTCGGGACGAGCCGATCCGGTGCCACCACCTCTTCCTCGGCGACCCATCTGGGCGTCGGCATCGAGGGCCAGTGGTCCGGCGATCACGAGGGCAAGGGCCAGAAGGGAGAGGGGTCGGAACGGGCGGACGGCATTCGGGAGGTCGTTCATGTCTGGTTCCTGATCTGCGGTTTCTGAGGGCGAGTCGAGGGATCGCGGGCTTGATTCCTTGAACCAAAGGCATACCGCGGAAGAGGGACGGGGTTTCGAGGCCCGGCGATCGCTATTCCTTATAGAGGATGGCGCGCGAATTCGGACAGGGAATTCCGATTCATTGCTTGGTCCACGCTTCTCGGATCGCCGCTTCGACCAGTGACGAAGGGGGCACCGACCGGCCTCCGTATAACCGGCAGGCGATGGCGTAGTCGGTCCGTGCTCGGGCTCGCGGCTCGATGTCCATGCCGCCGATCAGCACCGTCGGCGAGCCGAGCATCTGGTTGGCGGCAGCCTCTTCCGGCGTCCGAACCACGATGGTCTGCACATCGACGGCCGGAATTCCCATTGCCGCCGCAACTGATCGAATCAAGTGCGCGGTCGGGGCAGCGCCGGGGCAGTCTTCGACGACGACCACGACGACCACATGATGGCTCGATGGGACTGAATTCGAAGCGTGATCGGAGGGAGCGGGCTGGGCAGGCATCGTTCGACACCCGGCGATGAGGAGCATGGTCACAATGGCAAGGATTGGTCGTCTTGGAAAATGGGCCATGGTCGTCATGATGCTCGAATCCTCGGTCGGTCGCTGATGGTCTGGCCAGAGTCGACTTTTTCGATGCGAGAACAATGATTTGGCGAGATCGGCATCGGGGAGGTCGAGATACGGGCCACGAGCGACGGCACTCGAGAACTTGGACTTCGCCGGCGAGGTGAAAGCTCCCGACGATTGTTCGATGTTCTAATACGCGACGTCTTGATCGTGCATTCGCGGGATCAACTTTCACAAGCCAAGCCAGTCGGAGCGAGGAAAATATGCTGCACTCCATTGCAACCAGCCTTATCGTTTTCATCACCGGGGCCGGATTCGCGGGATCACCGGCGGCCGAGCCGTCGACGCCGACCGCGGTCGCGAGCCAAGAGGCGCCGATGTCCCTTCCGGCATCCTGGGAGGAGTTCGTCGCGTCTCGCATGGAGATGGGCAACTTTGGCGATTGGACGACCACGGGCACGACTGAGGCGATGTGGGAGGGAATTCCCTCTGGTCTGAAGTACACGAGCACCGAAAGCACACAGCTTTCGTCGGATGGTTCGTACATGACGGCCTCGCACATCATGCGAACCGACGACGGAAAGGTCATGTCGATCGGCGGCGGAATCATCTGTTGGGATGCCCAGGGCAAGAAGGTCATCGGTTCCTACTCGGGCTTCGACTTCGGCACGCCTTTCTCGGGTCCTCGGACGCTGCTCGGCATGAACGGCATGGGCGAAAAGTGGAACTACGTCGAGACCAGCGGTGGAAAGACGACGTCATACGTCAGTACCACGATGTTCACCGGCTTCAATACCCAATCGAACAGTGTCCAACGCCGTGACGGGAGCGGTCCCAAGCAGTCCACGACCATGACGCGGGCCAATGCAATGGACCACATCAAGAAGCACTTTGACGTCGCCGGCACGTGGGAGCAGAAGACCGAGAACGGCATGACGATGGTGACCACCTCCACCTGGGGGTTCGACGGCCGAGGCTTGTTCTCCACGGAAGGGATGAGACTTCCCGATGGCTCGATCGTGGAGACAGGCGAAAGCGCCATGTGGTGGGATGGGTTGACCAGTTCATTCCGGACCCACTACCTCAACAACGTCGGCATCGTGGTGATGGGCGAAGTCACATCATTCACCGTCGATGGCGATACCACGACGATGGTGGTGATGACCACGGGTTCCAACGCCGCCGAACAGGCAATCACGGCGGCGATGACTCAAGTGTTGAAGGGCGAGACGCTGACCGTCACCTTCAGCGACATGCGAGTGAACGGTAGGCCCATGACGCCGAAATGGGCCGAGAAGCCGATGGTGACCAGGCGAGTCTCGAAGAACTGACTCGGCGGCGAGCCAGGTTTCATCATGAGATGAGTTTAGAAAAATGAAGCGCCGGAGCCAGAATTTGCCCTCGCTCCGGCGTCTTTCATTCGGAGAGGTCTTCCGTCGCGGCTTGGCTCGCGTCGGCGGCGTCCTTCGCGGCGGCCGTCCGGCATTCAGCTTCTATGAACACTCGTTTCACGTCGGGGTGGGCATCGCGAATCTCCCGGGTCAGCAGGTCGATCGCTTTCTCGACGTCGCCAGCGTGAAGCTCGTCCCGAAAATCAACACTCACATTGAGCAGGATGAAGTTCGGACCCATGTGCAGGGTGAGTACTTCGTTGACGCTGATGATCGCATCGACTTCTGCGGCCCGAGCGCGAACGTCTTCGATCAGCTCGGGATCCGCGGCTTCGCCGATCAGGAGCGACTTCGTGCGCACCGCCATCCACACCGCGGTGAACGCGAGAATCACGCCGATGCAGAGGGTGGCGATGCCGTCGAAGATCGGCATCTCGAGCCACTGGTTCAGGACGAGTCCGACGAAGGCCACGGCCAAGCCAAGCAGCGCCGCGGTGTCTTCGAAGAGCACCACGAATGTGGTTGGGTCCTTTGAGGCCTGGATCGCTGCGGGCAGGGAGCGCGGCCCCTGAAAGCGGCGAAACTCCTTGTACGCCATGTACCACGCCACGCCCTCGAAGATCATCGCGAGCACCAGCACCACGTAGTTGACCATCGGACTGGTGACGGGCTCCGGATGCATGACCCGGTGGAAACCCTCGTAGAGCGCGATGCCGGAGCCGAGCGCGAAGATCAGGATCGCCACCACGAACGACCAGAAGTAGATCTCCTTGCCGTGGCCGAAGGGATGTCGGGCATCCGCAGGGGCTTGCGCCTTCTTGATCCCGAAGAGCAGAAGCCCCTGGTTACCAGTGTCCACCAGCGAGTGGATGCCTTCGGCCATCATCGCGGACGACCCGGTGATGCTGGCGGCCACAAATTTCGTAATCGAAATCAGGGAATTGCCGATGAGGGCCGCGTAGATAATCGTCTTGTTGCCGGAGGCCATGTGAACAGCGTACCGATCTTCCACCGACGTCTGTCGGGCTGGGCGATTGGGAGCAGATCAATCGGCACGAGATCTGGGCCGCGCATCAAGGCAAGGTTTGGATCGTTCTCTGAAACGTGCCGTTCCCGCCCGCGATTGGGGAATAGTGGGCGGCTCGGATCTTCCAGTCGCCGGATTCCTTGACGAAGACGATCGTGGCGCGAACGAGGTAGTGGGCGTTGTGATCGCCACCCTTGAGCTGGCCGGCGCCTTCGGAATAGAACGTCGCGATCGCGGCCTCGCCGCCAGGGAGTGGAACGACCTCAAGGCCGTCGATGAATCCGTTGATGGCGTCGTATTCGACGACATGGTCCACTGGGACATGGTGCCGAAGGCCGCCGCTCGACCAGAATTCGACCGAACCGTCTTGCGAGATGGTTCCTTCCATGGATCGCTTGTTCTCTTGGCTAAATGCGATTTGTTGGAGGAGCACTTCGCGGACTTCACGTTCGACGCTCGTGACGGAGGCCGTCTGCTGCCCCGTGCTCGAGGCAATGACCGATAAGGCCGGCCCGGTCAACGCGGCGGAAGCGAGGGTGATGATCAAGGTGAGGCGTTGGCGTCGGTTCATATCGTGGTTCTTTCGATCGGTGGTGGAAATGGACGGTTCTCTCGACTTCGACTCTGACGCCATCAGTTTACGCTCAGCCCTAAAACGACGCATCGCCTCCGGCAATGAAGCCAGAGGCGATGCGGGTCGGTTCGTTTTGGAATCGATTCGTCAGTTCTTCTGGTCGATCGCAGTCTGGTTGGTGCCTGCTCCGCCGATGATCGGCGACCAGTGCGCGGCCCGTCGCTTCCACGCCCCGTCTTCCTTGACGAAGACCACGGTGACGCGAGTGAGGTAATTGCTGACCGCGGCAGCACCCTTGGCCTGCAACGAGCCTTCGGCGTAATAGGTGGCGACGGCGGCCTGTCCCGGGACGACGGTGGCGACCTCGATGTCCTTCGCCATGATGTTAAGACTCGCGTAGTCGGGAAGTGACATGGAGTTCTTGACGTCCTGTCGAAGACCGCCGCTTGACCAGAATTCGACCGAACCATCCTTCGAGATGACGCCCTTGACCTGTTGGTTGTCGCGGTTCGATTGGGCCTGATGCTCCAGGATCATGGCGGTGATCTCTGCGGCATCGGTCTCGCCGGTCAGGTGGGGGCTGGCGGTGGTGGAAGCGACGACCGAAAGTGCGGGGCCGATGAGCGCGAGCGAAAGAAGGACGACGGTGATTTGCACGATGCGAAGGACAGACATGTATTTCGCCAGTGATTTTGATAGAGGAGCCATCAAGCGATGGCACGGCGATCTGATACGCGTCCGAGTGTACCCTCTTCGTTGGTGACAAAAAAATCCTCGCGGAGCGTCCGTATCACCGTTATTCTCGTGGCGGTTCGAGGCGATGATTCTCGGCGTTCCGATTTCAATAGGAATTCAAAATGTACACGAGCGTCGTGATGCGTCGAACTGGAGTCGGAACCGGAATCACAATCGCCACGGGACTTCTGGTGTTGGCGACGGGCGTCAGCGATCCGCGCACCGCGCACGCCCAGGATGCGTCGGCGGGTGCGATGGTTCCCGAGGTCGAGATCGAACTCGCACATCGCGGACTGCACGGGTACATCGGGAGTCATGCCGGCGCCAGCCCCGAGACCCACCGCTACGGCGCGGGTTTTTATGCGTCGGTTTGGTCGTTGATCGATCGGCCGATCCGCAACTTCCAGATCGGGCTTCCTTCAACTTGGTTGACGCCGGACAACAGCGACAACCGCACCGAACCGCTGTGTCCTCCGGGAACCATCGCCCGCGACAACTGGCCGGAACGTGGCCCGACCTACGGAAGCGTCTTTCAGACGATGGAAGGCGGGCTTGGGTATTGGGCGGGCAATCGTTTTCACTACGGCCCGCCGAAGTTCAGCATGAACGCGACGCCGAATTGTTACAGCACCGAGGTCGCGTCGCCGGGTTGGCCGTTCTTTCACAGCAGTGAGCCGTTGGCCGATGACATGCTCGGCATCGCCCAGGTCAGCAACCGCCTGTTGATTCCACCCGATGGCATGACCTTCGACGGAAGCCCGATGGGCGAACTCTTGGGCTATGCCTGGATGGCCCTTCCGCTGACCGAACCGCGTGATGATCCACAGCCGACTGGCGACCAGAGTTGGACGCTCTTCCTGGATGCGAAGAACTTCAAGGGCCCGCTCGCCTACTACTTGCCCGAGTGCTGGAGTCGTATCTCTCGCGACTTCGAATTCGACCACGGTCGTTGTCTCGATGCCCGCCCTTCCGCGGGGGGTATGGCGGGTTCGATGGAGATCAATACCGTCCCCGAGTTTCGGTCGAAGGACTCCGACGGCACGATCTACTCCAAGATTCCGCAGTTGCAGTTCCCGGTGGACGAAGAAGGCCGAACCGTGCTGGTGCGCGACGTCACGATGTATTCGAAGGCGGCGCTCTACGACGACGTCCTTCGTTGGCGAAAGGGTGGTCCCGCGCCGAGTGGTGCATTTAAGCCGACCGGCGCGATGACGCCGTCGGTCGGAACCGGCGAAGTGACGTACCGGCAAGACAAAAAGAAGATCACTGGCGTCAATGGTCTTGCCACGCCAACCGTCTTTCCCGGCAACGTCTTTGGTCTGCAGTGGACCGACACCAGTGTGATCAAGGACGGGATCGCCCGGTTCCCGACCTACTTTCGCGATGAAGGTGAAACGCGAGCAAGCATCTCGATGGCGGAGGTCCCCGCCGAGACCGCCTTGGTCGAGCAGGTTTTTCCCGGTCCGAACCCGACGCCCGAGCCATATTCCGCGGAGCCGTTAAAAGGTTCGTGGGCAACGCCCGGCCCGAAGGCGGGACCGTTCGAGACAGTGCTCGCCGACGGTTCGACCGTGCGCTACTCCTGGTACCGATTCATCGACCAGCCGTGCTTCCAGCAGTTCGACTGGACCCAGACCCAGCGGAATGCGTTGCAGCGAATGATCGTGAAGATGCACCGCCACTGGAAGATCGACGACGAGTATCTCCCAGGCCGGAGCGGCGGCGAACTCGCAAGCTTCGATCCGGCCCTCTTCGTGACGCCGCCCAAGGGCCTGCAAGTCGGCTACGTCCCGATCGTGACTTGGCAGGGGATGAAGTGATTCTTGTGACGCCGCGTTGACGGCGTCCGGTTTATGAAACCGGCATCGGTCGCTGGCTCCTCGTTCGCGATCGCCATCGCGCGGCGAAGGTTCAATGAACTCGAATACCGGACCTTGCGGCGTGGGGACGCCCGTGAAATCTGCCACGAGATGTGAATTTCGTCCAGTCCCCCGAGACCTAGGTGCTATTTTCGTGAGCCAGCTCCAACCATCACTCACGGGTTTCCGCATGCATCTCAGTCTCCGCTTGATCCTCGCCGCGCTCGCCTTGCTTTCGGTCGTTGCCCCGAATCATGCCGAGGCGAGCGACGCACGGCGGCGCGTCTTGTTCTGCACCGACATCGCGATGGGCCTCGACTGCACCAATGTGTTCGGGAGCCCGCCGTCGGCGGCCGACCCCGACGATGCGTGGGCGATGGCGTGGGCACTAAACAATCCGGACTGGGAAGTGGTGGGCGTGGTCGTCTCGTTTGGGAATTGTGCCTGCGAGACACCGCCGACGACCTGCGACGCGCCGGCACCGGATCCGGGACAGATCGCCTGCGAGGTGCTCGACGAGCAGATCGAGATCGCCCGCTGGGTGGTTCAGGCGTGCGGCCGCGAGACGCCGGTCTATCGCGGCGCCTCGCGGCGGTTCGCGCTCGATGGTCCAGCCCCGGACGGCACGACCGAAGCGCTCGAGGCCGTGCTCGCGCATCCCGAACCAGTGACCATCATCGGAATCGGTCCCGCGACCGATCCGGCGTATCTCGTCCGCGATCTCGCCGCATTGGGCCGCCTCGATCGCGTGGAGCGTCTCATGCTCGAGATGGGGCAGATCGGCCCGTGGGCCGGGCAGGCGGGGTTCACAATCAATGGCATGCCCGTCTCCGATTACAACTTTCGTAGCGACCCCGATGCGGCCAAGTGGTTGTTCGACACCGCCGACCTCTTGCCCGAGACGACGCTGGTGCCCTTCAATTCGATTCGCTTCGGCTACGTCACCGAGCCCGGACTCGATCTGCTCGCGGCGGTCGATCGCGCGACGACCGATCGAGTCTCCGCCGACTCGCGAGCGTGGCTCGAAAAGTGGGTCGGAATCTTCGGCGAGCCGGGCTTCCACCTTTGGGACCTCGTCTGCACGTTGGCCGCCGCGGACGGGGCCGAATTCGACACCGTGCCGGTGCGGGCCACCGTCGAGTGCATCGACGGTACACCATCGCTTCAGTTGACCGAGGCGCCTCGGGGGAGCCGCATCACCTGTGCTCGGCACCTGGCGGGCATGGGACCGCCGCTGGTGTCTCAGCCGGTCACCTTCGCGTCCGCCGACGCAACCACGGGCACCAGCGATCAAAACATGATGACGCAACTCGCCTTGAAGGCGTGGCTCGACTGTCCGGTGACGCCGGCGACGTGTGCCGTCGACCTCAACGGCGATGGTCGGATCGACGCCGCGGACCTCGGGTTGTTGATTTCGATGTGGGGCATCTGTCCCTGATCGCTCGTTCGTCGCTCGTTCGTCGCGCTTCATCTCGGACGGGCATCCATCATCTCTCGGGGCGACGCGGGTTCCCTTCCAGACGAGGTCGACCGCCTCGGACTGATGTGGCGGACGTTCTCGGCGTTGGGCCTCGTCCCGGACCGCCGAGGCAAGGACAGTTCCCCACGTTCGGGTCGGGGTGTCAAAATTTCCAATGAGCGTGGTCAGTTCTGGCGAGTCGCCGTGTCTTCACGGGGAAGCCGTCCGCCGTTCTTTAATTCGAGATACCGACTCCGGCAGTTCATGGCAGTTCATGGCAGTTCCTGGCAGTTCATGGCAGTTCTGGGCAGTTCATGGGTGTCTGCCGCACTCGTCGCGACCAGTTGAGGTCGAGACGCGTTCCGTCAACGCCTTCAACCGCCTTCAACCGCCAACGACCGCCGGAACCAGCCGGAACCACCGTGTCATGGCGAAAGCCATTTCGTCTCGTCATCGCGAGGCCGGTCATTCGCCCGACCGTCGCCGCTCACCAGTTCATTCACGCCACCCCGAAAGGACCTGCCCTTGACCAAGACCCTCCCCGCCGACGACCTGGCGCCCAACCTCTGGATCACCCTCCGCGAGCGTCTCGACGCCGATGGACGTCCGATCGATCTCGAGCGATTCGAGAGTCGTCACGGCAGCCCGGATGCCGAGGGCGAGTCTGATTCGGAGCCGACCGACGAGAATCCGATGCTGGTGAGGCGTCGGCGGAGGTTCCCGGTGGCCCCGGGCACGCCGCTCAAGATCCTCGCGTCGAGTATTCCCTACATCTATGTGTCGGTCCTGGCCCCGGATGGTGACGAAGCCGGTCCAGTGATCCTCGACGTTCGAAAGCACGCGGTGGTTCGGCTGGATGATTCGGTCCCGGAGGCGATTCAGCGATTCGCCAGGGCGCAGTCGAGGAAGGCTCGTCGACAGGCGGTGAGGGAAGTCGAGGAGAAGGCGATGCAGCGGGCGTATCTGTCGCAGGCGTTCAAGGACGTCGACCACTCGGGCTCGCCGGTCGAACACGATGGCCGTGAAGCGAACGGCGACGACCAGAGTCGCGTCACGGATCGGCGTCGCGGTCCACGGGGAACGGATCAACCCGATCAGAATGATGAGCCTGATCGGCATGACCTTGAATGACCTTGAATGACCTTGAATGACCTCAACTGACCAGTTCTGAACCAATCTGATTTGGCGTCGTGTGGCCGGGCCAAACCAAGCATTGATCGTTTCCCTTTTTTGGTTCGTCGTCATTCTCCATGATGAGTTCGCCCACGCGCGCGAATCACCCGAAAACACGTCGCACACCGACCCATTGGCGGGGCCGGGCATTGGAGGTTGGACGGCGGACGAATCGTCCAACTTCCGCCCCGCCCCGTTCAGGTCGGTCTGCAGCGTCCTTTGAAAGGACCCCATCCCACATGACCGCCCAATTGCCGGATCGCATTCAATTCAAGATCAACGGACCATGTTTTCCACTCTGCATCAACCCGCTCACCCACTATCTGCGCCGTGAAGGCCTCGGAAAGGGGCCAGGCGAGCTCATCTCGAGCGCCAACCGGCGAGGTTACATCGCCACCTGGCTGATCCATCAGGATCGTTTCTGGCTTTCGGAAGTCCGTGGCGACGGTCGGCTCATTGCCCGTCGTGTCCTTGATGGCGAAGACGGGTATCAAGCTCGGGCGGCGGTGATTGATCCGCAGCAGCGTCCGTTTACGGTAGACGGTCTCTTTCCAGATCCCGAGCGTGCCACCGGCGATCCGGTATTCGCGGATTGGTTCTCCGGCGAGCTGCGCATTCCTGAGGGCGAGCAACTCAAGTACGTTCATGGTGGCTACGGCAGTACCTACGAACGTGATCGACTGATTCTCATCGAGCGAGGCCGGGTGCTGCGGTGTTGGGTGAGAACGAACGAGCCGCCGGAACCTCGGAAGTCAATTTGGAATCAGCACCCGGACGAAGATGAGTCGGGCGGGCCGGAGCCACGCGACGGCGGTGATCCACCGGAACCCGAGGCATGAGAACGCGCGCCGCATGTCAAGCATGCGACGAATGTCGCGAGCGATCATGCGATGATGG
>CALFOM010000002.1 GCA_937919685.1 uncultured Phycisphaera sp.
GCTGATGCCGCTGATGCGATGATCGAAAGAAGAATCAGCGGCCCACCGATTCGGATTCCTCGGTTCCAGCTTCCCACGCTTCCCACGCTTCCCACGCTTCCCACGCTTCGGCTTTTTCCTGAGCGATTCCGCATGACTCCAAGGTACCTCCGAAACTGAACCGGGGGTAGGAGAACTTCGTCAACTCACCGTTTTCGGACGGCATCATCGACTCCGGAGAGAGTCTCACCTCACTCCTGATCAACTCAACCGTGGATCTTCCGCCGCCGGGCCGGAGGGATTCCGAGTTGTTCGCGGTACTTGACCACAGTTCGCCGCGCGATCTCGACGCCCTTCTCCTTCAGCGCGTCGGCAAGTTTCTGGTCGCTCAATGGTTTCAATTTGTCCTCGGCCTCGACGATCTCCTGGAGGATCGCCTTGATCGCCTCCCAGCTCTTTTCGCCCCCCTCCTCCGACTCCCGCCCGCCCGAGAAAAACCGGCGAAGCGGGTACATCCCACGTGGCGTCTGGATCCACTTCTCGCTGACTGCTCGACTGACCGTCGCCACGTGTACGCCCAGTTGATCCGCGACTTCCGTCATCGGAAGTGGTTTGAGAAACTGCGGCCCGTGATCGAAGAACTCTCGCTGGCGATCGAGCACGACCCGGACCACGCGAAGAAGTGTATTCGTGCGTTGGTTGACCGCGTCAATCAACCAGGTGGCGTCTCGAACCGCCTGATCGATGAATCCTCGATCACCTTCGGCGAGGCTCTTGTCCTTCTTCATGCCCTCGACCTGCGGATTGATACGCAGTGGCGGGACGACGCCGTCGGCCAAGGCCGCGACGTAGGTGTCGGTTTCCGATTCGTACTCGACCATGACGTCCGGAATCACCACCGAGGAATCCGCATTGACCAGTTCCCGGCCGGGCCACAGGGTGAGACGGCGCATGATCGCCTTGGCTGTTTGCACGCGTTCCAGCGGCATCTCCGCATCCTTTGCGATCTTCGGAAGTCGATTCTCGATGAGATCCTCGAAGTGTTCGCCGATGAGCACCGCGGCATCCGTCCATCCTCCGTCCTCGTCACCTTCGTGTTCGACGATCGCATCGATCTGCAGCAGGAGGGATTCCTGTTTCGATCGCGCCATGAGGCCGGGCGGATCGAGAATCCGCTGGAGTCGATCGAGGGTGCGTCCCAGCAGTTCCAGCGACCACTCCTCGATGTCGAGTTCCCGGCCCTGTTCAAAGATGGTGTCGAGATCGGTGTCGAGAAGCCCGTCGTCGTCGACGTATTCGATAAGTCGCCGCCCGGTCCGAGCCTGATTCTCTGGCGCATCGATGAAACGCCATTGTTCCTCAAGTTGCGCCGCGAGGCTCAGTCCTCGCCCCGCGGTGTTGGCCATCGCATCCATCTTGCGGTCGCGATCGCCAGCCGAGGCTGACGGCTTGCTGGCGCCGTAGTCGTCACCATCCCAAACGTCTCGATAGCGAGACTCCAACTCGGCCAGTCGATTGAAGTCCTCAGCGCCTTCGCCGGCGACGAACTCCCGCTCGGTATCGGCGACGTCGATCCCCCCACCATCCTCGCGGACGTCACCTTCGCCGGGTTCGACAAGTTCCAGTGCGACGTTCTTCTCGAGCTCCTGCTCGATCCGTTCCTGCAGCGCCGCCAACGGCAACTGGAGGATCTCCATCGACTGGATCATCCTCGGCGCCAGCTTCATGTGCTGGCCGAGCCCCATTTGCTGTCGAGTGTCGAATCGCATCACGTTCATGGCACGGGTCGTCCGGGATGGGGACGCATTCCGTTGGCATCCTGCCGGAGGGCTCCGCGGGGCGTCGATCCTTTGACACCCAACCGTCGCGGGCCATCCCTAGATTCAAACCGTGCCTTGGCATGGTATCGCCCCCGGGGTCTAGAACGTCGTCCGGTCGAGAACTCCCAGAGAACATTGCTTTTTCAGCTTCCATGTTTTTTATGTTTTTCATGTCTTCCATGTCTTCCATGTTTTTCATGTCTTCCGGAAGTCCTGACCGTCATCGATGAAGGCTTCGGCCCCTCCTCTTCGAACAAAAAGGCCTCAATAGGCCCGGGAAGCCGGATGTGATGGAGGGTCGGAATGCCGATCGGAACTGCTACTCGATGGGCCGCCGCTCGGTGATGGCGTCGGACAATACGGCCCGGCTGGCGTACTCGATCTGGGATCCCGACGGGAGACCGCGGGCAAGCCTGGTGGTCAAGACACCGAGTCGCCGCGCCTCCTCCGCAAGATGCAAGGCGGTGGTGTCCCCTTCCATATCCGGATTGAGCCCGAGAACGATCTCCTGAACGGCGACGCCTCGGGCATTCCGGGCCGGATCACGGAGTCGTGAAAGTAGGTCGTCGACGGTCAGACCGTCCGGACCGATGCCGTCAAGCGGATCGAGCCGACCGAGTAGAACGTGGTAGATCCCGTGATGCATTCCCGTCTGCTCCAGACTGATCAGATCGCGAGGCTGCTCTACCACCAGCACCACCGAAGCGTCCCGCTCCGCATCACTGCAAATGGGACAGGGATCGACGTCCGTGAGATTCCAGCACACCGAACAATGCTTCACCGAGTCCTTCACCTGCGTGATCGAACGGGCGAGACCAAGCGCTTCATCCCGACCACTCTTCATCACGAAGAATGCCAGTCGCTCGGCACTGCGCCGGCCGATGCCGGGCAATCGGGCGAATTCATCGATCAGATTGGAGACGCTTTCTGGATAGACGGCCATGAATGAAGTCTCACATTTCGAGGGATGCGGAAACGATCCTGGAGATCTCAGAGCAACCCGGGAATTCCCCCGGGCGGAAGGGGAATACCCAATTCGGCCGCGGCTTCCTTGAGGTGATCGCTGATCATCTGTTGAGCCCGTTCGAGGGCGGCATTGACGGCGCTGGTGATGAGATCCTCGGCCATGCGCTGAGCGTTCCCATCGGCAACATCGACCAGAGTGGAGAGCATCGCCGGGTCGACCTTGACCGATCGGATCCGCATGCGGCCGTCCGCCACCGCGGTCACCGCCCCCCCGCCGGCATTGGCTTCCACCGTCATGTCGGCAAGTTCAGACCTCGCTCTATCCAGCCGTTGTCGGATCCGAGGAAGGTCCTTCATGAGACCGCCGAGACCGGCCATTCCCTTAAGTGCATCGAACATCAGTCTTGCTTCTCCGATGATGCGGCGGTTTCGCCACCAGTGGTGGATTCTTCAGTTCTACGTACCTGGACCACGTGGGCGTCGAAGAGATCGACGGCTTCGCGAACCAGGGGGTGATCGTTCACATCCGCGGCCACGTCCAACGTCGTCGTCTTCATCGGCGCCGACTCCTTCACGAATTCGATCTCGATCCGACGACCGAACGCCGCGGAAGCGAGCTCTGCGAGACCTTGCGGCTTCTGGATCGTCCATCCGGCACTTGGTGACGCATCGATTCGCTTGCGGAGTCGAAGCCGGCCTCCCTCCAGTCGATCGAACTCAAAATCATCAAGCATGGCCCGTTGTTTCGGGGTCCCCGCCGCGGCCTGCAATGCGGCCCAAGGCCCGCGATCGTCCTTGATCGGCGAGGAGGAAGCGTCTGCCTCGACGATCTCCGATTTGGGAGGCGTGGTTGCCGGCACCTTCTGGGAAACGGTTCGAGCTGGAATCGCGGCCGGAATCGGCACCGACTTCGGTTCGAGCGCCGGCGCGGACGGCCGTGGAGCGGATACCGCCGGAGCGACGGTTCGCCCTGACTCAGCGACCTTCAGGCTTTTTTTTTTCGAGGTCGAGGACGACGAAACCGCAACGTCGCCCGCCAGGAGCGAGGCAGCTCGAGCAAACCTCTCGGACAGCGCCATGCGGGTCACCGCCGCATCTAGAATCGCCCGTGGCGAGGCGCTCACGCGAACCCGCCCTCCTGCCGCGTCGCACAACGCGATCATGTGGACAAGTTGCTCTGCCTCAAACACCGCAGCTTCTTGGACGAGGGCGGCGGATTCCTCGCTTCCGGTACCGAGCAGCGCCGGGTCGTCGCCACAGACCCTCGCGGCCAGAAGCAGCCTGAATCGTTCCGCGATCCCGTCCAACGCTCGCTCGGGAGCAAGCCCTTCGGCGAGAAGTGCGGCCATCGCTCGCAGCGTTGCTGCAGGATCTCCGGCTCCGATCGCCGCCACCACATCCTTCACGATGTCCTCTGGGGGAACGCCGAGCACCCGCACGAGCAGCGCGGCATCGAGACGGCCGTCGGCCGCCGCCACCACTCTCTCAAGAATGCTCAGGCCATCGCGCATGGACCCGTTGGCGAGTCGGGCGATGCGAAGTAGCACCGAATCATCGGCCTCGATCGATTCGCTACCCAGCACCACGGCCAGATGTTCCGCGATCCGACCGACCGAAATCGGTCGGAAGTCGAATCGCTGGCATCGACTTTGAATGGTGGGGAGAACCTTGTGCGGCTCGGTCGTGCAGAGGATGAATTTCACATGTGATGGTGGTTCCTCCATGGTCTTCAGCAACGCGTTGAACGCCGCGTTGGAGAGCATGTGAACCTCATCGATGATGTAGATCTTGAAGGGGCTTCTCGCCGGGCGGATGCTTGCGTTGGCGATCAGATCACGAGCATCCTGCACGCCGTTGTTGCTTGCACCGTCGATCTCGACGACATCCATGTCCTCGCCGCGGAGAATCGCATCCTCCACCGCCACCCGCTCGGACTGCTCCTCCGAGACGTTGAGGGCCCGCGCAAAGATGCGAGCCATCGACGTCTTGCCGACGCCTCGAGTCCCACAGAAGAGGTACGCATGCGCCGTCCGACCGCGGTCGATCGCTCGCTCGAGCGTCTCCGCGATCGATTCCTGTCCCACGACCTCGGCGAAGGTCCTCGACCGATAGCGTCGAGCGAGAACCTGATAGCCGGTGGTGGTGTCTGAGGCGGTTTCGGACATCGAGCACCCTGTGGGTCAAGGGACCGAGGAAATGATGGAAAGACCTCACAGGGGAGGACCGCGAAGAAAACACGGCGAATGAGGCCGTCGAGATGGCGGGGCGGAGGACGGCCAGGCGACCGAAGACCCGAACGACGAAGCGTGTGGCTGCTGCCGTCAAGCCCTGACCAGGTTGGCGAGCCGTCCGTCCGACGGACCCGACCGTCCTCCGCGCCGCGATTCACGACCCGAAATGCCATCGTAGCTCGTTTCCGGCCGAGCGGGCCGAGGAAGATGTCTCCGCCGCGTAGAATCGTCGGCAATGGAACCCAACCCCCCCACTCCCCAGCCCACTCCGGGGATCTCGACCCCGTCGGACCTTGAGGTGACCTCTTCCCGATCGCAGCGGCTCCTGCTCTTGGTGGTCCGGCTCCTCTTTCTTGTCCTGCTGGTCTCGATCTCGATGCTCACCATCGCGGGGAGGGCGAGTGGTCCGCAGGAATTCCAACTCCAGACTTTTCTCGGCGTGCTTCTTGCGAGCGCCGCGATCGGCACCATCGTCATCGTGCTCGACGCGATGACCCCGAACAAGCGGCTCTCCTCCGTGGTCGGCGTATACATGGGGATCTGCTTCGGACTCGTCGCGGCGGTCGCGATCAGTTTTCTCATCGACACCGTCGCCAACGCGATGGGTGGCGCCGAGGGAGAGTCGTCCGTGTACCTCGGGGTCTCCAAGGCCGTACTCGCACTGGTGATCTGCTACCTCTCCGTCTCCGTGGTATTGACCACGAAGGACGACTTCCGAATCGTTCTTCCCTACGTCGAATTCGCCCGACAGGTCCGGGGGATTCGCCCGATGCTCGTGGATACCGCCACCCTCGTCGATGGACGGATCGACAATCTCGGGCAGGCTGGTTTTATTGACGCACCGATCCTGATACCCGAATTCGTGCTCGAAGAACTGCAGACACTCTCGGACAGTCTCGACCGGCAGAAACGAATACGGGGTCGACGCGGTCTGGACATCGTCTCGAAGATGCAGCAGAACCCCTTCCTCGACGTTGCCATCGATTCGACCCGCCCTCCAGGCGTCGGTGTGGATGCGATGCTGGTCGAGATGGCCCGCGATCAGGACCTGCGGATCCTGACTTCCGATATCAACCTTCGGAAGATCGCCGAGATCAACGGGCTGACAGTGCTCAACATTAATGACGTCGCCCGATCTCTGCGGCACTCGTCGATTCCCGGCGACCTCATCGAAATCGAACTCGTCAAAGCCGGTGAGGAGAATGAACAAGCGGTGGGGTATCTTCCGGACGGAACTATGGTCGTGGTGCAGGGTGGTGGCCAACTGCTCGGCCAGATCGTCAATGCCGTGGTGACGAACTCACTACAGACCGCCGCCGGAAGAATGATCTTTGCCCGGGTCGGAGCCGCAGAAGACCCGGAGGAATCCAAACCTGCACCGCTGAGTTCCGTGGCGAGGGCCGCGACCAGCCAGCCGAAGTCCACGGGGCCGGGACCGAAAGCCGAGGGCCAACCCGAATCCGGCCGTGGCCGGTCGCCACGACGACAGAATCCTCGGTCGTGACCTTCCAACGAAGCCGAGCTATTCTTTTCAGTGGTCTCGGGCGAGACCGCGGTGAAGCGGGGCCATGCGATCACCGAACGCCGCCGCCCGATCAAGCGACCCTCGTCCGATCGGCTGCCGCACTTGGTGGATCGAGAGCGTCGGCATGTACCGACGACCGCCGCGGCCCTGCTCTGAACGATGCGGTTCAAGACATCGATCATCCCATTCAAGTCCGAGAAAGTCGATCAAGGACCGGATCGCCGGTTCGGGTTCCGTGACCAGATCCGAGTAATTCAGATCGAGCCAGGGGTTCGGAATTCGATCTTTCATGGCGTCGGAAAATCGCTGATGACTCAGGATCATCCGACCGATCCAATCCAGCCGTGTCGCCCAAGGCATCCGGTCGTGAGGCAGGTTCTGACCGTAGATCGAGATCCCGACGTCGGCTGGCGCGCGGTCGATCCGAATCACCTGCGCTTTCGGAAACCAGGCGGCGATGATCGGTAGGAACTGCCAGTTCTGGAGATGCTTATTCACGATTCGCGCCGAGTGTCCGAACAGTCCGTTCTGCCGCTCGAGATAATCGCGACGGAGAGTTTCAAGGACCTCCGGCGTTGCGTCCCTGACGCCCCGATACGGTTCCTGCCCGATGCGGCCACGAGCGTCACGAAGCACCTCGCCGATCAACCCTGTCTCGCCAGCCCCGTGCGCCGAAGGATGAACGCCGATGATCCGTTCCACGAGGGATGTTCCACTCCGGGGTAGTGACGCGATGAAGATCGGAATCTCACTCGCAGCGGCATCCGACATCTCATTCGGGAGGGACATCGGAGTCGTGGCCTCGATGATTGAGTCGAGCCGGCGGTCCCATTCGTCCGGATCGAAGTTGACCGGAAAGACGGCATGCCCGGCATCGAAGGAATCCATCGCTTCGTCGAAGCGAGCCAACTTCTCGAGCATCCTTCCTCGATGTAGAAGAAGTCGTCGGCGGACCGGCGGCTGCGTGGCCGTTGCATCAAGCAGCCGTTCCACCACCACCAGCGCGTCTTCACGTCTCCCAGCGAGCTCGAGGACGTTCGCGTAGGTCTCTCCCATTTCCGCATCGAGCCCTCGTTTCACAACGGTCTCTTCAATGAACCGGATCGCTTGCTCCGTTGAGCCACCGCCTTCGTAGGCCTGCGCGAGCATCGCTTCAGCCCGACGGCTTCCCGGCATTCGCTTGAGTGCTTCGCGACACGACTCGACCATCTCGGGGTAGCGACCTCCGAGTTTGTGCATGACGGCCTGATCGAGGGGCATCATCGGATTGCGAGGGTCGATTTTGTGCGCTCGATCAAGAATCTTCTGAGCCTCGAGAATGAGGCCGCTCCGCAGGATGATCAGGGCCTTGATCCGGAGCGCGTTCGGATCGCGAGGATTCCGAGCGACCGCGGCATCGACCAGAGGAGCGGCCTCCGCGACTCGTCCGGCCTGGAAGAGCTCCGTGGCCCTTCGAAGTTCCGGACTCACTGGACCCAAGCGGATCCCGCCTCCGCCGGATGCTTTTCGTGGTTTCCTATTCATGTCGTTCGCATGCTGCTCAAACCGCGGTGATTCCTATAGCCGGATTGCCCTCGACGCTGCCCGTCCGGTGAGGGGAGGGGAGGATCATGCGAGACCGCGGCCGAAGGCGTCCCCTCGGGCGCCCGCGACCGCGGTGGGCTCGCTTGCTGGAAGCTCTACGCGACGAACCGATTCAGCGGCCGAGTGCGAGAAGCTGTGTCATCAGTTCATCGGTCGTTGTGATCACTCGGCTTGCGGCCGAATAGCCCGTCGATGCGAGAATCATGTCGATGAATTCTTGAGAGAGATCCACGTTCGAAAGCTCGAGAGCCCCGCCGACCACTCGGCCGGTCCCGAATTCGCGAGGCTTGGCGACCAGCGCCGTACCAGAGTTGGGTCCGCTTCCGAAAAGGCTGCCACCCACGTCGACCAAGCCTTCCGGGTTGGCGAACTTGGCGAGCGCGACCTGCCCGATGGTCCGCGTGAGACCATTGGTGAAGGCTCCCGAGATGGCTCCATCCTCGCCGATCGAAAACGCTGCCAGCGTGCCGATCGGGGAACCGTCCTGGTAGACGGCTGCGAAGTTGCTCCCGCTGTCGGTGAAGCTGGTGATCGAGTCGGTGTTGCTGTCAAAGTCCATATTCACGGTCAGCGGCGTGGTGGCACCATTCGTGCGGACGATCGAGAAGCTCTGATTGCTCGATCCGGTAAAACGACCGTTCGAGTCGAAGCTGACTTCGCCGAGCGCGAGAAGCCGATCGTTTTCGCCGGACGCGTTTGACTCCGCGATGAATTCCCAGGTGGTTCCGCCACTCGGATTCGTCGCCTGGAGCACAAACGAAAGATCGATGGTGAGCGGCGTGCCGAGGGAGTCGTAGACCACGAAACTGGTCCGGACGCTCTCACCGTCGGCGTCTCCGGTCTTGGTCATGACCATCGGATTGCCGAGTCCGCCACCTGGTCCATTGACCGTGATGTTTCCCGTCTCGATCTCCAGAGACTGCACTGTGCCTTCGTTGCCAACCACCACGATCTGCCCGTTGGCATTGATCTGAACCGATCCGCCGAGATCTGAACTTCCGCCGATGGCCGACGAATCAGTGCCGAGGTATTCATCGAAGAAGGCGAGCAACTCACCAAAGGTGCTGCCAAAGGCATCCGCGCCTTCGACGGCGAAACCACTGATTGCGAAGGTCGCCGAACCGAGGTCCTTACCACCCTTTTCAATGCCGTCGATAGTGATCGAACGACCGGACTCCGAGCTGTCGAAGGCGATGGTGAACCCACCCGCGCCATCGGAGACGTAGATGTCGGTGGTGAGCAGGTCGGTGGCGGCGGTGATCGGTGTGGTTCCCGCAGGGTCGGTGAAGAACGCCCGCGTCTCGTGGATGCTACCGGTGCTTGCGATCTCACCCGATGCGTTCATATTGCCGTTGAAGATGACGTTGTCGGTCTGCTCCGCGAGCGTCAGCGTGCCGACGGGGATGTTCAGTTCGACGAGATTTCCGTCGACCAAGTTGAACTGATCGTCGACGCCGAAGCCCATGACCTTGGCTCCGGACTGCGTCATGAGGTCGTTCTCGGGATTCCTGATGAACCCACCCGCTCTCGTATAGAAGCGGGAGCCAGACTGATTCACGATGAAGAATCCGTCGCCTTCGATCGCGAGATCCGTGGCGACGCCCGTCACGCCGATCGCGCCGTTGTTGAAGTTTCGCTGGGTACCACCGACGGTGACTCCGAGGCCGACCTGACCGGGATTCGATCCGCCGGTCGTGTCACCTGGCGCCGTGCCGAGGGAAAAATTCCGACTGAAAGTCGGTGCGAAGGACATCCGCGTCGATTTGAACGCGGTGGTGTTGACGTTCGCGATGTTGTTGCCGATCACGTCGAGGCGACGCGAGTTGCTGGTGAGACCGGAGAGACCGGTGAACAATGCCGTGGTCGATGCCATGTCGTAATCCTTTAACTCGCGAGACGGCTCAGGCCGCGTCGTCGCGTTGAATGGACGGTTCAGTTTTGGAATGAGCAGCGGCGAGGATCGCGTCGGCGATCCCAGCCGGAATGGTGACCGCGGACGGTCCCGTGACGATGTTGCGATTTTCGAAGTCGTCACTTCCCAGACGCACCGCGGCGTCGACGGGTAGCAACACACCCTCGGACTCGGCTTCATCGCCGAGTTCGCGTTCGATTCGACGATCCGATACCACGAGCAGGAGCGGACGGTCGCCGGCGATGACGAGTACCTGCTCGAAACCTGCCGCTTCCGCGGCATCCGCGATGCCTGGGAGCCGGTCCGCGAACCGGTCTTCGAGCGTGCGCTCGAGCCGGCTCTCGTCAATCTCCCGGCCACTGGAAAATTCGCCGTTCGCAGCGCGGTCAAGGAGTTCCTCGAATCCAGCCTGCTCGATCGACGTCCGCTCCTTCACCATCGACGAATCGATCCCCACGGGTCGGACCGCGGGTTCGAGTCGGCGGAGAAGTTGTCGAGGATCGAGGTTCAAATTCGTTTCCTTGCTCGGACGAGGATCAGGGAAGCATCGAGGGGTCGACGATGACTTCGACGTTGTCCATCGGGAGCATCCAGCCACTGCTGAGTTCGAGCGAGACAGAGTCACCCTGGCGAACCACCGACAAGACCGTTCCGGCGACCGAGTCACCACTGGGAAGGATTCCCTGGACGGCCTTGCCCAGAAGGTTGCCGGCCGATGAAAGCTGGTTCTGGAAGACGATGTCTTCGAGTTTCTCCGTCATGGAGATGTCCGACTCGATCTGGCGGATCGAGTTCAACTGGTCGAGGAGCGCCGACGAGTCGTTGGGCTCGAACGGATCCTGCTGCTGCAGTTCCGTAAAAATGATCTGCATGAAGTCCTCGGAGGACATCTCGTTGAATCGGTTCACGCCCGATCCGGCGACCGTGCTCGAGGTTGCTGCTGGAATCGCACTCATGGTTCGAACCTCCTAACGTTCATTGATCCAAGGGAACCGAGATTGCACCGGAATCGGCGAGTACCTCGTTGAAGCGAGGCGTTCCCGCCTGCTCCCTGTCCGATTGTCGATCCGGGTCATGGTCACGCCGGCCTCGACTTCGTTCGCCGCCGGCATCCTGCCGATCGGACGATTCACTTCCGCTTCGGGCGTCCTGCCCCTCCCCGCGGTCACTCCGCGATGCGGAAGATTCAGCGGAGTTCTTGCCCGTGGGCTCGACGGCGAGTCGTTCGACCGCGAATCCACGATCCTCCAGAGCATGCCGAAGCACACCCAGGTTGTTTCGAAGCAAGGAGCGTGCCGTCTCCCCCGCCGCGGTGATCAGGACGTTGACGCGACCCGCTTTCATGTTCAATTGCATGCGAACTTGCCCGAGATTCGGCGGATCCAGACGCATGATCAGGGTTCCGCCCTTTTGCGCGGACAATGCTTGAAGCCCTCTGGCCACGCCGGCCGCGGTTCGCCGAGGGCCGATCTCGGCCTCTTCTGGCGCAAGCGACGCAGGCAGGGTCGGCAGAGACTGCGCGTCGAGGGATCCCTGAATCGACTTTGACCCTCCCAGGAATCGGCCGGCCGACGGGTCGAGGTTCGAGGGCTCCACGGCGATCTGTGATGGAGACGACGGTCGAACGCCGTTCTCGGCCTGGCGATCCCTCCGAAGAGAGGTATTGAGCTCTTCGGCGCGGGCGACCGCGGCAGTCCCACGACCCGCGGCTGCTCGACGCTCGGACGAAGGTGTCGAAGGCGTCGAAGGCGTCGAAGGTGTCGAAGGCGTCGAAGGCGTCAGAGGCGTCGAAGGCGTCCGAGGCGTCGAAGGCGTCCGGATCGAGCCCGAGACGAGGGTGACGTGGTTCGATTCAACGGACTGCATGCCCGCCGGAACCACGACGCCGCCCTGCGGGCCTGATGCACTAGGTTCCAAGTGTGTGAAGGTGTTCGCCGTCGCCGTGGTGCCCGATGACCGGCCCATCGTCGCGGCCTCGCCACCGCGAGACGATCGAGGATCGGTGGATCCGCGTGACGGATCGAGGTCAGTCTCCAACTCTCGCGGATCAAAGGCCGAATGCCGAATAAACTCCGTCGATTCGATACCGGCGTTATGGCCGGATCTTTTTGAGACGGGATGACCCGCTGATTCCGAATCAGCGGTCTTCGAGGTCTCGCCGTCGACGAGATCAAGACCCGAGACCGTTCGTGTTTCCATGGGATTTTCAGAATTTCCGGCCGTCGAAAATCCTAAAGAACCGAGATCATGATCGATCGATCCGTTCATCGGCAACGCCGCATGCCAACCTTCGGCATTGCCCCGTTCATGGCCATGACCATCGCCGGCCAAGATCAGGATCATCTCATCGTCAGGTGTCCCGCTCGAGCCATCGACGTGCCAGTCCGAACGACCCGAAGCGTCGTCGTTGGAGTATTCGGATCGGGAATGAAGCGCATTTTCCGCGGCGCCAGAATCGCGCCCCTGGGACACCGACGGCTCCGATGCGAAGGAAACTCTGGCCTCTTCGAGGCTCGAAGCGAACGGTGGTCCGTCAGCCCTGGAACCTGCTGGCTGGTGCCCCGGAGGCTGAATTCCGGGGAGAATCGGCGTTGACTGCATCGGCATCCTCCGGACCGTCTGCACCATTTGCAGTCCGGTCACGCAGTCTGAGCAGCAACTGGCCTGCCATTTCGGGCCGACCCCGATCGACGAAGCCTTCCAGAAGTTCCTGTCGCCGCTCTTCACCGAGCGTGGCGAGGACGTCCACCACGAGATCGTCCTTGTCTCGAGCGAGAAAGTTCTCGATCACCGCCAACGCCGCGTCGACGTCCATGGCCTCGAGATCCCCCACCATCACCTTGAAATCCGCATCCCGGGAGCGACGCTCGATCGCTTCGATCTGTGCCTCGCGACGCTTGACGTCGGCCTCCCGTGCCGCAAGCTCCGTTCGACGCCGGGCCGCCTGTTGATCGATCTCATCCACCAGGGTCGCGGCCTGTCGCTGCAGCCGGAGTTCGCCGAGTCTTTCGAGGTCGCGATACTGCTCCTGTGCATCGATCGCGCCTGCCGTCGAGAATGGCATCTGCCCCCAACGCTGCAACTCCAACGCTTGCTCCGCCTCCATCGCCTCGACTTCTCGACGTTCGTTGACCAAGCGGGCGGCCTCGGAGGTCGGCACTTTGAAGACCTCCTGAACTGCGGCCAGCCGATCCTCGTCGAGACGACCAGTCCAACCGAGCCAGCCCGCGGCGAGACTGAGCGCCAGCAGATTCACCACGGCCAAGAAAGACACGATGTTCCAGATCGTTTTCATCAACCGGTCTCCATCAGGCGTCGTGATCCGCGGATCACGGCGATTTCGTCGAGTTCAGCCTGTTCCCGGCGATCCTGTTCGCGACGCCAGTCTTCAAACCGACGTTCCTTGAGGATCTCCACCGCTCGACGATCCCGCGAAGCTTCGCGGAGTTCACCGAGCACGCCCTGCAGTCGGCGGTGAATCCCTGCCAGTTCCAGCACCAGCCGCTGGGCATCCCGCATTCCGGCGAGCGACGCATTGGCCTGGCCCCGCAACATGTTCGGATCAATCGAGCCCATCAGTCGGCCACGAAGCTGATCGCGAGACTCGCCGATTCTGGCCTGTCGCGCTCGCAGTCCGTCCTCCAGCCGCCTTCGCGACGCTTCCAACTCCGCCACGCGACACTGATGCCTCTCTTCGGCGCGAAGCTTGGCGTCCAGTACTGCTTGGAGTTTGAAGCGAAACTTGGCCATCTTCGGTCCTCAAATCAGATCAGGATCGTGCCGTCGCCCCGGAGGCGGCGAGACGGAGTTGTTCACTTTCCGCGGCGAGTTCGTAAAGCGCTTTGCAGGTGGCGGGAAAGCTTGAGCGGTCACCGCGATCCTGCCGGAGGAAAACGTCTAGTTTCGGCTTCAGTGCGATCGCGACGTCGGTCATCACGTTGGAACCGGCCGCGTAGGCGCCAATGTTGATGAGCTCTTCGCTTTCCCGATGTGCCGCGAGCAACTCCAAAACCCGGCGGCGTGCCACCTCGTGATTCCGCTCGCTGACCTGGTCAGCGAGCCGCGAGATCGACTCCAGGGGATCGATCGCCGGGAAGTGACCGCGGGCAGCCAGCCGTCGGCTCATCACCACGTGGCCGTCGAGAATGCCGCGGGCGGCATCGGCCACCGGCTCGTTCATGTCGTCGCCTTCGACCAAGATGGTGTACACGCCGGTGATCGAGCCGCCACCTTCAAGACCGCCTGCCCGCTCTAGGAGTTGCGGCAGCAATGAGAAGACCGACGGGGTATAGCCCTTGGTCGTCGGTTGTTCCCCGGCCGCGAGCCCGATCTGCCGCTGCGCCTGAGCGAACCGAGTGACGGAATCGACCATCAACATCACATCCAGGCCGCGATCCCGAAAATGCTCTGCCGCGGTGATGGCCGCGGCCATGGCCCGAACCCGAAGGAGCGGGCTTTCGTCGCCGGTCGCGACCACGACCACCGATCGAGCGAGCCCCTCACCCCCAAGGGCGTTGACGATGAACTCCTTAACCTCCCGCCCGCGTTCCCCGACGAGTGCGATCACGTTCACATCGGCGTCGGTTCCACGTGCAATGCTGGCCATCAACGTGCTCTTACCGACGCCGGCACCGGAGAAGATGCCGATCCGCTGCCCCTTGCCGAGGGTGAGGAGGCCATCCAACGAGCGAACACCGGTGGCGAGTGGCTCCGAGATCATGCCTCGGGTCATCGGATTCACGATCGGCGGAAACAGTGGACGCGATGAGAGTCCCGAGAGCGGCGGCCCTCCGTCGATCGGTTGACCGAGTCCGTTAAGAACTCTTCCCAACCATGAGTCGCCGACCATCACAGAATCACTGACCCGCTCAAGCCTGACCCGATCTCCGGGCGAGGTTCCGGTCGATCCACCCAGCAGCATGACGATGGCCCGCGTCTCGTCGAACCCGATCACTTCGCCCAGCACACTACGAGTTCCTCGGCTGCCTGATTCGATTCGAACCACGGAACCAATCGGCACTCGGAACCGACGAACCAGGACCGTCATCCCTCGCACGGAGTCGACGGTGCCGGCCACGCCTCGCGGCTCGAATCCCTCAAGCGTCTCGATGGATGGAGAAAGCAGAGTCATGACGACGGCTCCGAACTACGCTCTTCGCCACTCGGCTCATCAGGCGTCCGCGGGGCCGTCCAGTCGTCCAGAAGATCCGACTCGGACGAAGCATCACCAGCCTCGGGGTCATCCGACCGGACGTCGGCATCACTTGGCGTCGCGGCGACGCCGATCCTCGAGTGCTCGATCGAAGCCGGCCTCGTCTCGGAGACGGGCGGGACCGGCGGCGTTTCAGGCGATGCCGCAGGAGGGACTTCGAGTAACTCGGGGAAGAGGCCGCTGACGATCCTCGACATCTGTACATCGAGCCTTGCATCGATTTCGCCGTCGCCCGCCTTGACCACGCAACCTCCGCGGACAATGTCCGGATCGGTCACGATTGAAACGTCTGCATCCTCCGAACCGCGGATCGTCGCCATGACCGCTGGAAGATGCTGCTCAACGACCGGAACGTCCTCCGGATTCAAGGTGATTCGGAGCGAGGTGGAACCGGCCAGCATCTCGATGGCTCCGGAAACCTGATTTTCGATGAGGCTTGGATCATGCGCGGGAAGTCGTCCAAGCACCCTCTCGGCGATCGCGAGGGACAGCCGAAGCAGATCGCGTCGAGCCTCTTCCCGAATCGCGTGGCGACTTGCCACCAGATCGACGAGGGCATCGTTCCAGCCAGTCGCGATCGATTCCAATCGCTCCCTCATCGATTCGATTGCGTCCTCGCGACCTTGCGACATCCCCGCGGCCAAACCTTCGGCACGACCGGCAGCCTCACCCTCCTTCAGTCCTTCAGTCCGACCGATTTCGGCGGCGGATTCGGTCAGCTCGGCCGCCTCGACTCGAGCACTCGCCAGGATGGACTCGGCTTCGTTTCTGGCGGTCTCGATCAAATCGACAGCCTCGCGTCGAACATCCCCAAGATTGAGAACGACCGCGGACCTGAGCAATTCGCGAGCATGGATTTTCTTAACGATCGGCAACGAGGAACCTCCGGATTCAGACGATCACATCGCCGCCACCACCACGACCTGCGATCACGATCTCGCCCGCATCCTCGAGTCGACGAACCGCGTCGACGATCCGTTGCTGCGCGGCCTCCACATCGCTAACCCGGACAGGCCCCATGAACTCCATGTCGTCCTTGATCATCTCGGACGCACGACTCGACATGTTTCCGAGGATCTTCTCGGATAGTTCGGGTGAGGCCATCTTCAACGCCAGGCAGAGTTCGTCATTCTCGATCTCCTTGAGCATGCGCTGGATGCCCTTGTCGTCGACGAGCTTGATGTCATCAAAGACGAACATCAGACGGCGGATTTCCTCGACCAGATCGGGATCCTCGGTCTCCACGCCCTCCATGATCGATCGCTCGGTGTTGCGGTCGCAGAGATTCAGAATCTCCGCCACCGTGTCGACCCCGCCGACTCGCTCCATGGAATGCATGATCATCGAACTGAGCCGCTGTTCCAGTCCACGCTCCACCTCTCGGATGATCTCGGGGTTGGTCTGCTCCATATTCGCGACCCGACGAACCACCTCGATCTGCCGTTCCTCGGGGAGGCCACCGAGGATCTCCGACGCCTTGTGATGGGGCAGGTGGCTGACGATCAAGGCGATGGTCTGAGGGTGTTCGTCCTGAATGAAGGTCAGCAGATTCTCGGTCTCGGCCTTCTGAAGAAAGGCGAAGGGTGATCGTTGGACTTGAGTCTGGATCTGCTGGATGACCCGATCGGCGACGCCGCCTTCGAGCGAGTCCTTGAGGAGGCGGGTCGCATAGTCAAGCCCTCCCTCCCGGGCCCAACCCTGAGCCATCGCCAGACCATAGAACTCGTTGATGATTCCCTCTCCGATGTTCGCGGGCACGTCACCCAACGAAGCAAGGGCGCGAGTGACATCCTCGACGGACTCCGTGGGGAGTTCGCGGAGAATCGCCCCCGCCGCGTCAGGGTCGAGCAACAGGAGCAGCACGGCGCTCTTGGCCACTCCGTCAAGCTCGGCGATGGTTTCTGGAAGTTTCTGACCCGGTCGAATCGTCATTCCTGGAAGGTCTCCGGCACTCTGAAATCAGGCTTCCGTCCGCATCCAGCGACGCAGCAGCGTTGCCACTTCGGACGGATCCTTCTTGATGAGTTCGTTCAACTGATCGAGCATCTGCTTGCGACGCAGGTGGTCGTCATCGATTTCGACGCCCACCATCGCGGGGGTTGCCTCGTCGGCCTCGCCGACGATCTCGGCGGAGCCGTCATCGAGCACCGGCGGAACGCCTGCGAGTTCCGCGGCAGTCGGAAGCACGTCGGTTTCTGAGGAACGCCGAACCATCATGAACATCATGGCCAGCGAAATCAGGGCGAGCCCGATCAGTCCCGCGTTCTTCAATGCCCAACCGCTCTCGCCCTCAGCAAGTCCGGCGATCGTCTCGGTCACCGAACCGACGCCAGCGGTCTTTCCGGCTCCACGAACTGCGAAGGGCATGATCGCCACCTTGACCTCGCCGACGCTGCCGTCTCGAAGACTTGAGTTGTCGACGAGCGGCTCAAGCAGGGCCACGATTTCCGTTCTCAACTTCTCCTTGGCGAGCTCTAGATCCTCCGAAGTCACCTCGGCCGTTTCATCTTCGAGTTCTGAGCGAATCGCCGTCTTGACCTCCGCAAGGGAGAGCAGCACCGCCGCAGAGAACTTGATCGGGTGATTTGCGTTCTGGACGATCTCGGTCTGGACGCCCGGAACGCCGACGACGTTCTCGATCTCTTCGGTCTCTCGCGTCGCGAGATCCCGAGAAGAGACCGGGTTGCCACCGATCGTCGCCACGCCGCCGAGCTGAGCTTGCGCCAGCCCGGAGTTCGAGCGGTATCCAGGCGTTCCGCCATTCGAAGAACCACGCATCGGCGTTCGCGATTCGTCGGTCCGCTTGGACCGCTCCACTTTGACCGGCTTGCCGATCTGCGTCTTCTTCTCGTGGATATCCGCGGTAAGAATCTGTGCATTGACGCTGATCTGAGCCTGCGGGAAGGCGCGGAGCACGAGGCGGTTGAGTCGTTCGCGGGCATCACGCTCGAAGGCCCGGACCTTGGAGAGATAGTCGCCACCGATGCCGCCACCATCTTCGCCAAACGCAAAGGACCGTCCGCCGCTCCGTCCGTCGGTCACCGTGATGTTCTCAAGTTCGAGATCATTCTCGACGGTGATCGCGATCAATGCGATCGACTCCGCGAGGTTCCTGTCGAGTTCACCGGAAGTCATTCGGACCATGACGTTGGCACTGGGCGAGGGACCGTCGAGCACGAATGCTTTTCGTTTTCCGCCGGAGAAGGAGATGTTGACGGTGTCAACACCCTCGATCATCCGGATATTCTTCTCTGCTTGGGAGACGCGGTCACGACGCCAGTTTTCCTGCATTTCGGATTCCGCCTGCCACCCACCCCCGCCGCCGCTGCTCACCACGTCGTCGTCGATGCTCGGTGCGTATCCCTTCTTCTCGAGAAACCCGGCGATCTCCGCCTTCTTCTTCGTCTCAACGAGGATCGAACCGGGCTGCCCGCTGTCGGCGACCTCGTGCCCTGACTCGCGAAGGCTCTCCATCGCCAAAAGTTTCTCCTCGACCCGCACCTTTACCGGGGACATGGAGGGCCCGGCCGCGTACTGCGAGACCAAGAAGAACCCCATGGCGATAATGATGGCGATCGAACCAATCAGCAGCCTGGCCGAAGGACCAAGCTCACCGAGCCGATGCGAAAGATGATTGATGGAATCTCGAAATCTCTGAACCACGGGGGAGGCCTCCATGCCAACCGTCGCGTACCGCGTGTATTCCGAGCCTCCGTGCCGCATTCGTCATCCTGACAAACGGTACGGGCCGGACTCTCTTTCACTGACCAGGAGTGGAATCCGGTCAGCGAGGAGAATCACACACGAACATTCTTGACCTCGTCGTATGCATCGACGAGCTTGTTTCGAACCGCGAGGAGCATGCGGAATGCCGTATCCGCAGTCTCGGTCGCGACAATGACCTGATCGAGCGAGGCCTCACCGGCAACGGCATCGATCTTGACCTGCTCCGCGTTCTGCTGCAGCTTGTCGATTTCAGCGATCTGACTCATCAGATCGTTCTTGAAGTCCAATCCCCCTGTTCCGGACTTCCCGTTGGCGGGACCGCCGAGTCCGGAGAGCCCCTTCAATCCTGTCGCCGAGGCGCCCTGGGCCGGGTTGTTCGAGATTAGTCCGAGTGGATCACTCATGATTGGCATCCGTCAACAGGTTTCTGGTCATCACGCAAGAACGCGAAGACCTGCATCGATCATCGACCGTGTCGCCTCTACAGCCTGAATGTTGGCTTCATACGCTCGAAGCGCCTCGATCCCATCCACCATCGCCGTGGCGTAGTCCACCGCCGGGTAGTAGACGAATCCATCCTCCCGGGCCGCCGGGTTGTCAGGATCCCTGACCGGATTGAAGGTCGCGAGCCGATCGATTCCTGCCACGTGGACCCCAAAGGGGTCTCCGGAGACTGGATCGCCAGAACCGAATCGAACTTTCATGACCTCAAATTCCGGGGTGCGTTGGTTCGCCAGGTTTGCCGTGATGGCATCCATGCGGACCCGTTGGGCCTGAAGGCCGGAACTTGAGATGTCGAAGACGCCGTAGATGCTCATGGTTCGTTTCCCATCACCAGTCAACCCTCAGAAAGGTCAAGGCCGCTCACGAATCGCGGAACGAAGGAGGTCATGGGACTTCCGAAAGAGCTCGCTGGCGAATCGGAACGTCATCGCGTTCTCGCTCAACCCCTGCATGAGCTGTTCCAGATTCCGGTCATTCCCGTCGTGGTAGAGCAGATTGTCCTGGCCGGTCGAAGGACGCAGCTCGATTCCCGCGGCGGAGAAACGAATTCCCTTGCGATCCGCGAACACGCCGTCACCAGCCACGACATCACTGCCACCGCGTTGACTCCGGTCCCGGGCATCCTTCATCGCGGCTTGGAACTCCGAAACCGGAACATCCCGAGATTGATAACCGGGCGTGTCGATGTTGGCGATGTTGTCCTGCAGGATCTCGTTGCGTTTCCAGGAGAACTGCATCAATCGTTCGAGGTAGGGCGTCGCCCCCCATTGGCTGACTCCTTCGGCACTCATCGATCGACCTCCGATCCACGCGCAGGTATTGCCCTGGCCGGCAGGAATGACGCCACTCGGGCCGCCAGATGTGCGCGTGGGCGGATCAAAGATCGGCCTCCACGATCCGCTCTTCTTTCCACTTCTTGAGCTTGAGCCCGAGTGTTCGCACGCCGATGCCGAGGGCGCGTGCTGACCGCTGCCGATGCCCGGCATTTCTCCGGAGGGTGGCCACGATCGTCTCGCGTTCGATGTCGGCGAGCGTGAGCTCCCCGTTGCACGCCAGCCAGACCTTTCCCGTCATCACGTCTGCAGGATCCGACTTCACCTCGGTGGTCGAGGACCGGAGTCCCATCTGAGCCCTGCCCATCGCGGCTGCCCCGCTCGAATCAGCCCCCAACCATGGGGCGATCAGGGATGCGGAGATCTCTTCGGTGGTCGCCAGAACGGCGGCACGCTCGCAGATGTTCTGCAGCTCCCGAACATTGCCGGGCCAGGCATACCCGCACAACGCCGCCACGGCATCGGCGGTCAGCCTTTTCGGCGAGCGACCTTCTCGAGCCGCGACCGACTTGAAGAAGTAGGCCGACAAGGCCTCGATGTCTTCGGTCCGCTCCCGAAGCGGCGGCATCTCGATGGGGAGCACGTTAAGCCGGAAGAAGAGGTCGCTCCTGAACCGACCGGCGTCCACCTCGGATGAGAGATCACGATTTGTGGTCGCCACAAGCCGCACGTCGACAGTCTGGGTCGTACTCGAGCCCACCCGCTCAAACGTCCGTTCCTGCAGGACTCGAAGCAGCTTCGCCTGAAGCTCGGGCGGAATCTCACTGATCTCGTCAAGAAGAAGCGTTCCTCCGTCGGCGAGTTCGAAACGACCCTTGCGGAGCTTATCGGCCCCGGTGAAAGCGCCTTTCTCGTGGCCGAACAGTTCGCTTTCCAGCAGGCTTGCGGACAAGGCGGCACAGTTGATGGCGAGGAAGGGCGCATTCGCGCGCGGACTCGCGGCGTGAATCGCCTGGGCCGCAACCTCCTTACCGGTACCGCTTTCACCGCTGATCAGGACCGTTCCGTGACTGTCCGCAATTCTGGCGAGATGGTTGCGGAGGTCAGTCATCACCGGACCGGCTCCGACCATGTCGTGGCCGCCGGTCTCGCGACCGGCCGGAGCGGCCGCAGCACGAAGCATCTGATTTTCCTTGCGAAGCATGCCGTGTTCGATCGCTCGATCCACGGCGATCGCAAGTTCATCGCCGCTGAACGGCTTGGTCACGTAGTCGAATGCGCCTTCCCGCATGGCTTCAACGGCGGTGGCCACCGAGGCGTAGGCGGTCATGAGGATCACCGGCAGGTCCTCGTCGACCTTCCGAATCTCGGCGAGGAGCTCGATTCCGCTCATGCCGGGCATCTGCAGGTCCGTCACCACGGCATCCGGCTTCTTTTCCATGAGCTTCGCGACCGCCATCTCACCATTGGCCGCGCTGACCACCGCGTGACCTCGGCGACCGAGAATCGTCGCGACGCTGTCCCGCATCATTTCCTTGTCATCAACTACGAGAATCTTCGCCATCCGTGGCCTCCGTCGCCTAAGGCGACTCGATTCGGTCAAAAGTGGTCTCAAGCCGCTCCGCGGCCTGAGTTGTCCCTGACCCGACGCCGCACGGCGCCGTCCAGGGACCTTCCATCATCATCATCATCAGCACCACCCAAGATCTCCTGTCGGGGATCAAGGGGAAGCGACAGACACATAATCGTTCCAGGGTCGCCGGCAGAGACGTCGAGCCGTCCGCCATGAGCGTCGACGATTCGATGCACGATCGCCAGCCCGAGACCCGTTCCTTCGGCTCTCGTGGTGAAGAACGGATTGAACATCCGCTCGCGAACCTCTTCGGGAATGCCGGGGCCGGTATCGCGAATCTCGAAGACCACGTGCGGGACGATCCCCTGCTCCGGGTCTCGAAGTTCTCGACGGCAGAGACTCACCGTCAGACGGCGAGGACCATCCACCAGGGCCATGGCTTCGCAGGCGTTTCGAACCAGGTTCAAGAGCGACTGTTCCAGCAGCGCGGCATCCGCCATGATCTCGAGTTCTTCGTCCAGCGAGAGGTCGACATCGATGTCGTGGGCGTCCACGAGATCCTCCGCGTGCGCGACCGCGGCGACGACGACCTCGGACGGCCGGACGCTCGCCGCCCTGACTTTCGTGTCGCGAGCGAACGATAAGACGTCGCCGACGATCGCATCCAGACGGGTCACCGATCTGGAAACTCGCCCGCAGAGTTCCAGTTCGCCCGGACGGTCAAACAGATCCTCGGTCAACGCCTCGAGATTGAGCGCGATCGCGCCAAGCGGATTCCGAATCTCATGCGCGATGCCGGCGGCCATTTCACCGAGGGCCGCAAGTTGCCGCGAGCGCCGGAGTCGACGGTGGGTCTCGTTGAGTTCGGTCTTCAGCGTCGCCACTTCGTCGCGAAGGGAGGAGTGGGTCGACTCCAATCGAGCCGTGACGTCGTTGAAGGAGCGAACAAGATCTGCAAAATCGTTCGCGTCCATCGGCGATGACGCTCCGGCGGGCCCGAGGACATCGGATGTCGTCTCGATGACACTCATCCTGCTCGCTCCGTGAGGTCGCGTCCGGAACTTCCGCCCGTCGTGCCGGCGCCCTGATAGGCCCGCCCGACCCGACTTCCCAAGGTCACTTTTTCGAGTTCGATCCGGGTCTCGTTACCGGCCGACTCCATTGCTTGGAGATCCGCGACATCTCGCGCCTCGATCTCCGCGATCAGTCGCTCGGCTTGGTCGATCCGCTCCAGAACCGAGGCGTCTCCCGATCCAGCGGCGGCTCGGGCGGCATCCTCGAACGCCGCTGCATCCGCGACCAATGTCTCGAGAATCGTCGTACGCTCAGAGAGCAGACGCTCTATTGAACCGAACTGCCGCTGGCGGATCGCGACGGACAAACGATCAGAAATGACCGCGATGGCGGCCAGTCTTTTGATACGGGTATCGATCAGGTGGCCGATGTCGCGATGATCTGTCTCGTCGATGGCACGATTCATCCCGCACCTCCCTCACCGCCGGGCGGAAAGAGCTGGAGCCATCGATCGAGCGATCGGCTTCCACCGCCGATGAAGAGATCAGGGCCGTGATCAGTCATTCGATCGGAGGGCGCATCCTTGAGCATCCCAGGCTCAAGGCCTAGACCGGGCTGGTCTCGACGCAGTTTCTCGATTCGCTGAAGTTTGATCCTCGCTCGCCTCGTCGCCTTTCCGGCGGTCTCCGCATCTCCAAGGCTCGAGGCAAGATTCGCGAGACAGACCAGCGCTTCAATTGCCACGGGCTCTTCGGCGAATCGCTGCTCGACTTCGCGGTAGACCGCCATCGCCCGTCCCGATTCGCCCAGGCGTTCAAGCACCTCGCCACGCTGCAGCCCCGCGACGCGAAGAAGATGCCGCTGAATCGGGCTGAGCCGGGGGGATTCCGGGCCGTCAAACGCAAGAACCACGCCCTCGAATCGATCGAACGCCTGATTCAATGATCGGCGATAGGAGGCCTCAAGTTCCGCTCGATACCCCGGGGAGATCGGCGCGGCCTCGAGCCCGGGCGTCTGGTCATCGTCCAGAAGCCGACTGAGTTCCTTGGCCCGACTCGCCCAAGCAATGCCCGCCATGGCGGCACATTCGCCCCAACGCGGGTCGGTGGCGTACCGCTCGAGCCACGGTTCGAAGATCTCAACCGCTTCAAGCCATCGCGACTGCACCGTGAAGAGGCGTCCGAGGTGGAAGGTCGCATCTCGATAGTCCGATGATCGCGGGTCGACTTCGCGACCCTCCAGAAAATCCCGGAGCAGACTTTCCGCTTCAAGCTGGCCCCCCGAACCGGAACTCACCAAGAGCACACGGGCGAGGCCAACCTTGGCTTTCGTCCAGTAGTCGGACTTCTCATCAGGACGATCCGTGCCTTCCTGAAGCAGTCTTCGGTACCAAGATTCCGCATCGTCAAGCTTCAAAAGCCCATGAAGACCGACGGCAATCCGATACATCGCTTCAGGCCGATTCTTGTGATCCGCCCTGCTCTCGACGAAACGCTGGTACAGCGAAAGCGCCTGCTTCGGCCGCCCGCCCGTGTCGTAGAGCACGGCGGCTTGCCACAACAGGTTGTTCTCATAAGTCTTGGATGGCGTGAGAAGATCCAACTCAAGGACCGCATCTGCCGCGGCGATAAAATGCTCATTGGCCTCGACCCGAACAGCGAGTGGAATGGACTCATAGGGAACGTCCCGCAGGTCAAGGCCTGAGAATTCCGGGCCGACCACCAGTTCCGCCGATCGTCGATGTGCCTCGGCGATGACGAGAAGCGCCCGCATTCGAACATCCTCGTCCCTGCTGAATTCAAGTCCGAAAGTCGCGAACTCGCGGGCCAGTCGGATCATCGCCGATTGTTCCATCGAGTCGGCGGAGTCTTCGGCACGATCGACGGCCATCGCGGCGCCTCGCATCGCGGTCCGAACCGCCTGCTCCACCACCGAAGATACGAAATCCGGATGAGACGAGATGATCGAAGCCGCATCACGGAAGTGGCGGGCGGACGCGGCATGGTCTCCTCGCAGGATCGAGGCCTCCCCGAGGCCGACCTGGGCCTGCAACCGATGCCGGGCAGCAGGAGAAGCCAGCATATCGATCGCTTCGAACCGCTTGACCGCGTCCGCGATCTCTCCCCTCGCCAGCAGCAGGCGTCCCAGCGAAATCCCCGCCTCAGCCGCCACGCCGGACGTCGTATGAAGACGGTCGATGGCGAACTCATATCGCTCCACCGCCGGGACCGGACGGCCCTCCGCGAGATACGCGTGGCCCAGTAGAACATGCAGTTCGGACCAGTCGATCTCGGCGGCCGACTGCCCTTCGAGCTCGGCCTCGAGGCGTTGCATGTCGACGATAAGGCGTGGGACCAACCCGGCGATATTGCCCTCACGAATTCGCACGCGGGCCCGGAAGCCGATCGCCCATGCCTCGAGGGCGATGCCCGGGCGCTCGGCAAGAAGGGACTCGACGCCCCCGAGCAATTCGACCCCATCGACGTCTCGATCGAGGTCCTCAAGCAATCGCAACTGAAGCAGGTGATGCCGGCGTCGCTTTGAATCCGTGGCGATCCCGAGGTCCTCGGAATCAAACAGCGTTCCGAAGCGATCCGACGCCTCCCCTGATCGGCCCGCGTTCATTTCGCAGACCGCCAGTCGGTAAGACTGCAACTCGCTCAGCTCGGCGCCGACCGTGATCGCATCTGCATACGCATCCGCCACCTTGCCCGCCACGCCGGCGTCGGCATGTTCCAGCGGCGCATGGAATGCCGCCAGATAGTCGGCCCACAGAACGCGATGTGGCACCACGAACTCTGGAATCGACCTTGCGGTTGTGGCGATGTCCAGCAGAGAGGCGGCAACAGCATCGAGATCTCCGGCCGCAAGTCTCTCCTGGGCGAATCGCAGGGACGACTCGGGATCGATGTCCGCCGCAACGCTCTGCGTCCGGTGCCAGACCGCGGCGAGAATCGCCAGCAGCGACATCGCGATCAGCGGGAACTGCCAAGCTCGACCCCGCACAGAAGATTCGACCGCAACCGGCACTTCCGCCGTCGAGGCTTCATCCCGAGGCGAGGCCGCGTCGGAAGAGGTGTCAATTTCTGCTTCTAAACGATCGTCTGGCACGAGATCCTCTCATTTCGCGCCCGAAACCCCTTGTGAGGGCCATCGCGACGCGCCGATCTGCGGCGACTCCATTCGCCAGCGCAATATTCATCGGTCGCATGGTCGAGAATTCTCCAAACCTACCGACAATTCGCGCATCGACTGCGCTTTTTCGAGGTTCGGCCTCAATCTTCCGGCGAGGGCGTCGGTGGGTCATCCTCGGTCGACTCGATCGCGTCCGCCTCCGGCGACGCTCGAACAACCACGCAGGTGCGTGAGAGAAGTTCGGACATCCCACGAGCGAAGGGATCGATGAGGACGAGAAAACCGAGCGGCGGCAGCAGCAAGACCACGAGTTTCAAGGTCGCCCGCAATCCGCGTTGGACCACGCTCCCTCGCGAGCCATCGAGCGACGCGATCCGCCCGCCGACTACGGCCTTTCCGATCGACCGGGCGAACAGCACCTCGGCGATGCCGGCGATGGTCGCCGTGACGAAGACCGCAAACACCGCGGGAAGTGCAGTTTCGTGATCTCCGGCTCGAAAACTCTCGACAAACTGCCCGGGGTCGATCTCGAAGACCAGCACCGTGATCATCGCCCCCGGAATGAAGTCGATGCAGAGTGCGGCGAGCCGACGGGGAATCGGGAGCGGCCGAAGCCCGGGTGCGGGCTCTTGGGGCGCCCGCTCGATAAGGGGCCGGAGAAGGAGTGCCGCGACGAGCGACGAGACCATGGCGATCCCGGTCAACGGGTAATCAAGCAGCGAGAACTCCTCCGTCTCGTCGGCAGGCTCGACCGACGCCCCGATCGCCCCGCTCAGCGGATCGATCTGGAGGACCCGAATCTCATCGTCGTGCAGATCGAGGAGCCACGGCCCCATGGACGTGCCCACCACCGCAAACGGCTCTTCAACCCGATCCGACGAAATCCGAGCCAATCGCAACACGGTCGGCGACTGATCGGCAACCAGCCGAATGTAGTCGAGCGCCACGCCGCCTCCTGCGTCACGGTCTTCGCTGGCGATGACGATGCCGCCTTCCGACTCGATGATCCCGAATGGTCGCAGCCCCGATCCCAACGGGAGCAGGGACGTGCTCCAGCCAGAGTCGATCGACTCCGAGAGGTTCCAAGAGATCCCGTCCGCCGTCCAGGCCACCAGCGATCGTGCCGCCCCGGACGCTCCGCCGGCGCCGACCACCGCGGCCACGGCATTCGCGAACCCGACTGGCATTTCCTTGACCGTCCAACGCCAACGCTCGGGTGACGCGATCAGGAAACCGGATCCCTGACTCCGTTCCGAATCGTCCGACACAGAATCGGTTTCACCCTGTTCCGATGCCGACGGCAAGTCATCGCTCTGGCCTGATTTTCGATCCCGGGAAATGCCTCTCGCTGTCCGCTGCGAGGGGAGCGTGACCGCGAACGGTCCGTCCTCGGTCGCCGTGATTCCCGCGAGTACCGACTCCTTGGGGAGGATCGGAAGAATGTCGAATCGGCCGATCGGCTCCGCGAACCAGCGTTTGGCCGACGGCGTCATGGTCATTCGAAACGAGATGACCTCGCGTTGCTGTCGGACGGCGTCGAATGGCGGAAGGACGATCCAGCATCGATCTCCAGCGGCCGCGATCGCTTCGGGCTTCCGAGGAAGCCTCGCGACGGTATGGGCGACCGCGGGGCCGACCTCCGCGTCCAGATGCATGATTTCGTATCCCGCAGCAGCGGTCCCCCCCGGGCGCACCACGAAGACATGACGCCCGCCTGATGCCGCGAGCACCACCGACTCCGATTCATCGGCTGCCGCCGCCGCGAAGACCGCTGCGGCGTGCAGCACCGCCATGGTGATCCATGCCGTGATGCACAAATTCCGGAACGGCCGTGGTGATTTCGATTCCATCATTCTTTCTCCAATCCGCGAACGTCATCGATCTGCACCGGATTCGATCGCTCGATCTGGGCTTCGAGGTCGAAGAGGCGATCGCTGATCCGGCCGCCAGCAAGGGGCGCGTCGAAACTCATCACCAATCGCTCGCCACGATCACGCCGAATCTCGATTCGATGGGGCACCCTCGGCCACGCGCCCGGTGCCGAGCCGATTCGATCCACCGAGTCAACTTTGGTGAGCTCTGACCGAGCCACTTCGATCCCCGAATCGTCGAAGAGTCGGACCGACGCAGGACCGTCGATCGGCCGGAGAACCCGGATCTCCAAACTTCCCGGAAAGACCACCCGCTCCGTTCCAGTTCCCGTGGCGATTTCGCGGAGGGTGAAACGGAATCCGCCGCCGATACTCACGAAGTCGTCGGGCGCGCCGACCGGAAAAGGCACGAATCCGATCATCGCCATGAGAATGGGTGGTGCCAGAAGTCGATCCGGCCCGCGGTCTGTCGCCGATGACCCCACACTTCGAACCCGCAGCGTCACCTCATCGCCGGACTCGTCAAAGATCCACCAACGTGGACCGTTCCAAGCCGCCGAAACCAGCGTCGATCCGATCTTCGAGATCTTGATCGCGGCCTTGGAGACGCCGCCTCTCCAAATGCGATGATCCGCCTGCTCTCGTTGCATTTGATCCTGCTCGTCACGCATGTCGATCGTGATCGTTCCCGCAGTGGTGAAGTGATCAAGAAGGCCCAGACGCTGGTTCTGGACTTCGATCAGTTCCGTCCATTCAGTCGCTGATCCAGGACGCGACGTCCCTTCGTCTTCTGGAGCGGTCCGCGAGACGGCCTCGCAACCGGCGAAGATCAACACCCCGGCCAGCACCGCGAGCGCCAAGGCACCATGAGATCGGCCTTGATCAAGGAACGATGTGCACGACTCTGAAGATCGCCGGCCATCCGAAGCCACCTCGGCCTACCCCTCGTCCGCGAGAATGGTCGAAAGTTGTTCCGCGATGGCGTCCGCGTCCTCCTCGGAAAGACGAGGGTCGACCACCGGCCAGAGCGGTGCGTCATCACCTCCGCCAACTCGCTTCAGCACCCAGACCTCGTCATCACCCTCCCGGCGGCGATCGACCATTCGGAGCTTCCGTCGCCGGAGGAGAATCAGCCCAAGCACAAATCGAAAGGCCTGCCGGGCCGGATCTGACTCCGCCGCAAGTCGCTCGAAGAGATCGACGAGCGTGTCGTCATCCACGAACATCTGTCGCTTGGAGCTCGGATCAGGAACCTCCGTACGCCACCAGCAAAGCAGCCGTTCCCCGATTTTTTGAGCCGGGTCGGTCGACTCCCAGACTCCCAGATCGAAATCCAACCGCTCGAGAACCGGCCGATCGGGCCGTTCGTCGCCGATCAGCGGACGTACCAGGGCCGCGACACAGGGCGAACCTACCTCGAGCGCGGCGCCGGATTCAGCGCATCTACCGGTCGATCGACCAATCACCAGACCCTTCAATATCGTGGACATAGGCTCATCCTAGCCGACGGAGGTTCGGCCCGGACCGGATCCACACGTCGTCCTCGATATACTCAAGAGCAGACGCATGACCATTCCTCGACTTCCTTCCTTCTTCGACATCTTCAGAGGCTACGAGCCCATCGAACTCGTGGTGGAGTTGTTGATCATCTGGCTCGTCGTCTGGATGATTCTTCGGTTTCTCCGCCGCTCCAGCGGCGCCGGCGTGATTCGAGGCTTCGCGGTGCTGCTGGTCGTGGTCGCGATCCTGCTCCGACTGACCGGCGACGCCAACGACACCCTAGGCCGAATCCGCTTTCTTGGTGATCGGGTCGTCGGCCTTGTTGCCATCATGCTGGTCGTAGTCTTCCAACCCGAACTCCGTCAGGCGATGGTCACCCTTGGCCGTGCCAAGATCTTCGGTCGAAGCCCCGCCGGGCAGGATCGGGTGATCACCGCCGTCTCCGAGGCTGTGGATTTTCTGGCGAAGAGCGAGTTCGGCGCCATCATCGTCTTCGAGCGATCGCTGGGACTGGAGTCACTACTCCGCAACTCGGTGCCGATCGATGCGACCGTCGACCCTCGGCTTTTGCAGGCGATCTTCTACCCCAACAATCCACTCCACGATCTCGCGGTGGTGATTCGGGCGGATCGGATCGTCGCGGCGAAAGTGCAACTTCCGCTCGCGCCCTCCGGCGTCGTTCCGAGCCAACTCGGCAGCAGACATCGCGCGGCGGTCGGCGTCACCCTCGACTCCGACTGCTTGGTGGTCGTCGTCAGCGAAGAGAACGGCCGAGTCCGGATCGCGGAGAACGGCAAACTCTCCCCACCCATCGCTCGAGATCGATTCGCCGATGAACTCGCCCGGCGTCTGTCGGTGGTCAAGGATCCCGTGCCTGTGAATGCGACCGAGGAGGCCAACTGATGGAATCGCGTCGCGAACGAATCGGCAATGTCGTCACGATCACGCTCGTGACCGTCCTGATCTGGATCTGGGCGGCCGGTGAGACCCGCGAGGACATTACTTCGTTCACGGACCTCCGACTGGTCGGACAGACCAAAGGCTCCGTGCAGATCGAGCCCGAGGAGCTCAACTCCGTCAGCTTCCAGATGCGAGGCCCGAAACGGGCCATTGACGCGATGGCCGCACGGTTTCGCGAGCCCGTCGAGATCCAGATCGGCACCCTGGGAATCCCCGCCGATCCGGGCGTCCATGAGATCGATCTCCTGTTGGTGGGCCAGTTGCTGGCCGAACAAGCAGATCTCCCGGTCACGTTCCTCTCGGCGGATCCGAAGGCCGTGCCGATCGTCATCAAGTCGCTGGTGACTCGGTCTATGGCCGTTCAGGTGATCCTGCCGGACGGCGTTCGCACCGCCGGTGGCGTCAACGTCGCACCATCGGAAGCTGCCATCACCTTGCCCGAGTCGCTTGCGAATCTTCCCGATCTTTCGATCGACGCAACCGTGTCCGATCAGGATCTGGCGAACCTCACTCCGGGACGACTTCATGAAATCGAAGTGATGCTTAGTCTTCCTCCGAGTCTGCTCGAACACACCGAAGAGGTCACGATCACGCCGAGGAAGGTCGTCATCGGAATCAAACTGGTCTCGACCGAGTCGACCTATCTGGTCCCCTCGATTCCCGTCCAGGTCGCTGGCCCTCCAGCCGATCTTGACCAGTACCTGGTGATCATCGATCCTGCAGCGGCGTTTCTTCGAGACGTCACCCTCCGCGGGCCTGCGGATGCGATTGCAAGCATCGCCGATGGAAAGGTGAGTGTGATCGCTTTTCTGCACCTCACCAGCGACGATCTAGCGCAGAGCATCACGGAGAAGGCTGTCTCGATGTGGCAACTCCCGCCCGGGGTCACGGTGTCGAGCATCGGTGACAATACGACCGCGAATCCGATGGTTCCACTCACCATCGAAGATCGATCCTCGCAACCCTGATTCAAATCTCAAGCGAGACGGCCAGGCGGACGGCGAAAGCGTCTGGGACGAACATCCGGAATTCAAACTGACGAGACGGAACGGTTTCTCAATCGGTCCAGATGATCGCGGCCCAGTTCTTCCGACCTCTTCTGAGCAATGTGAATCCACCGTCCAGAAGATCTCCGCTCTCGAAGGGACGATCTTCCGCGACCGGTTCGCCGTTGACCCGCACCGCGCCCCCTTTGATGAATTCACGGACTTCCCGGTTGCTGGAGGCGAGGCCAAGGTCCTTCAACGCCGTACCGAGGGTCGGGCCTTCGTCGGCAAGGAGGCTTTTGCGGGAGATCGTTCGAGATGTGAGATCCTCCGCAATCGTCCGGAGGGTCGCTTCGTCTAGACCGCGGACCTGGCCGCTAAAAAGCGCGGCAGAAGCGGCTTTCGCCGACTCCACCGAGGCCGCCCCGTGAAGCATGCCGGTCACTTCGTCGGCAAGGCGACGTTGCGCCGCGCGTTCCTGCGGATGTTCTTGGTTTGCTGTCTCGAGCGACTCGACCTCGGCTTGATCTAGGAAGGTGAACCACTTCAGGAAATTGATCACGTCATCGTCGGCAGAGTTCAACCAGAACTGATGGAATCGGTACGGACTGGTTCGCTCGGCGGTGAGCCAGATCGCCCCCGCTTCGGATTTTCCAAACTTGCCGCCGTCGGCCTTGGTGACCAGCGGTGCTGTGATGCCGTAGGTCTCGGCGCCCTGGTCCACGGCGGATCGCTCCAGCCGTCTGGTGAGGTCGATGCCCGCGACGATATTTCCATACTGGTCGCTTCCGCCCATCTGGATCGTCACCCCGCGGGTGCGATGGAGATGGAGAAAATCGTAGGCCTGAAGCACCTGATAGCTGAACTCGGTGTAACTGATCCCCTGCTCGCGTTCGTTGAGCCGCGAACTCACCGACTCCTTCTGCATCATCACGTTGACCGAGAAGTGCTTTCCGATGTCCCGCAGCAGTTCGATGAACCCGATCCGTGAGAGCCATTCGAGATTGTCGACGATCTCCGCACGATTCCCACACTTGGTCGAGAAGTCGAGGACCCGCTCGAAGATCGGCCGCTGCGACTCGACGTTCGCCTGAACCTGCTCGGTGGTGAGAAGTGGTCGCTCAGCGCTCTTGCCCGACGGGTCGCCAATCATCCCGGTTCCCCCGCCCATCACCACGACCGGGTGATGCCCCGATCGCTGGAAGTGCGCCAGCAGCATGATCGGAATCAGATTGCCAATGGTGAGGCTGTCCGCCGTCGGATCGAAACCGACATAGGCGTATCGGGGTTGCTCGGCGAGATGAGCCGCGAGCTGTTCGGACGTTGCCTGATGAAGCAGACCACGCCATTCGAGTTCGTCGAGAAATTTTCTCAAGGCAGGCTCGCGGATCGAAAGAAAAGGAAGTCGCCTCACGCAGGGCGGGAAGTCGGGCGATCGTCTTCATATCGTCGAAGGCCCCTCCTCGACTTGAACCGTCGTCCTCGGAGATCAGGCTTTGGCGACCGACTCGGTCTTCGCCGCGATGTCGCTGATCATCGAATTCCATGCCGCGTCAAAGGAATCACGTCCCTCGATCTGCAACCGTTCGGCCAGGGCGTCAAGGTCGATCCCGGCGGAAGTGACGCTACCGAGCACGAACTCGCAGTCCCCCCCGTCCATCGGGATGCCGCCGTCGACGGCGCCGTGATCACGAAACGCCAGAAGCGTCTTTTCGGGCATGGTATTGACCGTTTCGGGTGCGGCCAGGGCGGTGATATAGAGCGTGTCAGGAAGCGATGGATCCTTGGTTCCGGTGCTGGCCAGCAGGAGACGCTGGGGCTTCGCACCGTGTTCCTTCAACTCGTTCCAACGCTCGCCGTTCACGAAGTCGTGGAATGCTTTGTAGGTCCGTTCGCCGATCGCGATGCCGACCGCGTTCTTGAGATCGCCCTGCAGCTCGTCGGCGGTCGCTTTATCCCAGCGGGAGACGAAGAGGCTCGCGACCGAACAGACGAAGGGATCCAATCCCGCCTCGATGCGACGCTCCACGCCACGAGTGTAGGCTTCGGCCGCCGCGAGGTAGTGTTCGCGCGAGAAAAGCAACGTCACGTTGATCGGGATCCCTGCAAAGATGAGTTCCTCGATTGCGGGCAGTCCCTCTTGGGTCCCGGGCACCTTGATGAAGAGATTCTCGCGACCGGCCTTTGCATGGAGGTGCTTCGCCTGCGCGATGGTGTTCGTCGTGTCATTGGCCAGAAGTGGCGAGACTTCGAGGCTGACCCAGCCGTCGACCCCACCGGTGGCCTCGTGAATCGGCTTGAAGAGATCCGCGGCCCTCTGGAGGTCCTGAATCGCCAACTCGAAAAAGAGCGATTCCGTATCCAGTCCTTTTCCGAGGAGTTCGCGAATCTGATCGTTGTAACTGTCCGAGCCGCCGATTGCCTGTTGGAAGATCGAGGGATTCGAGGTAAGACCCGTGACCGACAGGTCCGCGATGTAGCGTTCGAGCGTCCCGTCGTTGAGGAGGTCTCGAGTGATGTTGTCGAGCCAGAGGCTCTGGCCGAGGTCGTGGAGGTCGCGGGTGGCGGTCATCGGAAGGATCCCTGGAGTGGGGAAAGCGGAATGAATTCTCGCCGTCCAGAACGATCTGAACGCGGTTCTGGTAGTTTCGCCCTGCAGCGTATCAGGCATGACCGGGCTGTCCACTGACACCCGATGCGACTGGCCAGCGGATTCCTTCTGGAGAAGAACCAACTATGAGCGTCAGAAGCCTCATCGACCGACCTCGTCTTGATCAACTTCCCGAATGGAAGGCTCTGGCCCGTCATCGGAAGTCCATGGCGAAGACCTCCATCGCTGACCTCTTCGCCGCGGATCCTCGCCGCGGATCGAAATACTCCACCGAAGCCCTCGGCATCCACTTCGACTGGTCGAAGCACTTGGTCTCCAACGAGACTATGAAGTTGCTTTTCGCTCTGGCGAAGGCGTCCGGCGTCGAAGGGCATCGCAAGGCGATGTTCAAGGGCGAAAAGATCAACATCACCGAAGATCGGGCCGTGCTTCACACCGCCCTAAGAGCCCCCGCCGACGCCGTCATCAAGGTCGATGGCGAAAACGTGGTACCCGCAGTGCATGACGTGCTCCGACGGATGGGGACCTTCTCGAACCAGATCCGGAGTGGAAAATGGAAGGGACACTCTGGCAAAGCGATCAAGAATATTGTCAATATCGGTATCGGCGGTTCCGATCTCGGCCCCGCCATGGCCTACGACGCGCTCCGTAAATACTCCAGTCGAGATCTGACGATCCGATTCGTGTCGAACGTCGATGCCAATGACTTCTACGAGAAGACCCTCGATCTCGACCCGACCGAGACGCTCTTCATCGTCTGCAGCAAGACGTTTACGACGCTCGAGACCATGACGAACGCGCATACCGCGCGAAAGTGGATCCTCAAGGCCTTCGATGGAGATGCCGCCGCCAGCGCGAAGCACTTCGTCGCGGTCTCAACCAATGCCGACGAAGTTGCTAAGTTTGGCATCGACACCAAAAACATGTTCGGATTCTGGGATTGGGTCGGCGGACGATATTCGATGGACTCCGCGGTCGGCCTCAGCACCATGGTCGCGTTGGGCCCGAAGGGTTTCCGCGAACTCCTCGACGGCTTCCACGACATGGACGAACATTTTCGTTCCACGCCCATGACCCGGAACCTCCCGGTCATCCAAGCGTTGATCGGTCTGTGGTACGCCGATTTCTGGGACGCCGGCACCGTCGCGATCCTTCCCTACGATCAGTACCTCGATCGCTTTAGCGCCTATCTCCAGCAACTCGAGATGGAATCCAACGGCAAGCACACCCGACTCAACGGGAAGCACGTGAAGTGGGGAACCTGCCCGGCAATCTGGGGACAGCCCGGCACCAACGGGCAGCACGCCTTCTATCAGATGATCCATCAAGGCACCCGGCTGGTCCCCGCTGACTTCATCGTCTTCGCCGACCCCGTGAACAAGATCGGCGATCACCACGACAAGCTCGTCGCCAACGTATTCGCCCAGACTGAAGCCCTCGCTTTCGGGAAGAGCGTGGCGGAGATCGAGGCCGAAGGCGTTCCGGCCTGGCTGGCCCCGCACAAGGAAATGGAAGGCAACCGCCCGACCAGCACTTTCCTCTGCGACAAACTGACACCCCGAATGCTCGGCCGCCTCATCGCCCAGTACGAGCACAAGGTGTTCGTGCAAGGGTCAATCTGGCAGATCAATTCCTTCGATCAGTGGGGCGTCGAGCTGGGGAAGAAGATGGCCCAGGCCATGATCCCGGAACTCAAGTCGAAGGACCGCCCGAAGCTCGCCCACGATTCGTCAACGAACACCCTGATTCGAAAGTACCGGGATCTTCGCGGTCGAAAGTGATTGCCAAGAGATCGGCGAATCGGCTATAGGGGGGGCGAAGATCACGCGCCGGGGAGTTGCTGTGCCAGGATGTTGGCGACTTCGACCACCAACGGTATCGCCTCGTCGATCTCAGCCCGAGTCGTTGTTCGGGAGATTGAAAATCGAACCGACCCGTGCGCGACGGGCTCCGGAATGCCCATGGCGAGCAGTACCGGAGACGGTTCGAGCGATCCGCTGGCACACGCGGCTCCAGCACTGGCGAACACGCCTCGCTCCGAAAGAAGGAGCAGCAGCCCCTCCGCCGCCAATCTAGGAAATCCAAGGCTCGAAGTGGTCCAGAGCCGAGGAGCGTCGGCGCCGTTGATGACCACGTCGGGCCGTCCAGCGCGAACGCCTTGCTCAAGCACATCCCGCAAAGTTTCGGCCATGGTGATGCCGTCGCCCTTCAGCCATTCCACGGCCGCGGCGGCCGCGGCGCCCATGCCGACGATCGCCGGGACGTTCTCGGTACCCCCGCGGCGATCCCGTTCCTGCGAGCCACCAGTCATTTGCGGTTCGAGGCGCGTTCCGCGGGACACAAACATACCCCCCGCTCCCTTGGGCCCATGAAACTTGTGGGCGGCAAAGGAAAGGAGATCCACGTCGAGCGACGCGCAGTCGACGGGCATTCGCCCCACGGCCTGGACCGCATCGGTGTGAAATCGAACGCCATGCTCGCGACAAAGCCGGCCAATCTTCTCAACCGGCTGAATCAAGCCGGTCTCATTGTTGACCCACATCACGCTCACCAACGCCAACGACTCACCGTGTTCTTCGAGCAGCGATTCGAACGCCTCAAGATCGATCACCCCGTCAGGCCGATGCGTGACCCAGTGCACCGGGGTCCCTTTTTTCTCGAGCCTTTCCGCCGTGTCCCGGACCGCGGAGTGCTCGAGTCGACTGGTCGCGATCGCCGGCTTCGACGGTTGGGCCGCCATCGACCCGTGCAAGGCGAGATTCGCGGCTTCAGTACCTCCGGAGCAGAGAAGCAGATCTCGCGGTCGGCATCCAAGAAGGTGTGCGACAGATTCGCGTGCCAATTCGACACGGCGCCGAGCGGCCACGCCGGATCGATGCACACTCGATGGGTTGGCCCAGTCGTGCTCAAGGCAATGCGTCACGGCATCGATCACTTCGGGAAGCGGTGGTGTGGTCGCATTGTGATCGAGGTAAATCGTCATCCTGCACTCGCAGCGGCAGCAGCGGCGGCGGCGGCAGCGGCAGCGGCAGCGGCGGCGGCACCCTGGCCTCCATCATTGCCCGCGATGATCGGATATCCCCCGCCGATGTCCTTGACCTCCGCCGACCAGACTTCGGCGCCGGTGAGCGGATCGAGACACCAGACCCGTTTGCTCGACGCAACGACCAGTCGATCTCCATCCCGCGCGATGGTCAGGAAACTCGAGGGGTTGAACCGGTTGAAGAAGCCCTTCAGAGCTTGCGGCTTCCAGATCCAAGCATCGGCTCCGTCGTAGCGGTCGAAAGCGGCAACCCCACCCTTGAAGGCAACAAAAACGAAATCGGCAGGGTTCTTTGAACTCATGGTGCCTCCTGATAGGACGTGCGCCATCGTACCATTCCACGGGGATTCGGCCGGAACCCGACAGATGCCATCGGCCCTTTGCACCATGGTGATCATCCACGGCGGTCGTCGATCGACCGTCGCGATCAACCCGAGCGCACGCTCGGGATAAAAACCCTGTCGTCGCCGTCGGCATCGATGGCATTTTCGGCGAATCAAAGACACCCGCAACCCGACCGCGGTTGTCCGGAGTAGGGTCTCGCCTAGAGGAGTTGAAACATGAGTCACACAACATCCATCTTGATCGCCAGCCTCCCGCTGGCAGCCCTGATCCACGGCTGCACGTCATCGATCAGTGCCGCTCCCGGAGACCGTGGTTCGAAGGTGTCACCAGCGGTCGCAGCCGTGACAGATGCCCCTGCGACCGGAACCCGCGTCCGACACGCCAACGGTGCCGTGGCCGCCGACTCGAAGACCGCCAGCGAGGCTGGTGTTGAGATCCTCAGAGCGGGCGGAAATGCCGTCGACGCCGCGATCGCCACCTCGCTCACGCTCTCGGTGACTCGGCCCTACTCGTGTGGCATCGGAGGCGGTGGTTTCATGCTGATCTTCGTCGAGGCGACCGGTGAATCACGAGCACTCGATTTTCGCGAGACCTGCCCAAAACACGTCGGTCTTGATTTCTACGCAAAGCTCGCCGCCCCCGCGAGCGGATACGACCCGAGCCTCTACGGCGGTCGCGCCGTGGGGATCCCCGGCCAACTCCCGGGCATGATCGCCGCACATGAAGCGTTCGGAACGATGCCGCTGGAGGCCCTCGTCGCGCCGGCGGTTCGCGCCGCTCGCACTGGATTCGCGGTCGACGCCGACTATCTGGCCGCCGTCGAAAAGGTTCGGTCGCTCCGCAAGGCGCATCCGGACCTGCGGCCAACTTCCCGTTGGGTCTGGGACAACCTCTGTCACCGAGGGGCCATCGAGATCGGCGACATTATCCGGCAACCGGAGCTCGCCGAGTACCTCGAAAAATTCGGCCGCGAGGGCATCGCGGCGTGGTCCGGTCCCGATGGCATCGCCGCCTTGCTGACCGGCGTCGATCGAGCGTTCGACGGCGTACTTCGACCCGAGGACATTCAAGACTACGAAGTCGTCTGGCGCACACCGCTGGTCGTAGAGAACGTCTTCGACGACTACGAAGCACTGCTCATGCCGCCCCCGAGCTCCGGCGGAATCGCCATTGCGCAGGTCCTGGCCATGATGGAACATCGATTACCCTCGGCCGGCGATCCTCTTCCCGGCAGCGCCGCGTATTCCCATCTCATGGCGGAGTCGATGCGGCACGCATTTGCCGATCGAGCCCGCCATCTGGCCGACGCGGACTTCGTCGATGTCCCCGTCGAACGCCTTCTCGATCGTGAGTCGATCAAACGCGCCGCCGATCGAATCGATTTCGAAGACGTGCTCGCGACCGATTCCTGCGGCGTGATCGGCGGCGGTCCAGCCGACGCGCTCAGAGACAGCGGAACCAGCCACTTCAGCGTGATCGATTCCCGAGGGATGACCGTCGCCTGCACGCTGACCATCAACGGCGCCTTCGGTTCACTGGTGGCCGTGCCGGAAATCGGCGTGATCCTCAACAATGAAATGAACGACTTCACGACGATTCCCGGCGAGTCAAATCTCTTCGGATTGAAGCAGTCAGATCGCAATCTCCCCGAGCCCGGGAAGCGACCGCTCTCCAGCATGTCGCCGACCATCCTTCTCAAGAACGGCAGAACCTCGGTCACTGCGGGAGCGAGCGGCGGACCCCGAATCATCACCGGCACAATCCAAGTGCTGCTTGCGGTTATTCACGGCGGAAAGAGCGGGCGAGACGCCGTGGACGCCCCGCGACTGCATCACCAGTGGAAGCCGGAGATCCTCCGCCTCGAAGCCGGGCTCCTCGAACTTCGCCCCGACCTCGAAGCCACCGGGCACGTAGTCGAAGAGACGGGCGGGGTCGGCGTGGTGCAGGCGATCGTGGTGCACGAGGATGGACTGGAGCCGGCCAGCGACCCTCGAAAGGGTGGCTCCGCGGCCGGCTGGTGAGATCTTGATCCCGCCAGGAAACACTGATCCTTCGTCCTCGCCCGTCGGCGACGTATGCTCCCATCGGTCGTCATCAGAGATGTTTAGACTGGCGCCCCTGTGATCCCGGAGGTTCTCATGCATCGATCAAACGGTGTTTCACGATGTTCGGTCAATTTCGTGGGGGCCACAGTTGTCACCCTGCTGGCGACCATCGCGACCGCCGGACCTGACCAACGAGACGACGAGAACAGTTATGACGCCTGGGCGGAGCTGTTCTCCGCCATGAACAGCGAGTGGGATACCTTCGGCAACAGGAGCTTTCTCACCCCTGCCGAGGAAGACCTGTACATCGAGTACACCTTCGGTCCGATCCGAGCGCCCAACGCGGCGGAGTCAGCGGTCTTCGAGAAAATCGACGCGATCGCGCCGCTGCTCCGGAATGCCGCCGGTGCACCAGAGTTCGCGGCACCGTTGGACCGAGAAGCCGGTTGGGGAATGCTCCTTCCCCACCTCTCGATGATGCGGCAATCCACCCGCCTTGGCATCGCGCTCTCGCGTCGGGCGATCGCACTCGGCGAGCACGCCGAGGCGATCGACTGGCTCGGAACGCTCGCCACGTTTTCTGCCCACCCCGGCCAAGACGACGTCTTGATCAGTTCGCTGGTCGGTACGGCGATGTTCAGAACCACCGATCGAGCGATCGATGACTTTCTCACGATGGGCATGCTTGATCAGGCCGGCGCCCTCCAACTGCTTGAGAAACTCCAGGGCCTTGCCGGATCCGACGACCCCTTCCGATTCACCGCCGCGATCGAGGGAGAATGGGGACTCCTCGACGGGACACTCGAAGGCTTCAGCGACGGACTCGGCGCCGATGAGATCGATGTGGTCAACATGATCGGGGGCGGTACCGAGAGGGAAATCCAAGCGATCCTCGCGGCCGGCAATGATCCGGGCCTCTCCAGAATTCGTGAGGAAGCCGACGTACTCTTCGGCCGCGTCTCCGCGGCCATGGCGGATCCCGATCGTGTTCGTGGCGTGGAGACGCTTCGGGAAATCGAGGCCGAACTGCAATCGGAGAGTACGAGTCCTCTGCTGAGGCTGGTCTTCCCCAGCCTCTCCCGCGCTGCGGAAGTTCGAATGAAGGCCGAACGTCAGTTGGAGGATCGAATCCGGGGCCTGGAAGCGGTCGCCTCTGGCCGGCTCACTCCAGGGGCGCTTCGCAACGCCGCCATCGTCTGGCTCGACATGGGTCAAAAGATCACGGACCTTTCCGTTCCGGTGCAGATCGCCGGCGAAGAATTGCTCCACGATTGGACGCTTGGAGGTGATGCACCTGACCTTTCGGAGAGCGCTCGGAAACTCTGGGAAGACGGCGGCGGTCTGATCGGAACCGACATCCTCCAATCCGGGCTCGACGCCGCCACGATTCCGAGCGCTGACTTCTCGATCGGAAATCGGAGCGAACCGTCGCTCGACCATGACCGGTTCTTAGTGTTTCTCAGAGCCGTTGAACGAAGCCTGCTGGCGGATGCGGTCATTCACCTGGAGCGAGCGAGGCTGGCGGAAGTCTCCGCCCTCGATTCGACCGAGGAGACGCGTTCCATCGTCCTTCGAGAACTTGAGACCGCCGCTCAGGAGATCGCGGTGGTACTGTCGCTCGCCGCCGATCTCATCGCGGACCCAACGCTTACTCAGGTGGTGCTGGCCTCGGGAATGATCGAGGACGTGTGGACCGTGTTGCAATCGGACGCCTCTCTTGGACTTCGGGAGAACGTCGGCCCGAGGCTCATCTTGGTTCAGGCCATGACCGGCGTGCCTCGGTCCAATGGACTCGATGTGGCGGAGGCCGCAACACGAGATACCGCCCGATTTGTGGCCCGCAAGACCAGAGGCGTGATGGCGGAGGCCGGCGAACGACTGACCGAGCAACTGGAAACGATGACCCCGGATCGACGGTTCATGCTCTTCTCTCGAGCCGAAGGACGAGTACGAATGAACCCCGACGAAAGGGCGACGTCGCAGGCGAAAGCGACGCTACTCGGATCCATCGCAATGTTATTTTCCATGCAGGCGGTTGAGGACACGCAGGCCTCCGCCAGTGGAGACTTCGATCAGATCTGGGCTCAGTGCCTGAAAAATCCGAGTGCCGCCGCCTCCATTCTCGGCCCACTTCAGCAGAACCTTCCGCTGGAGATCCGCGCCGCGGCGGAACGAGCCCTGGTGCAGATCGTCAACCTTGATCGATTCTGCCGGGCCCCGAGTCCGTTGGCTCCGATCGCACCCTAAATCCCCATGTGGGTCTTTTTTCACCCGAACCCTCTTCCCAACCCCTTGAGGTCGTCCGAGAACGCTGGTTCGAGGTGACCTCTCAGAAGACCCGAACTGGGGACGGAATCCAGCCGTTGAGATGACGAGGAGCCGGTGCTTTGGCCGGCCTCCCGGCTCGGACCGCTCGGCGGGTCAGCCTCTCTCCATCATTCGCCCGGAAAGAAAGGACTTCGACATGTGCGATCATGGCCCTTCTCATCACGCGCCACATCAGATCTCATCCCACCAGAATCGATCCACGGGAATCAAGGGTGAGGACGTGACGCCTGCCGAAGAAGCACCGATCGAAGATGAAATGACCACCGACGTCGGTCACGGCCACCAGCCGATGGTCTCGATTCTCTGGAAGGACGCGGAGAGCCAGGGCGGCCCCGGCTGGGAGGACACCGAAGAGATGTTCGAGTTCGCCCGGCGTCCGCTGATCACCGTGCACACGGTCGGGCTTCTCATCCATGCTGATGAAGAGCAGATCGCGATCACCGACACCATCACCAGTGATCAGATGGGCGGTGTCACCAAGATTCCTAGAGGCTGGATCGAGAAGATCCAGTACCTCCATCCGTCCGGTGATTTCGA
>CALFOM010000003.1 GCA_937919685.1 uncultured Phycisphaera sp.
ACACCGACTTCGTCGGTCCAGGACGTCTCGTTATTGATCGCAGCTCCAGCCGTGACGATCCCGTCGAAACGACCCGGATCGAAGGAAGTCCCGATCGCGGCTCCCTGATTGGATCCCGTTTCACAGCCCGCGCGGAAGAGCCCGACCGTGCCGTTCTGTGGATCGCTGAGAAGCCCGGTCAAGGTGTCGAGCGTGTCGAAGTCATTGCCGTTGGGCCATTCTGCGAACAACTTGCTGGTCAACGCGACATCGGCGGGCGTGTGCCCTGCGGTGCTCCAACGATCGAATCGGGTGGCGGTGTTGACGTCGACCATCGATGCGTTGTCGATGATCGAGACGGCCGCGACCTGACGAATTCCGTCTTCGCTCACTCCGGGAAGCACGAACCAGAACGCATCGGTGAAGCCGTCTCCGTCGGCGTCGGCCAGCGTGCTGGCCACCGCCTTGCGGATCGGCCACTCATCCAGCTCGTTCGGATCCACGAGATAGACGCCCTCGTCGGACTTCGGGCCGAGGCTCTCGAGATGAATGAAGTTCGGGAGGAGATCGTCGATTCCCCCGCTGTACGTACTGGCATAGGACACCGGCGAACCGAACCAAGCCTCTCTCGCGTCAAGGAATCGGCTCGATGCCGTGGTCGGCAATACCGTGAACGGAGAGATTCCCGGAAGCCATTGCTCGTAGGGGGTTTGAAGCGCCAATGGCTCTTCGACCCCATAGTAGGTCCCCATGTAACCTTGCCGAATCAGCTCTGGAAACGTCGTGGCGATCGTCCCGCCGCCCTGGCCGTTCGGCCCGAAGGTGGCGATGTTGGTGATGTCCTTGCAGACTCGAATGCCGTTCTCCGCGGTGGCGATCCAGGAGAGGTGGGTCCAGTGGGAAAAACCGGACGGTCGGCCAAAATCGGACGGTTGGCCGTTCTCGTAAGAGCGCTGCGGCTCACTCGATCGAAGCCATCGCGAGTCGCCGAAGCCGGGATTGCCGATTGGGTTGCTGTCCGCGAGAGGAGAAAAATTATCGTTAGCAAGAAATCTACCGCCCAGATTTCCCGGGCCATACGGGAAGAGATTGCCGTCGCCCGACGGCACGTCCGGCCAGTTCGTCCAAGGGATGGTCTGGAAGGGCGCGAAGTTGTAGGGATAAGCCAGGGAACCAGCGCCGATCGCGGCATCGAAACCACTGGGATCGACCCCGTACCGGACGATCTCCTGAGTGACCGGATTACCACCCTGGTCCAGGGTCAACGTATCGAGCGAAAGCGTCGGGGTCCCCGAACTTGCGGCCAGCCCGCCCAAAACGAGCGGGTCGCTCGGATCCACCAACCCGGGAAAGAGATCGGCGCCCACGAGCTTCTGTACCACGCCGACCGCGATTTCAGCCCGATCTTCTCGGTCGATTGCCTTGCGCTGCGCCGCGGCGATCACTCGGCCGCCCTGAGTCCGAGAGATGAAGGCGACCGCGATGATCACCAGCAACACTAGGATCACCGTCACCAAGACCAACGTGTTGCCACGAGGCTTCGGCACTCGACTCTCGGCACCAGCAGACATGGGAAAGCGGCTGAACATCATGGTGAGTACTCCGGAAGATCCTGAACGCGGGCTGCCAGCGGAATCGTGAACTGCACGAGCCGGCCACCTTCGATGGCCCCTCGGTTGTCGTGGAACGTCGCCGTGATCCGAATTGCGGACGGCCAAGGGGTGTAATCAGATCGATAGACAGGCCACGCGTCTTCAGCGCCGTCAAGGACTTGGGTGAGCGGCCGCCCCTGACTGTCGAGCACGAACGGCTCCTTGCCGTTCAAGCCGAAGTAGGCGCGGTATCGGTAGATCCCGACGTCGTCCCCGAAGGGTCGATCAACCACCGGACCCTCGATGTTTCCGATCGCCACGGGCTGGAGTCTTCCGAGATTCTCAAACTCTCCCGAAGGAGCGGCATTTCGGAAGATCGCATTGTTCGGGTGGTACGCGATGGGCGCATGGAACCGGACGGCATCCGACTTGAAATCGCCGCCGCCGAGAAACTCGGATGCGAAGTTCACATCGAGATTTGGATTTCCGGACGACGAATTGGCGTCCGCGAATCCGAACCACGGGACGGGTCGAGGAGTCTCAAAGACAACATCCCTTTCCTCAAAACCGATCCCTGATCGAGCACCGCCATTGAATGAAACGCCGCGGAAAGCGCCCTTGAAATCGCGCTGGTTCGATGAATTGGATTCGAAACCAATGTCGAGATCCAACTCGAGGTCCTGACCGATCCCATCGGACCAGGTCCAATCAATCACGAAGTTCGAGCAGTTGCTGGCCAGCGTGTTGGCGGCCAGCAGGACATCGGAACGGTCAAGCGTCGGCGGACGCTTCTCCGCCCGCGGCCGATAGTTCAGGAGCAGGTCCGCGAAATACTGGGCGGCGTTCGGTCCCGCGTCTTGATCCCGGTCTTGAATGGTCTTCCGAATCCGCCCGAGATCAGACGCGACGACATCGACCCGTCCCGACTCCATCGCGGAATCGAAGATCGCTTCTGCCGAGTTTCGAATCGCTGTAGGTGCATGGAAAGAACGCGGGTATCCGTCTCCGTCATCCGCGAGCAAGGTCTCCTGCCGAGCCAGTACCCAGTTCGGCGCCGCAGGCTGGACCCCGTTCGCCTGACCGGCCTGACCTCCGGTGGGCCATCGCTGCAAGCTCACCCGGCCGTTGGCTGGAAACGGCCTGCTCCAAGGTTGCACCCCTTCGCCCGGATTCACATCGACCAGCTGACTGATCCCCTGTCCGAAGTTCGGGAAGGACACACCATGGCCGTAGTAGACGACGCTGGCGGTCGACTGAGGCGTCGGCGTCGCGCCGGTATAGGCACCGGTGCTCTGCTCGGAAAACGAAGACATCCCCTGAGTCGCCCGACTGACCGCGAGATCTTCCTTGACGAAGGCCATCTGGTCGCATCTGAAGATGTGATCCGCAGGCTTGCTCGGATCGAGAAGCTGGCCGCCGCCCAACGCCTGCATGACGTCGTTCCGGACGCCGATGCACTGAATCAAAAGAAAACCCTCGTCGGAAATCCGGGCAAGATCCCGCCGCATGAGTTGTTCGATCGCGGCCGTCTCTTGAAGAATGTCGGCATTCGCTTCGCCTGTTTTGACGACCCCGCTGACCGTGCCGAAAATTCTGCCCACCGCGAGGATGACCACGAGTAGCACCACGATGGCGACCAACAGCTCGGTCAACGTGAAGCCGCGAGAGAGAGAGACCGTCATCCGACGTCGACGCGGACTTGATGCGTATTCGATTTGGTTCGTCTGGTTCTGCATCAGAGCTCCCTCACGGTGACATAGATCGGTGTCAGAGAGATTCCGCGACGATCTGCCGTCGGGATGAACCAAAGGGACGTGACCTTGTCCGTCTCCGCTTGAATGTCGGCGGGATAGTCCGGCTGAGCCGCGGCGTTGTATCTCGATGGCGACGGCACGACGGTGGGGATCGGCCTTCCGATGCGAACCGGCCCCTGCCGCTTGTTCCGGCGGCCTTGTACAACGCGATGGATTCGGCTGTACGGATCGAGCAACCATTGCCCAGGCGCTTGCCATCCTTCAAAATACGGATCGAGTGCCAGCGACTGGCCGGCCGCATTCAGATCCGCCTCCGTCCCACGAACCCCGGCACGATCAAACTCGATACCCGTTTCGCGGAAAAGGCCATCCGGATCAAGATAAAAGTACTCCGAACCCGCGATCGACAGCGACTCATCCTGGTCATCTTGACCTCTGGGAAAGTCGATCCGAGCAGGCAGCGGCGGACGAGACGCATCTCTGGCCAGGTTGAGCGAGCCACGCCCGACGTCCTGCGCCACCGAATACCCTCCGACAGCAGCTCCCACGTTCAAGCGGTACACGAAGATCGCCACCTGAATCTGGCCTTGGAATCTCCGGAACATGCAGTCCCACGCATACTGCGGACGCTCCGCGACGGTCGACGGGTCGTAG
>CALFOM010000004.1 GCA_937919685.1 uncultured Phycisphaera sp.
TGCCTGCGTCGGGAACATCTGGGAATTGGCGTTCAGCGGGACCCATCGACTCCCGCGGCCGGGGCCCTGCTCGAGAATCACGTCCTGCAATCTGTGTGTTCGACGGTCGCTGATGCCGTCCGGCGCCTGGGACGAGACCCGTCCCACGCGAAGCGACGGCGGGCGGCCCGACATCGCGATCTCCGCCCGTTGCGACGAAGAGGGGCTGAATCTCGCGATTCGTGCCGCCGGCTGGGGCGTGGAGGCCATCCCGACCGCCCGGGTTCGCCACTTCCATCCCTATTCACGGCGGAGTCTGTTGCGGCAGGCGTGGTTCGGGGGGTGTTCCGCGGCCGAGATCGTGCATCGGTATCGCCTCGGACCGAGACGCGATCTGGGACCGATCGCACTCGCCTGGCTGCTTGTCGGCCTGGTACTGCTGCTCGGGCCGTTCACGACCTGGTGGCTCGCGTTGCTCCCGCTCGCCATGGCGGCACTCGCGGTCACGGCCATCGCGGGGAACGAAATTTTGAACAAGGGGAAGACGGTCGGTCGGTTGATCCGGGCATCGCCCGCGCTCGTCGTCTATTACCACGTCCGGCTCGCTGGATTCCTGTTCCGTCGATGGCAGCTCCGCCTCGGCGGTGCGGGCCTGAACCGGGTCGACCCCACTCGACTCGCGATCGGACTTCCATCGCCACCGGAGTCCGGCCCGTGACGCAGGGGATCTCCGGCGATCTTCCCGGTCGTACTGCCCGGGGTGCGGCGATCATGCTGCTCGCCCGAGGATTCGGGACGGCACTCGCGGTCGCCGCCACCGCGGTGATTGCGCGTTTCGTGTCGCCCGAGGAGTTCGGCGTCGTGGCGATGGTGATCGCGATCCTCGGCATCGCGCGGGTGCTGGAAGAATTCGGCCTCGGTGATGCTGCGATCCATGCCGAGCGGATCACGCAAGGCGAGGTCACCTCGCTCGCGATCGTCAACGTGGTCGCCGGTCTGGTACTTACCGCCGGGTTCATGGCGTGCGGACCGCTGATGGCGGATTTCTACGATCGCCCGGAGCTCGTCGCGATCTGCCTGGCCCTGGCGCCGCTGTTCATCTTCGCCGCGATCGGGGCCCAGCCCCGGGCGATGATGCGACGCGGTTTTCAATTCCGGTCGCTCGCGATCGCACAGACGGTCTCGCTCGCGTGCGCCGCGATCACCGGCATGATTGCCGCGATCGCGGGTCTTGGTGCGTGGGCGATCGTCCTGCAGCATCTTGCCGGAGGAGGAGCCCTGGCCCTCGCGAGCTGGATCGCCTCGGGCTGGAGGCCGTGCCGGCCGGCCCCGCTGTCCGACATCCGGCCGATGCTTGGGTACGGGTTGAACCTGGGGGCGAGCCAGTTCCTCAACGCCCTGACGCGGAACGTCGACGACATCATCATCGGGCGATGGGTCGGGCCCGCGGCTCTCGGGGCGTACGGGCGGGCGTTCCAGTTGATGACCCTTCCATCCACGCAGTTGAATCAGCCGTTGAGCAGTGCGGTCGTGCCGGCGCTGAGTCGGTTGCAGCGGGACCCCGCTGGTTATCGACGGCTCTACCGATCCAGCGTGGAGGTCATCGCCAGCCTTGCCCTGCCGCTCGCGGTGTTCACCGGCGTCGCCGCGCCCGCGATGGTCGGCACCCTGCTCGGCCCGGACTGGAGCGAGTCCGTGCCGCTCCTGCGGGCGCTCGCGCCAGCGGGACTCATGGTCTCGCTGAACGTCGCGACCGGCTGGGTGTATCTCTCGCTGGGAAGGACCGATCGACAACTTCGATGGCGTCTGGTCGGTTCCACGGCGGCGATCACGGGGATGATCGCGGGACTTCCCTGGGGAGCCCTGGGGGTCGCGATCGGGTTGAGCACGGCCCGGGTCGTGATGCGGCTGCCCGCGATGATCTACTGTTTCCACGGCACACCGCTGCGGCTCCTCGACGTCGGGGAGGTGATCTGGCGGCCGGTTCTGGCATCGGTGGCGGCCGGACTGGCGGCATGGTGGCTCGACCCGGCTACGCTGATGGACGGATTCAGGCTGCTGCTTCAGTTCGTGATGTTCACCGCCGTCTGGTTCATCGGCATGCTGGCGATTCCCGGAGGAATCGGTCGACTGAAAGAGGGAGTTCGAATGGTTCGAGGATTGCGAGGCGGGGAGGTCGTCGATGCCGCGTGAACCGCTGCTCCGGATCCGCTCCGGGATCGAGAAAAAACTGCAGCGGTACGGCGTCCTGCGGCCGCGGACCCTGCCCGCGTTTCTGGGAATCGGGGCGCAGAAGTCGGGCACGACGTGGTTGCACGCCCGTCTTCGGGAACATCCGTCGCTCTTCCTTCCAGAGGAGAAGGAGCGGCACTACTTCGACTGGAACTTCCATCAACCGCTCGCCGCGTACGCCCGGGAGTTTCGGACTGCGGACAATCGGATCGCGGGGGAGATCACCCCGGGATATGCGATCCTTCCTGATGATCGGATCGAGTTCATCGCCCGCGTGATGCCCGATCTCCGGATCATCTACCTCATGCGTGATCCGGTCGAACGTGCCTGGAGCCAGGTGGTGATGAACGCGGTCGAGATCGATGGCGAGGATCCCGCCGCGATGGACGATGCATCCTGGCTCCGCCTGCTCGGCGAAGACCGGGTTCGTCACCGGGGTGATCATGCCGCCGTGATCGATGCGTGGTCGCGTCGGATCCCTCGGGATCGGATGTTGCTGGGTTGGTTCGAGGAGATCACGGATGCTCCGGGGGAACTGCTGGCCCGGATCCACGACTTTCTCGACGTGGAGCAACGCCGTTCCGAGAGCTCCGGAGTGGTGCGGCCGGGAGTCCGCGTTCCCATGCCTCCCGGCGTTCGCGAAGGCCTGGTGGAGATGCTCCGGCCGGAACTGTCGGCGCTGGCGGACCGGTACGAGGGCCGATGTCGAGACTGGGTCGAAAGGTGGTGCCGGTGAACTCGTTGCATGAACAAGGACGTCGGTCCGCCTATGAGATCTCTCGCTGGTTTCGTGAGGAACGCCTGGCCCGCAAAGTCGTGATTCATCCGGATCCGGGTTTCATCCTCGGCATGCAGAAGAGCGGCACATCGGCGGTGGCGGGGCTTCTCGCGCTTCGGACCGGCACGCCCGTCGCGAGCGATCTCGCCCGCGAATGGAGAAGATGCACCCTCGTACGGGCCTCGAAGAGCGAGCGTGCCTTCGCCCGCTACGTTCGTCGCAATGCGGTGGACTTCTCCCGCAAGATCGTGAAGGAGCCCGGGCTGACCTTCGTGTTCGACCGGCTCGCGGCCCGATGGCCGGAGGCGCGATCCCTGATCGTGGTCCGCGAACCGGTCGCGACGATCAGGAGCATCGTCGATCGTCTCGGGCTTCCAGGGGATGTGGATGCGCGAGCGGTCGACATGCTGGAGAAGATTCCGCAGGCGTGGCATGCGGTGCTCGACAATCGGTGGCTGGATGTCGACTCGGAACACTACATCGACCAGCTCGCGGATCGCTGGTGCATCGCCGCCGAGATGGCCGTCGAAGCCCGGGAGCATCGAATGACGATCCGATACGAGGACTTCGTCGTCGACAAGGTCGGGGTCCTCGACGAGATTGCCGGTCACTTCGAACTCCCGGTGGTGGCGGACATCGACGCGTTTCTTGACGTACCTTTCCAACCGCCCGGTCGGCGGGATGATCCGAAGACCGTCTTCGGTGCAAATCTTGATCGAATCGAGCGGCGAACAGCTCGGCTTTCGCAACGACTCGGATACCAGGCATGACATCGAATCCACGAATTCTGCTCGTTGCCGGCGGCTTCCCACTCGCTTCCGAGACCTTCGTGCGCGAGCAATGCCTCCAACTCGTCGAACGCGGTGTGGATCTCGAGATCCTGGCCCTTCGGCCCGGCGACGGAACCTGGTCCGAGCGCGAGCGAGCCGCCGGGATCCCTGACCGGATCCTCCCGGCGAACATCGATCGTCCGACCTGGGCGCGGCTTTCCATGATGCCTCACCGATTCGTCTCGCGGGTGATACGAGACCCTGCCTCCGCCTTCGGGGCGCTGCATCCCGCTCGCGGGTGGCGCGGAGCCAGCGGCCAGCTTCTGGAGATCGCCGCCGCCGTGGGGCGAGGGGGCCGGTACGACGCGATTCACTGTGAATTCGGTCCGATGGGCCGGATCATGCTGGAGGTGATCGACGCAGGCATCATCGCCGGTCCGATGTCGGTCGCGTTCTACGGCTACGACATCACGCGGGAGATCCAGAAGCATGGTGACCAGGTGTATGAGAAGCTCTTCGAGCGGGCATCGATTCTTCTCCCCAATTCCGAATATCTCGCGACGAGACTCCGCGATGCCGGAGCGCCGCCGGAGCGGGTCCGGGTGCATCGCCTCGGCATCCGCCTCGAGGACTTTCCATTCGTCGATCGGCGCAGTCGGGTCGCAACGCCGATTCTTCTCGCGGTCGGGAGGATGGTGGAGAAGAAGGGATTCGAGCATCTCATCCGGGCGATGCGCATCGCCGGCGATCGCAGCGTCTTCCGAGCGAAAATCATCGGGGACGGACCCTTGCGTGGCTCGCTGGAGGAATTGGCGAGGTCCAACGGGTTGTCAGACCGCATCGAGTTTCTCGGCTGGCGAAGTGGCCGCGAGGTCTCGGAGCTGATGGCGGAAGCGGATCTGTTCGTGGCGCCGAGCGTGACGGCTGCGGACGGGGACATGGAGGGAATGCCGCTGGTGATCACCGAGGCGATGGCGAGCGGCCTGCCCACGATCGGAAGCCGTCACAGCGGTATTCCGGAGGTGGTCCTTGACGGCCGGAACGGGCTGGTCGTCGAGGAACGGGACGAGAAGGGGCTCGCGGAGGCGATCGTGCACTTCTCGGACCATGATCGTCGACTCGAAGCGGCGGTGGTTGCGAGGGAGACCGCAGAAATGACATTCGACTCGGGGCGGCAGGGGGATGAATTGGTGGATCTGTTGCTCTCGATCAGCATTCGAGGTTCGAAAAGCGGAAAATGAAGGCGCGGCGCGGCGATTGAGAAATTTCCGAAAACATATTGACTCCGTCGAGAAAATCCGTATCTTCAGAACATCGGGTTCCGGGG
>CALFOM010000005.1 GCA_937919685.1 uncultured Phycisphaera sp.
CGACTCGAGGCCGCGCAGACCGCCGTCCCTGAACCGCCGGCCGACCCGTCGAACCGGGCTGATCCAATGGCTCAAGTGGATCCAGTGGATCCAATGGATCCAATGAATCCAATGAAAGAGACAATCGACCGAGTCGAAGCCTCATTGAATCACTTCCGAGATGCGATCGACGCCGATGGCGGCAACCGGGATGCCCGAGTCAACGCCGAACTTGCTTCTCGCCTGCTCCGACAACTCCGCGAGGTCCAACAGCAGCAACAAGACCAGCAAGACCAACAGGGGCAGCAGCAACAGGGGCAGCAGGAGCAGGGGCCGCAGGATCAGGAGCAGCAGGAGCAGGGGCAGCAGGATCAGGAGCAGGAGGAGCAACAACAGCAACAGGACCAAAAGCAGCAACAGGACCAGCAGGACCAACAGCAACAGGACCAAAAGCAGCAACAGGACCAGCAGGGCCAGGACCAAAAGCAGGAGCAGGAGTCCTCGGCGCCAGAAGAAAAGGACGATCCCTCGGAGGCCCCTTCGGCAGACCGCGACCAGACTCCCGAAGAGTCGAAGGCCGAATCGACGGAGGAGTCAATGGAGGAATCGGAGAAGCCTCGCATGACCAAGGAAGAAGCAGAACGACTTCTGCAGTCCGTTCGAGATAAGGAGCGCCAGCGGCGCCAAGAAAAGGCCAAGAAGGAAAAATCCGGCCCTCGGCCACCAGTGAAGAAGGACTGGTGATCACGATGCACACGATGCACACGATGCGCACGATGCGCAAGATGCGCAAGAACCGCCACCACAATCCGGCGGTCGATCCCGGCGCCCCCGTGGCCCGAGCGAAGTGGCGACATCAGTGCATGTCGTGGCTCATTCTCGGAGCGTTCTTCGCGCTCGCGTCAACCACCTCCGCCGCGGTCGCGGACGGCGAAGCGGAATTCCGATTCTCCAGCCGTGAAGTCTGGGTCGGTCAGCCTTTCCTGATCGAGGTCGATGTCGTGAATGCGGCGACGTGGGAAGATCCGGTCGTCCCGGAGATCAATGGCGTATCCATCGACGTGCTGCCCAGCGCCCGGGAAAGCACGTTCACCCAGATCGTCAACGGCGTCGCCACCACGAGATCCACCCGGACGTTCGTGATCCGAATGGTCGCTGAGAGAAGCGGAATCATCGAGATTCCATCCATCTCGATCGTCGTCGACGGACAGAAGATCAAAAGCCGAACGTGGCGAGTGATCGCGTCACAAAGCGAGGTCGGCGATCTCCTCGTCGTGGAGATCATCGGAACACCGGATGACGCATGGGTCGGCCAACCCGTCCGACTGACCCTGCAGATCTGGATCGAACAGTTCGTCGATCGTGAGAACAACGTTCGCCTCGACGAAGCGGACATGTGGGGACTTCTGTCGCTCGCGGACTCCTCCTGGGGCGTCTTCAAGGAACCTCTCGAAGAACTGGGACGGAATCGAAGGCGTCCTTCAGGCCGACGAGTCGATCGCGGAGACCGGACGTATTTTCTCTATGAGATTGAATACATCGACCATCCGGTGCGGGCGGGTGTGATCGATCCGGGCGAGGTTCACATCGTCCTGAGGCAACCGACCGGACTGGTCGTTCAGCGAGACATCTTCAATCGTCGACAGGTGGCCGTGGAGGATTTTCGACCGGTCATTCAGACCGCGAAGACCCGAACCATCAGAGTTCGTCCACTTCCCGAAACAGGAAGACCCACGACGTTCACCGGCGCCGTCGGCCGGTTCACGGTGAGGGCATCCGCCGAGCCGCGAGAGGTCTCCGTTGGCGATCCGATCACCCTCCGTTTCGAAGTGACTGAAGATCCCGATGCGATTCCTGGTGACCTCGCCAACCTTCGTCCCCCGCTGCTTCGCGAACTCGAGGTACTCGTCAACTTCAGAGTGCCGGACGACCCGACCACGGGAGTCGTCGACGGACGTACCAAGACATTCACTGAGACGCTCCGGCCCGAACGAGACGGTCTCACCGAGATTCCCGCCATTCCCTTTGTCAGCTTTGATCCGGAACTCGGTCGATACGTCACCGCCAGCAGCGAGCCGATTCTCATCACCGTCAAGGCAAGCGAGCGACTGGATCTCGGTGCCGTGGTTCGGAGTGACGGCGGAACCGACGCCGCCCCTCGAAGGACCACCTCGCTGACCGCTACCACCGGGGGCCTTCGGGCGAATCACCCGTTCACCGAAGCGATCGCTCCGTATCGACGTATCGAAGGTGACTGGACAATCATCGCATTCGCGCTCGGAGGCCCGGCCGCATTCCTCGTGGGGTTCATGGCGATCCGACGACGGGAATTCCGCACCGCTAATCCGGAACACCGGCGGGCCGCCGGAGCCCGTCGGCGAGCGATGGTCACCTTGAATGGCGAAGGCGCCATGGCAGATCGCGTTCATGAAGCCCTGTGTGGATTGATCTCCGCTCGACTGCATCTTCCCGATGGAACCCTCACGGCGCGAGAAGCCGATGAGGCGGTGGCAAGGGCGGGCCTGGCCGAAGCGCCCCGCATCGAGCTCCGAGCGGTGCTGGATGCGGCCGAAACTGGCCGCTATGCGCCAGCGGCGACGGATCCTTCCGAACTTCGAAGTCGCGCCGAGGCGTTGCTTTCCGAACTCGATCGACTCCGACCACTTCCGAAGTTAAGGGGAAGCAACGCATGAGTGTCGATCATGGGCGTTGGATAATGGGCCTCCTCCGGCGTCGAAAGACGGCCTCGATCGTGAAGCGGTCGGCGCTGCTCTTCGTGTTCATCACCGTGATGAACCACTCGACGTCCGAAGCGGAGAGCCCATCCCCGTCGTCTTCGGATCGACTCAAACTCGCGGAATCGGCCGAAGCCGCGTACCGCCAAGGGCTCGAACTCATCGGCGGATCGACCGACGCCCTCGCGGCGTTTCGAAGCAGCGCCGAAGGCTGGCGTCAGGTGATCGCTGCAGGTGGAAACGGCCCTGCCGCGTGGTTCAATCTAGGAAACGCCGAGTTACGAGCGGGCAATCTTGGAGAAGCCATCGCGGCCTACCGACGCGCCGAGCGTCTCGATCCGATCGACGACGACATTGCCGCGAATCTGGCGGAAGCGAGAAGGCGAGTCACTCGTCCGATCGAGGCTGATGCGACGGATCTCACCTTCGCCAATCTCAACCGATGGTGGAACGCCATTTCGGAACCAACTCGGTTCAACACCGCGGCGATCGCCTGGACCTGTTTCTGGATTCTTCTCCTGTGGAGGCGAAGTCGCCCCCTCGATCGACGAAACACGGAGCGAGAGGCGACGACGGTGATCTGGAGATTGATCATCATCATCGCGTTCGTAACCGGCGTGCTTTCCGCCGGGACCATCGCCGTGGAGCGACTCCTCCCGGACGCCGGGACCGCTGGCGTACTCACTCGTTCGGATGTGGAACTGCGAACCGGCAATGGACTGAGTTTCGAGCCCGCCATCAAGGAACCGCTCTCTGAAGGCGTCGAATTCGGAATCCTCGAGCGACGCCCCGGGTGGTGGAGAATTCGACTTCCCGACGGCACGGGCGGCTGGATCGAGTCGAAGGATGGCGAATCGGTCTGATCGCCTCACGACCGGAGACGCTCGAAAAAAACGACCGCCGGGCCCGAGTGGGGCGCGGCGGTCGTTGCAAGCGGAGAGGGTGGGATTCGAACCCACGATGACCCGGAGGCCATACTAGTTTTCGAGACTAGCGCATTCAACCGCTCTGCCACCTCTCCAGTCCATCGGAACCGTCGTCCGTGGGCCGGAATTGTACCGGGATGAACCCGTAGATGGAACTACGTCCGCGCCTCGGCACGCCGATCATGTCGGAAGCATGCCGCGAGTTTGAAGCTCGATCAGCCGGTCCAGTCGACCAGAAGCACCCCGAGATCAACGCCATTGGTCGTGCCGTCACCGTTGAAATCAGTGGGGCCGGGTTGACCCCATCCCACGAGGAAGAGTCCGAGATCCACGCCGTTGACCAGCCCGTCACCGTTCAGGTCACCGGGAAGATCGGGCGCCTCGCAGGAATCCGCGACGCCGTTGCCGTCAAGGTCCTCGCAGGTGGTTCCAATCCCCTTCCAACTCGCCCCGGCCGCGGTCGCATCCGCCTCGCTCAGCACCAAGCAGAAACCATTGTCGAAGCATGCCGCTCCGACCGGTTCGGGGCAATTCGTGGTTGCACAGTCGGTGCCATCACCTTGGAAGGTTCCGCCCATGGCGGCACATTCCTCGGGCGAAACAATGCCCGAACAGGTCCCATCCGGGAGACAGCAGGCTCCTTGTGGAAAGCAGACGTGCGAAGCGCAGGTCTCACCCGCAGGTCCGGGGACCCCCTGCACCGCGAAACAGTCCGCCGCGGTGAGTTGCACGCAACCCCCGGTGCTGGGGAAGCAGCAGGGAACGGTCTCTTCGCAGTTCACGCTTCCACAATCGACACCGACGCCCTGGAAGAACCCGCCTGCATCAAGACAAGTCATTTCGTCGAGGGTCGAGCAGGTCCCGCCGATGCAACAGGCGCCAAGCGAATCACATCCGCTGGGCGACCAAGTGAGTCGCTGGACCCAATCGCCCGACGGTCGACAGATGCTGGGGAGATCGGCGAAGCGTTTCCATCCAGCCGGGCATCCGAAGATCCCGCAATCCTGAATGAAGATCCAGTTGCCCGTCGACGATTGCAGACCGTCGACGTCGGTGCAGGGAAAGGCATTGAACAGTTGATCCGGTGGCGTGACGCATTGATTCGAAGGAGGCTGGTTGTGAGCCATGATCTCGATTCCCACCGTCACCACATGACTCCCGTTGTCCGGAATCCAGATCTGATCGGGATCATCCGGATCAACGAGAAACTGCAGATGAAGACCGGTGGTGCCGGGAGGCAGCACGATGTGCGGGAGCAGATCGCCATCGGAAGCGACACTGAACTCGAGCGTTCCGGTGTTGGGAAAACCGGACCAGGCATGGATCGCGTACTCGGTGGTCGTCGAGGTCGCGGCGCCGCTGGTCGCGAACATCGCCTCGAAGAGATCGAGACGCACGGGAAAGGCTTCGGCAGGAATCTGAAAACTAGTCGCCGCGATCTCCCGCTCGATGAATCCTCCTTGCGCCACGTATTGACCGGCTCCGAAATCACTGCTGGTGTGGGCGACGACGACTGGGTCGCACCCTCCGGCGATCCCGCCACCCGAAGCATGACTCCGATCCAGCACCACCCTCTGCTGATGAACCCGCCGCGTCCGAACGTCGATCGGCGACGGCGGACCTGCAAGCACCGGTGAGGCGATGCCAGCGAGGAGCGTGGACGCGAGAAGGATCGAGAGTCTTCGATGCATGGCTGATCTCCGAATGAACGGGTCCGAGGTCAATTCGGCGGGGTCAAGTTCCGAGGGACGAAGCCCGTCGGGAACCGGCGGACTGCCGGCCTCCCACTGGAGACAAAGCCCGGATCCATACCATCTCTTCAAAGATTACCTCCGGACTCCAGTGAGACCAGAATTACTTCGTTCTGAGGTCCTAAAACATCGCTTCAACGGTTCCGAGTCGATTCAACATCAGCCGAGAACCTTGGCAATCGCTTGCAGGAGCATCTCGGGCTCTGGGAGGCGCCCTGCTCCCGAGCGGCGACAGGCCTGCCAACCGGTTCCTGGCTCGACGATGCGGTACCCATCGGCCTGCACGAGTTCGAGGTTGCGACGAGTCGCCGGCTGCGCCCACATCTCGGCGTTCATGCTCGGCGACAGCAGTACCGGCGTCTCACTCCGGTCGATCGCCGCGAGCACCGAGGTGACCGCATCATCTGCGAATCCACCGGCGATTCGGGCCAGGCTGTTCATCGTGCACGGCGCCACGAGTACCGCATCGAGATTGGAGGCCAGGCGAACGTGCTGCGGATCCGCCGCTTCGAACTGATCCCATTGACTCGTGAAGACCGGCCGCCCACTCAAGGCCTGAAAGGTCAAAGGTGTGACGAATCGCGTCGCCGATACGGTCATTGCCACGGTCACTTCCGCATCAGCTTGGGCGAGGGCCGAGACGATCGAGGCGACCTTGTACGCGGCGATGCCGCCGCAGATGCCGATCAAAATGCGGCGTCCCTCGAAGATCGAATGATCCACGAGTGATTCCGAAGAGGAGTTCTCTTGTGACGAATCCGACACGCATCGCTCCGAGTCCGAAGTCGAATCGACCACGTCCGACGATCAGGCTTCCGGCTGGTGCGGATCCTCGAGCGTGATCTTGTCCTGCATGATCTCTTCGATCACCACTTCAAGATCAGACATCCCGTTCCGCTCGACGAGTGGACGGGACCCATCGATCAGTTCAGCGATCCGCTTCTGAATGAGGGCGGTCAATCGGAATCGACCACCGACCTTGTTGACGATCTCGTCGCTCTTGAGGGCTTCGATCATGGAATTTGGACCTCTTGGATGACTTTGGCGGAAACACGGCCGAACCGATCATGATACCCGATTCAGCCCCGTTGAGGCCAATCCGAAGGCCAGATCTCCCGGCGGGCTTGACCGCGGCTGGGAAATGGTTAGTCTCGCTGAATTCGGACCGGATTCCGGCCGTTGCCAGGAGACCGCGGCCGCATGGCCACCCGACTCTGGAACCTCGTTCTTGGTACCGCCACCCGCCTCGGCTTCAGCCGCGAATGGTGGATGTTGGTCGTTGCTGCCGGCGTGGGACTCCTCATGGGAGTCGCAGGCTACCTTTTCATCAAGCCCATCCAAATGCTGGAGCATCAGGCCGAGGTCTTCGGCATGGAATCACCTTCCATGCTCCTCTGGCTGCTTCCGGTGATTCCGGTGATCGGTGCGGTCCTCACGGGCGTGCTCGCATGGCTGCTTCCCAGTGAGTTCCACGGGCATGGCGTTTCCAATGTCATCTTCGGCGTCACCCGACGTCAGTCCCGACTGCGGCTTCGTCTGTTGGCCCGCCAATGGATCGGCTCGACCCTGACCATCGGCAGTGGCGGATCCGCGGGTCCGGAAGGTCCGATCGTCACCATCGGCGCGGCGATCGGCTCGAATCTCGCCAGACTCCTGCGCCTCGATGCCAAGAGCGGTACGACCTTGTTGGGGTGTGGAGCCGCGGCCGGACTGGCGTCGGTGTTCAACGCACCCATCGCCGGGATCTTCTTCGTGCTTGAAGTCCTCCTTCGCGACTTCTCGCTGCGGACCTTCACACCGATCGTGGTCGCCTCGGTTCTGGCCGCCGCGACCACTCAGACGATCATCGGTTCGAACGAACCGCTCTTCGGTGTCGGCCCGAGTTTCTTCGCCGACAATCCGATCCCCTTCACCATCGGCATGACGCCCGCCTTCGTGGTCTTCGGCATAGTGTGCGGCCTGGTCGCGGTCTCCTTCATCCGGACGATGCAGTGGAGCGAACGGTGCTTTGCAAAGATTCCGGTCCCGGGAATCATCCGACCGGGTATCGGCGCCTTGTTGCTCGGACTCCTTGGCGTCGGCTACATGCTGACGGTCGCCCCCTGGGCCACCGCCGGCGATGCCGACCCGGTACCTCCGTTCTTCGGGAACGGATACATGGTGATCTTCCGATTGCTCGAGACGGAGTCGTACTCCGACGCTGCTGACTCCATGCTCGCCAACGGCCCTTGGATTCTGATCGGCATCCTCCTGCTCTGGGCCATCCTGAAGATCGTGTCGACGAGCCTGACGCTTGGTTCCGGCGGTGCCGGCGGTCTTTTCGCACCAGCACTGGTCGTCGGGGCGATCGTGGGAAGCCTCTTCGGCCTGCTCGTCGTCCAGACCGGCTGGTTCCCGAATGTGAATCCCGCTCACTTCGCGTTGGTCGGCATGGCAGCGATGGTCGCGGCCACCACTCACGCACCGATGACCGGGGTGATGCTGGTCTACGAGATCACCCAGACCTATAGCCTGATCGTCCCGCTGATGCTCTGTGCGGTGCTGAGCGTCATCGTCGGCCGCCTTCTCTATCGAGAGAGCGTCTACACCGCAGAACTCGCTGCCGCGGGGATCCGCGTCGGCAGTACCTCCGATCTCACCTTGCTTCGCCAACTCACCGTCCGCGACGTGCCGCTGATGCCACCAGTAACGGTCCGACCCAACGACAGTGGACAACGCCTTCTCGAACTCAGTGAACGATTCGCGGTCAGCGACTTCGTGGTCGTCGACGAGAAGGACAACTACCTGGGGATGGTGACCGGTGCGGATCTGCAGGCGGCACTGGTATTCCGCGAAGCGATCCCGCTTCTGCAGGTCCACGAGATCGAACGCACGGATCTTCCGAGTGTTGTGCTGGATGACACGCTCGACGTCGCGCTCGATCGCTTCAGCGAACACGATGCAGCCTCTCTGGCCGTTCTGAGTCACCCCGGCGACGGCCGAGTCATCGGCGTCCTGACCCGTACCCGACTGATGCGTGAGTACCAGCATGCATTGGCAGAATCGTGATTCGATGACGCCTCTCCGATTCACGTTCGGATCAAACGATCGGCTGAAGGGGCAGCGTGCCTTCGCCGCCGTCCATGCCGCACGAACCCGCCGCGAATCCGGGCCGCTCCTCGTCTATGCGCTCCCGAACCAGGCCGACCACCTCCGTCTCGGACTCTCGGTCGGTCGGCGATGTGGCAACGCCGTCCGTCGAAACCGTTTCAAGCGGCTGGTTCGAGAGGCGTTCCGGCTCCACCGGGCGGACTGGCCGGGAGGCTACGATCTGATGGTGGTGATCCGACCCCACGAAGAACTGGCGATCACCGACTACGCCCGACATCTCGAAGAAACCATCGACCGACTGGATCAGACATGGCGGAAACGAAATCTGGCGACGTCCGACTCGAACGAAGAACCCCCGCCGCCGCCCTCCTGATCTTCGTATTCCGGATCTACCAACGAATCGGTTCACCATTCCTCGGCGGTCATTGCCGGTTCGAGCCCAGCTGCTCCAACTATGCCATCGAAGCGGTGACGAGGCATGGCGCTCTTCGCGGAGGCTGGATGGCAACCCGACGCATCGCACGATGCCGGCCCGGAGGCGGCCGCGGGCTGGACGAAGTTCCCGAAAAATAAACCAACGCCCAGATCTCGATCCGGCGCTGCGCTACCACGCTTCGTCATTGCTGCCATCACGTTGACGGAGCGGCTTCGACGGGATTCCGGAGGCGACCCAGCCCCTCGATCTCGATCTCCACGACATCTCCGGCTTCGAGAAATCGCGGCGGCGTCATGGCTGCGCCTACACCAGCCGGCGTTCCGGTGAGAAGCAACGTGCCCTTTAAGAGAGTCGTTCCGCGGGTCAACTCGACCAGTAGTTCGGCGATCGAGAAGAGCATGGCCGAGGTATTCGAAGACTGGACAACCTCGCCGTTGAGGCGGGTCTCGATGCTCAACGAGTGGGGATCCACGATCGTATCCGCGGAGACCGCAGGGCCGACCGGACAGAAGGTGTCGAAGCTCTTCCCACGGCAGAACTGTCCGCCGGATCCCTCCTTCTGCCACCACCTCGCGGTCACATCATTGACAATTCGGAAGTGCGACACGCAGGCGATCGCATCCTCGGCGGCAAGATCGCAGACGTCCCGGCCGATTACCACGCCGAGTTCCGCCTCCCAGTCCACCTGGGACTGAGGAAAACGGCAGATTTCCGGGATGACGATCGCCTCGCCATCTCCGATCACCGACGCAGGATTCTTCATGAAAACTAAAGGCCGTTCCGGCCGCTGGTTTCCGAGTTCCGCCGCGTGATCCGCGTAATTGCGGCCGATGCACCAGATCGCGGGGAAGCGGTCGGTCGCCGTCATCTCACCTCTGCTCCGCGGTCGCACCGATGGAACTCCGACGCGCGGCTTCCGCGGCGGCGGCGGAAGCCTGTGCTTGACGATACGCCGCCATTCCCGGCGGCTCTGGAAGTGCACGGTCGAACGAAACGGCACCGACCAGTCCGCTCTGTTCGAATTCCATCTTCAATTCCTCGCGAACCGCATCGAATGCCATCCGCTTCTGCTCGTCTCCCGCCCGGGCATAGATGGTGAGCCGGTCGATCAGCGGAAGCGATCGATCCAGTAACACGATCCGGAACACGTCCCGGACGCTCGACTGGAGATCGCCAAGGAGGTCGGCCATCCGGCTCTCACCGAACTTGCTGACATAGTCGTTGGTTTCGTTCTGCTGGAAGTAGAGGGTGAGATCTCCGGCGAAGGTGATCGCCTCCTCGAGAATCTCCGGCCGATTGAGCAACAGTCCCTCACGGAAGCCGCGTCGGAGCGCCGAGTACACGTCACTACGAGCGACCTCAGGCTGCATCTCGTACTCGCCGGTCGACTGGTCCTTCACAAAAATATCTATCGGCGCCTTGTACCCGACGTTGGGAATCACGCCGCCCTCGCCGTAGAGTTGGTTCAGATACTCGTAGATCTCGCCCGCATCCTCGTATTCTCCGGCTCGCCAGAGTTCGCGGACCGCCTGCTTCATGAAGTTCTCATGGAAGTTCGCGAAGGTATCGCCGCCGCCGCCACGGGAATTGAAGTGCTTGCCATAGAGTTCGCGGAAGTACCGGTCGATAGAGCGGATCCAACGCGGATCATTGAGACGACCTGGGTTGTCACCACTGAATGGATCGACGTTCAACAACCCCGACCGTGCGAGGGCCTGCATGGCCTGGATCCAGATGCGGTCATTGTTCATGACTTTGTGCATCTCTTCCTCGTCTTCGAATCGCTTCGAGCCACGTTCCGAACCAAGCTTCGCCCAGTAGAGAGCGTGCGCCTGTGGATGCCTCCAGTCGATGGGCCCCAGATCACGGGTGTACTCGTACATGATTACCGGGTCCATGTTGTACGACTCGCGAAGCACCTTCTTGCGAAGGAAGTTGACGAAAGTCCTCGCCTGGTCCTTCCGGGCAGGATCGCCGAGGATCCGATCGAAAGTCGCATACACCGGATCGTTCTTCGCGAAGGTCGCGTCGAGCCCGAGGATCTTCGCGTAGGGGGAACTCTTCACCGCGTTCCACTTCCCGACGCTCAGCATGAAGTCCTGATCAAGATCGAATCGAAAGGAAGACCCATTGTTGTCGAGCGATTCAGCGAGCTCATCCATCAACGCCTGGGTTCCGGGAACCAGGGCGTCCGCCTCCTGAATCGATTCGGGTGCGTCGGCGATTTCCTTCATCCAGGATGCTCGATCCTCCGCTTCGAAGGGAGGTTTCCCAAGAAGGTAGTGCCACTCCTTGGCGTGCTCACGTTTGTAATGAAGATGTCCGTCGTCCGAGACTCCGTCCATCTTGTGCGCGAACCAGAACGCCAGTTCCTTGTGGAGCACCACGTCATTGGGGTTGTAGCGGAGACCCTCGTTGCGAACGAGGTTGATCCCGGCCTTGACCCAGTCCCATCGCTCTTCCGGAGTATTCGTGAGCACAGAGATGTTGTAGGCCATGTTGTGGCCGTGAAAGCCCCAGACCTCGGCAAAGCGAGGCTGCAGTTTCGTGATGAGATCGGCGTCGCTCATCACTTCGTAGAACTGCCCTTCCTCCTTCATCATGTTGACCTTGATCCACAGGTAATCGACGATCAGGCCGCGGAGCGCTCCGATCGCTGTGCCGAGAGCCACGATCGGGGGAGCGCCCTCGATCGAGGAGTCTGTGTATCGCAAGGCGTATCCGTCGATGTCGTCCAGTCGGCCGACCACCGTACGCGTCGAGGAACCGTCGCGCCATGACACCTCGACCACGTCCTCCATCTCGCCGTTCCAGTCGCGGGTACCGGCGTCGAAGGCGATTTCGATCGGACGGTCACTGCCCGAGGGAAGCACCGTTTCCATGGAACGAATCAAGCTGGTGTAGACCTGCTCGACCTCAGCCCCCGGCGTCGGAAGACCCGTCTCGAGATCGACGACGGTCAACATCAGATGTTCCTGCCCCGCCTTTTCCACGATCGTCGGCAACAGCCAGCCTGCGCCGAGCACGGCGGCAACGGCGATGAGAAGGGCAATGAACTGGGTGATTCGGTCTCTGCTCATAGGACTTCGCGGATCACAGGAAAAAGGAACCGGACCGGAGGGGTACGAACGCCGGGCGAGCCCGGTTCATGGTGGCAGGTCAGCCGTGCCCGCTGTACGTGGCAAGCTCCCGGCGACGGAAGATGGCCCAGCCGATGCCGAGCACCAGACCTGACCAGAGAAGACCGAGAATCAGGAGATCACGCAGAACGCCGGACCAGGCCACCAGACGGCCTTCGATCACCATGGCGTTCGGACTCGCCCGACCAAACGGCTCAAGCAGAAAAGCCACGCTCGAAGCGATCCAAGCAATTCCGACCTGCACGATCTGAATGGGCAGAATCGCGTCCGCATCGGGGCTAAACATCGACACGCTATTGGTGATGAAAGAGCTCATCGAGCCACCGATAAACACGGTGAACGAAAGCAGCACCGCGATCGGAAAACTCAGGAAGGTGGCCGTCGAGACGCCGAGCATCGCGAGAAACGCGAGTTTCGTCCAGTTGACGATCATCGCCCGTGTGAAGTTGGCCTCGAAAGATGTCGCCTGCCAAAGCACTTCGAAGTCGGTGGGATCGAAGAAGAGGGTCGCGCCGTTGGCGAAGAACCGCTCCGTCGCGTCGCTGGGCGTGAATGAGAATCCACCGTTGAGGATCTGGATTCGCAGCGTCCCGTCGTCGTCGATAAGCGCCGCGGGCACGAGGAGGCGATGCCATTGTTCTGGCACGAAGTCTTGGCTCACCTGTTCGCCGAACGACGGGAAACGGAAGACGATCGGATACCGGTCGGTGCTCTCGGACCGACCAATGTGGAACTGATATCGAAGCGTGAGGTTCTGCCCGCGTTCCTTGGCTGGACCAAGCCCTTGAAACTCGTACACCCGCGCGTCGTACTCGTTGCCTTCGGCGAAGCCATCGGGCGAGACGGCTCGCTGTTTGTCCAAATGCTCCTTTCGGAGCCTGCCGACGATCATCCGAATGGTCTGCGTGTAGGTTCGCTCACCCGCTTCGACCTCGCTTCGAAGGATGGCATCTCCGTCGTACTGGGAGAGCGCTTTTTCGCGGACTTCCTCCTCGGTGAGCTTGTCAAACGTCGGAAGCACGCCGACCCGAGCGGTCAGTACCTCGTCATGCACTTCGATCGCCTGCATTGGGTCATCCGCTCGCGTCCCGAGATACTGGGTGAACGAGAAGATGGAGACACCGCCAATGACCAACAGGATCAGGTTGAGCGATACCAAACCGACCCACTTCCCGAGCATGTACTCGAGGCGGCCCATCGGCTTGGTCACCAGATGCCAAATCTGACGATCGCGAACCTCGAAACTGACTGTGGCACAAGCAAGCACCAGAGTCATGCATGCGGCCAGCGTGTACACGAGGCTCATCGAGTCGCTGAGAAAATTCTGCAACTGGTAGCGGACCGGCTCCTCAGGATCGATCCAGAGTGGAATCAGGGGAAGGGTGATGAGCATCAGAACGATGAATGCGAACGAGATTCGAAGTCGGATGCTCTCGCGAATCAACGTGTGCGCTACTGCGGCGATGTTGACGATGACCGTAGGTCGACCATGCCGACTCGATGACGACCGAGGCGACGCGATTCCGGAGAGGACCAGCAGAAGAAGTCTGATCAGAAGCACGAACGTGATGATCAGTAGCCCCACACCACACACGGACACCACCACGCCGGTGTAGCCCTGCGTCCAGGGAATCGCCGCGACCGCCATGGTCCCGAGGATGGTGAGCGCGACCGGAACGGTGATCTCGGTCCAGACGACCATAAGGAGCCACGCCAAGACGACGAACGCGGCCCAGAGAATGAACTCGGGCCGGTCGATCAGCAGACTCGGCATCCACGCAGGGATCGACTCGGCCACGAAAAGGGCGCCGAGTTCGGCGACCTGCATGAGACCACCCGTCTCCTCGTCGAAGAACGCGGCAATCCCGGCCTTCACGTCGGGGCCGCCGTAAACCTCTCCATCGACATCGACCTCGCCGGTCTCCAGAAGCCTTGTGGCGACGGCGTCCTTCGTGACCGCATTGGCCTCCCGAAGGACCGCGACCACCCCGTCGAAGCGAGCTCGAACGTCGGTGGCCTGACTCCAGATCGAGCCAAAGACGATGAGCGTCGCCGCGATCGCCAGCCCCGAAAGGATCAACTTCGTGAGCATCCTCGTCTGAAGTTCTTCCAGAATGCGCCAGAATTTTTTGAGCGCCGTCACCCGTTTGAACTCCGTGAGTCATCCGAGTCGCCCAGCAGATCATCGATGACCGAGCCATCATGATCTTGGGGCTTCGAAGGAACATCGGTGGAAGGGGCCGTTGGAACGTCAGCCTCGGGTTCCGCAAGCAGATCGTCGAGCACTCCAACCTGTTGCTGTTCGGATTCCGCCTTCCCACTCGCATCATCACCCGTCTTCTCGACGGAGCGAACTGCGGCGGTCGGAACTGCCGTCTGGAGCGCGTCGATCAACGAGTCGCCCTCGCCGGTGTCCACGGCTTCGTCGCGAGTGAGGAACGCCGCAGTCTCGCCGCCCTGCAGGGCACCGGAAGTATCCGTGGCCTCCAACTGGGCCTGCTCGACGATCCCCATGAAGAGTTCTTCGAGTCGCTGCCGGGGCTGTTCGATCGAGTCGATCCCGATCCCTCGCCTTTGCAGGACGTCTTCGATCTGTTGCACCGTGTCATCATCCAACCGCGATGTGCGAATGACCGTGTGCTTGGAGTCCGACAGAAGATCTTCCGTGCGGCCTTCCTTCCGGATCTTCCCACCGTAGAGGATGACCATGCGGTCGCAGACGTCCTCGACGTCGGCGAGAAGGTGTGAACTCAACAGGATCGTCGTCCCCCGCCTTCCGAGTTCAATCAGCAAATCTTTCACCTGACGAGTGCCGATCGGATCCAGGCCGGATGTTGGTTCGTCAAGAATCAGCAGTTCGGGATCGTTGATCAAAGCCTGAGCGAGTCCGAGACGACGACTCATACCCTTGGAATATTCACCGACCGCACGACGCTTAACCTGTGCCAGCCCGACCATGTCGAGGAGTTCGTCAATCCGACGATTTCGGGTCCGACGATCAAGCCCGAAGATCCGGCCGTAGTAATCGAGCGTCTCCCGTGCATCGAGATACCGGTACAGGTACGACTCTTCCGGGAGGTAGCCGATCCGACCTTTGACCGCGACGTCCGACGGTTCGCGATTAAACACGCTCAATCGCCCCGAAGACTTGTGCAGGAGCCCGAGGATCATCTTGATGGTCGTGCTCTTACCCGATCCGTTCGGGCCGAGGAGACCGAAGATCTCATGCCGGTGGATCTCAAAGTCGATGCCGTCGACGGCTCTTGCCTTCGCCCGCTTCCAGAAGTCGGTGAAAACCTTGGTCAGGCCCACCGCTTCGACGATTGGCTCTCCGACCGCGGGCCTTCCGGCCATGTTCCTGATCGGCGTCTGGAGATTCGTCATCATTCGCCCGCCCCTTCGCGTCCAAAGCCGCCGGTGGCATCCTGGTTCAAGCGACGCCCCGCCTTGTCGATACTGATCTGTCGGGAACCGAGTTGCCAGGCGTTTCCATCGAGGCCGCCCTGCATCGCCTCGCGACGACGCCGGTCCGTCGAGGCATCCCGCCGCCTCGTCGTGATGTCCATCGAACTCTTCATGCGAAGCGCCAACCCTCTGAGACCCGGGGGCGCGGAGATCACTTCGACCTCGGGTCCTGCGAGCACGTCACGGTAGGCGTCGAGCCAAAGTTGACGGACAAGTTGATGGGGATTTTCGGTGTAGGCTGGAACAAGACTCGCGAGTCGCCGAGCGTCATTGCCGATTCCCGCTTCGATCATCGAACGGAACG
>CALFOM010000006.1 GCA_937919685.1 uncultured Phycisphaera sp.
ACTCCGAGCGTTCATGGATCAGGCGAACCGGAACGTGCCACCGCCCACTCTATATGGACTTCGGGCTAAAGGTCACCGGAATCACACCACGTCAACATCGGCGGCGTGGTTTCCAGACGTTCGAATCGCCTCACTCGCTCAAACGACAACCGGGCGGAGGCCCCGCATCCGGCTGGTTGTCGTTTGAGCCGGGCTGGCCCAGGGGCCGGTCGGTGGGTGGCCTCGACTTGCTACCTACGCAGCGCAGCGGCGCGATGTCGCCAGCCCCGCGACGATAGGAATCGGACCGCCCCGAAATCGGGGCTCTAAAAGTGATAAATCAGACCCAGCGTGACCGCGTTCTCGAACTCCCGCGGATTCCACGCGGGCAATGAAATGGCGGCGCGGATCTCCATCTGCGAGGTAACCGAGTAGGAGACACCGAACAACCATTCGCCGGTTCCGGCACCCCGGTCATCACCGTTGATCGCCAGCTCACCACCGACCTCCGCGATCAGGTTGAGCATCCCGCGTGGAAAGTGAGCACGGACGCCACCGCCGGCTCCGAACACGTTGCCTTCCGTGTAGAGCGACCAGATGAGCGCCCCTCCCCAGTAGAAGACGTCATCCTTCGAAGTGAATCCATGCTCGAGACCGACGACGTTCTGAAGCGTGAAGTTCCCGCCGAGATCGAGCCAGGTCGCGATCGACGGCACGAAGATCGTTTCACCCGCCCCGAGATCACGATCCTCGTCGCCGGTCGGAAACTCAAAGCCGGTGTTAACCGACAGGAGGAACGTCTCGCATTCCACCATTAGGAATCGGGCGGCCACGCCGATGTCACCGATTCCGTCCGCTCGAGATTCGTCCGTCGGGTCAAGCCACGCGTATCCACCTTCGACGACCAGACCGATTCGTCTGGTGAGGGCGAGTTCCAATTCGGCTTCGATTTCGTATTCCGACCCCTCGGCACCATCGATAAACGCCCCGCTCACCAACAGGTCGCGGCCAAGGAACGCCGGTTCGATGCCGAAGGCGTGAACGTACGGCGTCCCCGCCGAGGAATAGTGGGAATGGACCCACTCATCCAACCAGCCTTCGGTCAAGCTGAATCCCAACGGCTCCGGCCGATCGACGTGCCCGGCGTGATCGTGCTGGGCGTGCGCATCGATCTCCACGGCCGACGGTTCGTCGTCCGAGCCCTCGATGACTACATTTCCGACCGGGCCAGGGGCGACACGCAACTCCCTAGGCGTTTCAGCCCCGGCGCCATGCAATCCAAAACTAAGCACGCCGAGCACGGCGAGTATCGAAGCCCGCCTTTCGCCAGCACGGCTGCAGGAAGTCCAAAGGGATCTCGGAAAAAGACTGTTTGTCGTACGCATGGCCGAATTCATCTCCGCAAGTGATACTGAAAGAAAATCAATGTCGGCGGGGAGTATTCCCTGTCGGCAATTGATTGTCAACTACTATTGGCAATAAATTGCCAATACAGTACCATTGGCCATCGGATTTCAGCCGACCGATCACTTGAGGACGAACACCATGACCCAACAACGAACGACGAAGCAATTCGAAGCCATCAGGAAGGCCATCGACTCCGCAGGCCGGCCCCTTTCCATCGAAGAAATCCACGACGTCGCCTCCCGTACGGTCGAGACCGTGGGTCAACGAACGGTCTATCGCGTGGTTCGACAACTGCAGGATGAAGGAATGATCGTCGGCGTCTCAGTTCCCAACGGGAGCGATCGGTACGAGCTGGCGAGCATCGCGTCCAAGCACCATCACCACTTCCATTGCAAGGCCTGCGACCGATTCTTCGACGTCGATGGATGCCCGGGTGGACTCAAGAAAATGGTCCCCAAGGGGTTCGTGCTCGAACACCACGACCTGACGCTCTCCGGCCTATGCGCCGCCTGCGCCTGAACGGGACCGCCGAAACCGACCGCGACCGTGCGATCGTCCCAACATGATCACGTCTCAAGATGTCATGAATCTCGGCCATGCGCCTCCCTCGTGTTCTTCGTCCCGGTCCCCATGCCCGTGGGCGGGATGAATGCCGTCGAAGCCGGACTCAGCCTTCGACGTGGAAGAGTTTGTTGTAGATCATCCAGCGGCCGTCGACCTTCAACATCGCGAACGTATCGAGAAAGACCATTCCCAAGTACGACTCGCGCAGACGGACCGCGGCTGTCTCACCCGCGAGCTCGCAGGAGAGAATTTCCAAACTTCGCGGATCTTCAGAAGCGTCCGGCGACGGTTGCTGGGCCTCCACGAAACCACCAAATTCGGCCACGGTCATCTGGTGCAGGCCGTCGGGCAGATAGCCCGCGATCATCGCGTTCTCGTGGAACACTTCCCGCACGACCGCGGGGTCGGAAGTTCGAAGACTCTCGTAGTACCGCTCAACGCAGGATCGAATCTCATTGGTGTCGTTCATGCTCAATCTCCAGTCTTAGAATCTTGCAATTGTCACGATGCCGCGACCATCGTGCAAGTTCCTCCCCAAGCGTGCGGACGACGTGGCGAAGCTCGCCCAGAGTCCGCCGTCGGGAGACACGCGAGGATCACACTGCGAAGATTCGAGCCGGACGCTTCGGGGACCAACGTCGATCTCGACCTGCCGACCCGCGAGTGAGGCTGCTACGCCGGATCTATCTGGTATCGAAACCGCCTACCGGCGTGGTCATTGGAAACGAAGAATCGAGCCTGTTCCATTCCCGCGGGTTGGGACCAGGAACTCGCGACATGGCGATCTCGATCAGCCCGCGTGTCTGCAGTGTTCCCACAATGTGCCCAATGGTGAATGCCGAGCATTCGACTCCCGCGACTGCTTTCGCAGCTTGGTCCAGCACCAGTTCATGCCACCCACCGTGCCGCCTCGATCGTCGCCGAGCATTCCATCACAGCCGGGCGAGGAACGCCTCTGCGATTCGAATATGTTCGTCTCGCTTCACCGGATCCATCTTCTTCGCCATCGCACACATCATCGCCCAGCGAGGGTTTCGACCCAGCTCCTCGACGTGGTTCCAGATCCATCGCCAGTAGAGGCCGTCCCAGATCGCCGTCCAATCGCCCGGCGGATGGTTGCTCATTTTTCGAACGTATGACGACCCTGAAAAATAAGGCTTCGTGGTGATCGATCCACCGTCGGCATGCTGGCTCATCGCATACACGTTGGGCACCATGACCCAGTCGTAACTGTCCACGAACAATTCCATGAACCAACGATAGATTGCATCGGGATGGATCTCGCACAGAAACATGAATCCGCCCAGCACCATCAGACGCTCGATGTGATGGCAGTACCCCGTGTCCAAGACTCGGCCGATGACATCATCGACCGGATCAATGCCCGTGGTCCCATCGTAGAAACTGGCTGGCATGGGGCGGACATGCCCCCAGTGATTGCTGGTTCGCATCTCGACGCCAAGATCCTCGTAGGTCGCGCGCATGAACTCCCGCCAGCCGATGAGCTGCCGAACGAACCCCTCCAGTGAATTGATGGGCACGTCGTGTTTCGTGGCGTGATGCATCGCGGCGTCCAGCACCTGCCGCGGCGTCAGCAGACCGATGTTGAGCATCGGCGTCAGCACGCCGTGCCAAAGCCACCGCTCGCCCTTGACCATCGCATCCTCATAGTCGCCGAACAGACCGAATCGCTGGTCGAGGAAACACGCCAGCCAGCGTTCCGCGCCCGCGTGTGACGTGGAATAGATGAGCTCGTCCAGGTGTCCCGGGTTGTCGCCGTAACGCTCCATGACGTGCGCTTTCGCGGCCTCGTCGAAGCCATCCCCGGCATCGATCGACAAAATGGGAATCTCCGCCAGCATCTTCCGCGGCACCTTCTTGCGATTCTCGTCGTCGAAACTCCATCGCCCCCCCACCGGATCGCCATCCTCGACCATCACTTCCAATCGCTGCCGCTGGTGCCGGTAGAAGTCAGCCATGAACCATCGCTTCCGACCGGCTCGATATTCGCGGTTCTCCGCCGCTGAATTGAGGAACATCGGCGTCCCAAGAAACCGAAGTTCGATCGATCGCCGCTCGCAACCGCGACGCAAACGTTTTGAGAGCATGCCATCGTGGGGATCCGACACGTCGACACGCGTCAATCCCGCACCCACCACCGCCTCAAACATTCGGCCGAGCGCCGGATCGGTTGCAAGATGATCCACGTACTCGACGGACAGTCCGCGACCTTGGAGCAGTTGCTCATACCGCTTCATGCTGGATCGATGCAGCCACAGCTTTTGTTTGTGAAACGCGGCCGGGTAGACATGATCACCAAAGAACAAATCGTCTTCGACGAGGATCACTTGGTCTGGAGATGAGGCAAGCCCCGGGTGCTCGTCGAACAACTGGTGCGGAAATATAAGCAGCGCGTGCGTCAACGTCTTCATACCTTTTGTGGGAAGCGACCATACGTTCGAAGAGATCCCCGGCGTTTGCTGGCGGGAATTGACTCCACCGATGAACCACCTGCCTCGCGTCGGTCGCATCATGGCATCATGGCATCATGGCATAGCGCACTCTCCAGGCGCTCGACGAATAAAGCGATCGTAACCGGACTGAAAAAGCTAGTCCGAATCACGACGGCTCCGGCATTCGCTCATTCCTTCGCTTCAGTTTCCTTCTGCGATTCCAGAATACCTGGGAATACGAGGACAACCTCGCAAACACCAGGAAGGAAGCTATGGAAAGTTGTGGCCACCCATCGACTGATGTCAATGACGGTCGTCGTGGAAGCCTAAAACGGATCGGCGTTGGACCTCGACGATCCTCGCCCACCGGGAACGGTGAAAGTTGTGGACACCCACC
>CALFOM010000007.1 GCA_937919685.1 uncultured Phycisphaera sp.
GATCATCTTGATCATCCACCCGCCCAAGCGTCGGTTCGATTGCGATGGCCAGCGAGCCGAGTCGCCCGGCGATGAGCCGCAGCCGGTCCGCGGCGTCGGGAGCGACGGAGCCTGCTGATTCCGCGAGTGCTTGGAGTCGAGCGCGGGCGTCTCGGAGCATCGTCGGCGTGATGACATGCCTCCCGGCAACATCGAGCGGGAGCTTGACGGGCATCCCAGTGAACGACTGGAACGAGGCTCTGAGACGATCCCGTTCGGGCGTTGGCGGCTCGACCAGATCCAGAACGCTTCGAATGGCGCCGATCTCGGGGTGGGTCGACGCGCGTGCGGAGATCACCTCGACCTCGGATTCAGTGTCCACCACCACGGCAGCGAACCAGGATGCGCTGCTCGAGTCGGCGAGAACTCGATGCTCCCATTCGACGCTCTCGAGTCCGTCGGCTTGCAGGGCCAGGAGGTTCTCTTCGAAACGGAATCCGGCGGGAATCGTGAAGACGAAGATTCCCGAGACCAGAGCGCCGAGGGCAAGAATGCCGAGCGAACCTCGAGTTCCCTTCCAGGCTCCATCGCGGGCATTGCCGGTGATCAGGGAAGATCGACTGTCCGGTTCGGATTGGCGGCGTTCGGCCAGCATCAGCATTGCGGGGAGGACCAGACACATCGCCAAGACACAAAGCAGCAGACCCGTGCCCGCGATGATCCCGAGCTCGCGAAGTCCTCCGAAATCGGTCGTGAGGGCGAGGAGGAAGACGCCGGCGCTGGTGGTGGCTCCGAAGAGGTTGCCGACCCCGGCGGTCCGAATCGTCTCTCTGACAGCCTCTTCGGCGGTCGATCGACGTCGGGCTTCCGCCCAGCGAGCGACCATGTGAATTCCGTAGTCGAGACCGACGCCCACCAGAACGAGCATGAAGATGATGCTCAGCAGGTTGAGTCGACCCACCAGCAGCGCCGCGGCGCCGTAGGTCCAAGCAAACGCGAACAGGAAGGCCAGCATCGCGAGTAATGGTCGTCGGACATCGCGGAAGACGACCATGAAGATGACCGCAATCACCGCGAACGCGCCAGCGGCGCAGCGGGTCATGTCTGCATCGCTGATCGCCAGTTCGTCGGCTTGGAGCACGGGCTTCCCGGTGATACCGATTTCGACGCCCGGATGAGCCGCCGCGACGACGGCCATCGCCGCCCGAATCTCTGCGAGCGGGCCTTCAATAGCCGCCAATGAACCGAAGTTTTTCCGAGGCAGGATCTCGACAAATCGAAAGCGTCCTCCCGGGTTCACAAGGAACTCGTCGGGCCGGATCATCGCGAGATCGAATCCCGAATCGTGCTGGAGTTCCGGAACACCTTCGATCCGAGCGGCAGCGATCGATTCGAGGAGAAGGGCACCACTTGCGGCGAGGGTTCGACGTTCCGCGTCGTCAAGCGTGAATGATGCCAGGCCGGTGGCTCGATCGAGACGTTCGATTCCCAGCCGAAGCACGGTTGTCGTCGGAGTGTCAGCAGACAGAATGGTCAGGGCGTCGCCGCCCTGCACCAGATTCTCGAGATCGGACAACGGCATGGCGCGGGTGGCGAGCCGCCATTTCTCGGCGCCCGAGATCCAGCCGTGGACTGCGGGAAGGTCGGGCATCGCCTGAAGTCGATGCACCAGATCACGCACCGCGGAATCACCGGCCGTCGGATCTTCTCCGGGGTCGACCACGACGTAGAGATATTCGAGGTCGCCGAACTCTTCGAGCCACTCGTTGAACCCGATCATGAATGGTCGCTCGGTGCCGATCAGGTGATTGGTATCCGCGTCGAGGACGAGATTGGACGCCGCGTACCAGGCGGCGGTGGTCGCCATCAGGGCGGCGACCAACAGCACTCGCCAAGGGTGATTCACGATGATCGCGGCGATGCGGTCGGCGGCTCGTTCGCTTAGCCGGTCGAGTGACAATGTCGCGTCTGGCTGCCTCAACATGGTCTCGCGCTCCGGAGGAAAGGGCGGGGACGAAGCCTACTCGCGGTGACCAGAGGCGTCGATTCCCCGGACGGCGGGGTGGTGAGGCATCCATCGCGAGGTTCGCGGCAAAAGCGATGGAAATAGCCATGTCTTCTTGCCATGCCCTTCATCGTGGGCTACTTTTCAGGGTGGACCTGTCTACCGATCTGTTGTCCAGCCCTTTTTCGGACGCTCGATGTGACCCGACGCTTCGTCAGAACATGGTCCTTGCTCGCCGCCTTCGACGCTGATCTCTCCTAATAGGTGGTCAAAGTCCGCATAGACACCATCGCGATCGACCTCCCGCGAATTCCGCCCCGCAAACGCGCTTGCCGAGGTATCGAAGCTGATTGACGATGCGTTGATCGCGATCGAAGCGGACGTGTGGACGCGATCCGAAGAATACCTTTGTGACGGCGAGGGCCGCAGATATACTTGTACCGGTCCGTTGAGCACTTGACATTCCGCCCCGGAGAGAGAGACCATGCTACGAACACCCACGACGGTTGCCTTTGTTTCGCTCGCGATGATCTGTGTCGCTACGACAGCCACACCGCCTCCTCTCCGCCAGGAACACGTCCAGGCCGTCACGGCGCCGGCGCCTCTGGCCGTCTACGACACGCAATTTCGTGAGTCGAACTCCGACATGCCCAGTTGGCTGGTGCAACTCGAACTCGAGCCGGACCCTAACCGCGCGGCGTTTCTTGAAGCCGATATCGACGAAGTCCTAGCCGACACCATCGGAGGAGGCCGAACGACCCAGCGATACGTGTACGCCATCGTTGGATTCGCCGCGTACATGACCCCTCTGGAGGCAGCCTTGTTGCTCGATGACCCGAGAGTGCGTCGCGTCGAGCCGGATTTCATTGCCCACGGGGGGAACTGGTTGCCAAGCCGTGGGGACAACACCAACGACGATCCCAACCTGCCTGCTCCCTGGGGACTTCGCCGAATCTCCGATCCCGACGGTCTTGCCCCGGACTACGATCCCTGCGGTGCGGATGGCTCGGGCGTCACCGTGGTCGTCATCGATAGCGGCATCACACCAGACCACACCGAATTCGAAGGCCGCATCGTTGAGGCTCTCAATTTCAACCCCAACGTGGATTCGGCCGTTGATCAGTTCGGCCACGGTACGCACGTGGCTTCGACGATCGCCGGCGCCACCATCGGCGTCGCACCAGCTGCCGAGATCGTCGCTCTTCGGGTGTTCGATCAGAACGGTAGTGGCCCCGATTCGGCTATCGTCGCCGCCCTCAACTGGCTGGCAAACCCGTCCAACATTGATGGCCCAGCCACCGCGAACATGTCGATTCAAGGACCCGCCGGGGGGATTTCACAATCCATCTACTTTGATGCCCTCCAGGCGGTGACGAATCAGGGCATTCCAATTATCGCATGTGCCGGAAACTTCTCATACCCTGCTTCATGGTCGATGCCCGCAACCAGCGCAGACGTGATGTGCATCGGCGCAACCAACATCCTGGATCAGCCAGCGGTCTTCACCAACTTCGGCCCGGTGGTCGACCTCCTGGCCCCCGGGGTGAACATCTTGGCCGCCGACTGGAAACACCCTGACGGCGGATTGATGCTCGACAGCGGAACGTCCATGGCCTCTCCCATGGTCACCGGGGTGATGGCTCTTCACTTGCAGCGCTACCCACCTTCAGCAGAAACGCGCGTTCAGGGAAATAAACTCGCCGAGACCGAGCGAAAAAAACTCGGCATCATTGCCGCCTCCGTCACCGGACGTCTCAGGGACCAGGAAAACACCAACGTGTTGAGCGTCGGAAGCAACGGGGCGCTCGCTGGCTCGGCGAACCGACTGCTCCAGGCGTGTCCCACGACGGAGTATTCAGGCTGTGACGCCCCTCTTCTCTGGCGGGGCACCACTGCCTCGATCCTCCTCGGTAATGGCGTCGATCGACTGCCACCTGGGTTCCATTGCAGCCAGGTGATCTCGCATCCATCCGGCAACGTGGTCTTGCAAGTACATGCTCCGTCACTCCTCCCGGCCATGAAAAAGGACGGTACGGGATGGGAGCCCGCGGCGGACATCCGCATCACGGACATTGCCAGCGGCGATGTGCTTGTGTGGAGCGCCATACAAAGTTGGTTTTTGTTGAACGGGATTGACAGGTCGGCCTATAGCACGATTGTTGCCACCGGCCCCGAAGGATTCCGCGTCGATTGGATCTCGCTTCGTGACGACGTGTCCGGGGGATACGGCTACGCCATGACCGCCATCGCGCTGGGAGTCGCGCCGGGGGATTTCAACAACGATGACGTCGTCGACGGAAGGGATCTGGGAATACTTCTGGCGAACTGGGGACCCTGCCCGAAGACCAATTGCATTGGCGACCTCAATGGAGACGGCGTGGTGGACAGCGCCGACCTTGGCCTTCTGCTCGCGGCCTGGGGAACGGCCCAGGAAAACACATATCCCGGATTTGTCAAGGATTGCAATGGCACCCTTGTTCCAGCTTCATGGCTCGGAGACGCGATACTCGATGAAGGGAACCGTAGGTTCATGTTGGCGCCGTTGAATTCCGATACCGTCACCTTGGCAAACTTCGACTGCGAGGAATTGAACTGGGATGCGCCCACGGTTGGATTCTCGATTTCGCCGTCGGACCCAAGACTCGGTGCGGCCGTCCTGCCGGACGGAACCTGCACCACGACCACGTTTGCCGAGGCCCAGAATCCACCCGGCACATATTTTGTCGGCCACGGCACGACGTGCGATCAACTTCTTCCCGCCATCCAGGCCAGCGAGTTCTACGCAAAGGGTGCGATTGCCTACGGCGCATTCACAGGA
>CALFOM010000008.1 GCA_937919685.1 uncultured Phycisphaera sp.
GGGCCACAGACTGAATGGGCGCGATCGTCGGCGGGAGAAACTGATCGATGACGAATACTGCCACGCAGATCGTGATCAGCCATCGATTCACCGACCATCCGGACATTCCCCAGCCGCGACCGGTGAGTCGGGATGGAGCTCGACCAGCGGACGCTCTTGAATAATCTCGGTCGTAGATTCCCATGGATCGTGGAGTCTACCGACCCCGGGCCGTTTGACATGGAATCGAAGCCGAAGTCGACGTCGTTTCCGTCAGGATCGTCAATCGAAAGGCTGCGGATCGTCCGCCGGCGACTTCGCCCGTTGTCTCGTGGTTGCGGCCTCAAGAAGCTTCCGCTCGTTCGCGTCGAGGGCTTCGATGCCTTGTCGAGCGATCTTCTCCAGAATCTGATTCAGTAACGCTTCTTCATTCGCCTGTGCCTCCGATCGCCGGATCGCCGCACGGGCCGCCGCGGCGTCTTGCTCGGCGGCTTCCTGTTGATCAAGGATCGCGTCCAGGCGGATATCGACCACTTGGGAATCACTCCCTCCGACGACCTCGCCGATCTCCCGGAATCTCTGATGTTCTCGTTGCAGCATGGTCGCTGAGAGCATGGCGATCAGCACCAGCACCAGTTGGAGGCTGAGAACTCCCGCACCCGCCAAGAGGATGGCCGTGGCGATGCCGACTCGATGGGTGGCTCGGCGAGAAGCTGCCGGCCCCAATCGAGGCCTCAGAATCGCCTCGAGTATCAACTGGCCTCGGAACGGTGCCACCGGGAGGAGATTGGCCACGCTCACCAGCATCGCTGCGATGCCGACGAGGTAGACGCTCTCCAGCCAGGCCGACTCCGCGACGCCCGGGGAATAGACACCGGAAAAAGTGAATGGGTCAGGAATCAGGATTGTTCCGGAGCCAAGATAGAGCGCGATTATTGCGAAGAGCACGCACAGCATCGTCACCATGGGCCCGGTCATCGCCGCAACAAGGGTGCTTCGCCAGTCGGGGGGCGAGATCCCATTCTCAAGTCCTCCAAGCGGCTGGAGAATGATCTCGGGGAGATCTCCACCGAGACGCCGAAGAACGATTAGGTTCGCCGTTTCGTGAATGAAGACGACGCCACAAAGACCACTCAGAAAGATCGCCGCGGGAATCGGCCCGAGGAAGAAACCAATGTCCCCCGCGAACCAGCCGGCTCGCATTAGGAGGACCACGATGGTGGCAAGCAGCAGGGCGTGAACTCGCACCGTGGTGCCACCAAGCCGCATGATCGGCACGGACCAGCTCAGTGGATCGCCGAATCTCGGCATCGTCCGGGTGGCTTGAGACGCCGTGGGCGGTAGTTCATCGCCCGAGTTCATCGCGGTCATCGGCCACCATCTCGATCTTTCGCCCGGAAGAGATGCCAGGCCGTGATACTTTTTCCATCATCGATTCGACCCTCAGAAATCGCCTGGTCGATCATGCGGGGCGTCATTCGGACGACCTCGATTTCCTCCCCTGGTTCGAGACGTCTCGGAACTGGTGAGAGGTCGGTTGCGACGAATGCATGCATTCGTTCATCGCAAAACCCCGGACTCGTGAAGTACGCTCCGATCGGATCGATCCGCCCGGCGTGCCGACCGACCTCCTCCTCAAGTTCCCGGCCAGCGGCCGCCAACGGAGATTCTTCCGGCTCGAGTTTGCCCGCACAGAATTCGAGCAGCATCCGGCCCACGGCGAATCGGCCGACTTCGACCATGAGTACGGATCCGTCCGCCTCGATCGGAATCACGGTGATCGCACCTGGATGGCGAACCACGTCCTTGCGAATCCGACGACCGTCCATTTCGAATTCATATTGCTCGACGCGGATCACCGGGCCTTGATGACAGAGGACCCCATTGGTCCCGAGGCCTGCTGGGCGTCGGTCCGACGGGTGGCGAAGTTCTTCTTCTTCGGGCATTTGCATCCTGTGCTCCACTGGAGATGATAAGCCCATGATCGCTGATGCCGACCCAGAACTCCATCCAATCGTCTCTCTCCGTGGGGTCTGGAAGTCCTTCGATGGCCGCCCGGTCCTCCGCGGCCTCGATCTGGATGTCGAGCCTGGACGATCTCTGGTCGTGATGGGCCCCAGCGGATGCGGCAAGAGCGTGATGCTCAAGCACATCGTCGGCCTCCTCCGTCCCGACGCGGGTGAGGTTTCGTTCAAGGGAACCAGGATCGACAAGTTGAGTGAACGCCATTTCGCACCGATACGCCGGCGAATCGGATTCCTCTTCCAGAGCGCCGCTCTGTTCGATTCGATGACCGTTCGTGAGAACGTGGCGTTTCCCCTGCTCGAGACCGGCCAGTCCGGTCCCGATCTTGAGAAGCGCGTCCTTCGCACGCTTGATCGGGTCGGACTCGCGGACAGTGTCGATCAGATGCCGTCGGAACTCTCCGGAGGAATGCGGAAGCGGGTCGGCTTGGCACGGGCGATCGTGCTCGAGCCCGAGATGATCCTCTACGACGAACCCACCACCGGGCTGGATCCGATCCGAGCCAACGTGATCAACGATCTGATCGTTCGGCTTCAACGGGAACTGAACATCACCAGTGTGGTCGTGACGCACGATCTCGATTCCGCATTTCAGGTCGCTGATCGGATGGTGCTCCTTGATGAAGGCCGGGTTCGACTTGATGCCACGCCTGATGAAATGCGGCATTCGGAAGATCCAGTGGTCCGGGCTTTTCTGGAAGGGCGCGAGTTCACGCCCGGCGAACCAACGCACGAGTCGCTGGATCCTGCGAGTATGTCGACATGAAAGACCGATACAGAGATGCCGTGATCGGCATGGCGGCCATCGCAGGCGTCTTGGCGTGCGTCGCGATGCTCCTTGCATTTGGCTCGCTTCGTGAACTTGCCCGCGATGCGTATGACGTGACAATCCGTCTCAATCACGCTGGTGGTCTTCGCTATGGAAGCCAGATCACACTCGACGGAGTTCCGATCGGCGTGGTTGAGACCGTGGTGCTCGAAATGGATGAGACGAACCCTGTTCGACTCACGTGTCGACTGGATGAGTGGGTTCGCCTTCCGGTCGACCATTTGGTGCAGGTCGAGACGGCCTTGATTGGCGGCGGAACGCGACTCTCGATTCTGTCGCTCGATCCCAACGGGGGACGTTCCGTCTTTACGCGGGATGATGTCCCGGTACTCACCGGCAAGTTCATGACGCTGGACGAAACATTGATTCAGGCGCTCGACTTACAGATGCTGCCGGTGACCGAGAGCTTCAAGGAAGTCGGCGCCCTCGCTTCGGTCTACGGCGATCTCGGCCGCCGCCTGAACGATATGGTCGGTGCGGATCCCGACGACGAGGAGGGCCTTGCCGCTTCGGTGGTGCGGATCAACCGGACACTCGCCGAAGCCGAGCGTGCCTTCAACATCGCGGGTGACTGGCTGGGCGATGAGCAACTGCGAGAAGATGCCAAGCAGGCCGTTTTTAAGGCCAACCTCTTCATCGAGCGGGCGGCTGATGCCGCGGTGGCAGCCGGCGAACTCGCCACCGAACTCGGCCGGGAAGCGCCGGCCTTCATGGCCAGACTGGCGAGCACCGCCGACGCCGTGGACGCAACCCTCGCGGAGGTTCGAGAAGTGATCGGAAAGGCCGGTAACGGCGAAGGCACCGTGGGCAGGCTTCTCAACGATCCGGCGCTGTACGACGATCTCGACGACGCGGCGCGCCGACTGGATGCCACTCTGGCGACCCTCGGCACGCTCATCGAAGCGATCAAGGCCGAAGGCGTCAAGGTTGAGTTCTGATCGACACGCGGCGCCTTGAATCCGGATGACCTCCGGAGATCAAGCCACCGCTTCGGAACGACGCCACGGTGGTGGATGTCTGACAAACATGACGACATGAAGACATGACAACGACAAAAAAGAAGGCGGGGCGTCGACCGATGTCGACGCCCCGCCTCGTTTCTGTCCGAAGTCAAACCAGGCCGATCAGATCAGTTCGCGAGAACTGGCCCCCTCGGATCCGGTTCGGTCGATCAATCGTCGGTCACGATCGAGACTTCAACGCGACGACTCTTGGATTTGCTTCCAAGCGGCGCATCAGGTCCGAAGGTGGCGTAACTGATGTCGTCCGAACTGAAGCCCTGCGAATCAAGGAACGTGCCGACGGCGAACGCCCGTTCGAACCCGAGGTGATAGTTCGACTTAAACCCCGACTTCTTGATCGGATCGGTATCGGTAAAACCGGTGACGCGAACCTTGGCGTTCGGAAAGGAGCGACGAACCTCGTCGGAGATCTGCTTGAGCGTCGTCTTGGCAGCCGGCTTCAATGAAGTCCGTCCGGAGTCGAAGAGCACGTCTCCGTCGATGCGAACGATCATCTCGCCGCCCGCCTGAAAAACTTCGACGCCCGGCCCGAAGTTCCCGACCACCGGTTGCGCCTGAGCGTTCACCGCTTGGTCATTCGCTTCGTTCAACTGGAACTCGAGCTGACGGCTCCGGGCTTGCGCGTCGTCCAGATCCTTCTGTGACGTCGCGAGGCTGTCGCGAAGTTCAAGGTTCTCCTGCATCAGCGACTGCTGATTCATCTTGGCATTGTTGTCACAACCGCCCATCGCCGTGATGCCTGCGAAGAGCGTGATAAGAAGAAGTCGTCCATTCATGTCGTCGAAACCTCCGCGTTTTCCTTCGGCATAAAATCCGAAGGGTCGTCCATGACTCGGGAGCCCCTCAAGGCTGCCGAAGATATTGTTTCGCCGGAAGACGCCCGATCAAACGGCAGATCGGCTCCGGCGGGTCGAGTGTATCGCCTACAGATTATCCGGGCGGACTGAAGAGCGCCCGTTGGAGTTCATCCACAAAGGGCCGAGCGAAGACCACCAGCATGGTTGCCGCCGCAAGATGCGGTCCATAAGGGAGTTCCCGCCCCTGACGGTGGACCAGCCTCGCCACCAAACGCGAGACGGCAATCCATCCCAGGGCCAAAAAAGGGGCCAAGAAGAAGATCCGGATCGGATCCATCCATCCCAGCGCGGCGCCGATGGCCGCGAGAAGATGCACGTCACCCATCCCCATCGCCTCGCGACCAAACCCCAAGGTCCCGAGGATCCGAACGCCCCAGACGAGCCCTCCGCCCACGAACCACCCCAAGAGCACCGATCCGAGGATTCCAAGCACGAGAGGAGGCGTCGTCTCCAGATTGAGAACCACCGCCAACCCCCAGCCGATGAGTCCGCCGACCAGAATCGGGAGCAGAAATGCGAGTTCGTGCCGCATTTCCCGCCGTCCATGGGGATATTCCGCCAGAGGGTCATCATCTTTCACATAGTCTTCGTAATCAGCGAAACTCCGGCGAATCCGTCCGGACCAGAGGAGCTGGCACGCCAGAATGGTGCCGAGAAGGCCTCCAAGGGTGATGAAGATCGTCGTCCACCCCGCGAGCGGGAGCGGGAAGAGTCCGGGGTCCGCGATTCTGGTCGGGAGGAATCCCTGAAGGAGCCATCCCCCGGCGGCAACGATGGTCATCGTCGTGGTGATCCCTGCGGGAATCAGGAAGGTCCGGGCATCCACGAGGGTTGCCGCCACCAATCCGCTCACCAGCGTGACCATCACGAGATACGCAGGCCAGGCACCGGCGAGCTGGGATCGAGTCCACCATGGCCCGCCGATGTCGGCCAGCCAGGTGCCGCTGGGCGGCCAGAAGAATGCGAAGTACGTGACGACGAAGAGCATCGCCACCAGGAACTCGATCGTCGGGTACTGGATGCTGATTTTCCCGCGGCACCGACGGCATTTCCCCCGAAGGAAAATCCAACCGACGATCGGGAGGTTTTCATGCCAAGAGAGGCGCCATCCGCATTTTGGACAGCGACTGGGCGGACTCACCACGCTTCGGCCTTCTGGAACGCGGTACGCGACGACGTTCAGAAAACTTCCGACGCATGCCCCGAAGGCGAAGAGAAAAAAAGCCGTCACGATCCGAGGTGACCAGATCAGAGCCCACGTCGGTAGGTCGGCAAAAAAAGGCTCCGAATTCAAAAAGGTGCCTCCTCGCATCGACACGCGCGGCCATCCTCGTGGGCGGCTCGGCTAGACATTCGAGTCGGCGTCGCCGTCCATGGCGTCGAGGTCGACCTCCGCGATCTCTGCGGCGGCGGCATCGAGGATCGACCGGCATCTCGCCAAGAGGGATCGTCCCCGACCGTAGGCTTCCAAGCTCTCCTCGAGTGGGATGTCCCCCTGCTCGAGTCGGTCAATGATCGACTCCAATTCCTCGGCGGCCGCCTCGAAACGAAGCGGTACCTCCGAATCCGATCCTGATTTCGATTTCTTGGAGGTCGCCATGGCTCGGACTCTAACAGGACGCGTGTGATTCCACGGCCGAAACTCAGGTGGGATCGGGTTCCATGGACGGACGGATCGCCACCACTGAGGCATCGAACTCACCGGCGGCCAGTCTGGTGGTGACGGCGTCCCCTTCGGCGAGCTGGGAGGCCGATCGAATCGGCCGGCCTTCTCCGTCGAGCGTCAGGGAGTATCCCCTGGACAAGACTTGGTCCGGGCTCGTCGAGGCCAGCCTCTGCGACGCGTGATCCATGGAAGTTCCCAGCGCTGTGAGGCGAGTCCGCATCACGCGAGCAAGTCGACCTGACGCCGCCTCCATGGCCGCCGAAGCGACCGCCAGCCGACTCTTGGGGGCGACCCGTTCCAGTCCCGTCGCATAACGCGCCAGCGCCGACTTTCGAGTGGCGACCAGCCCTTCGGTGGCGACCTTGAGTCGGCCTTCGAGATCATCGAGCCGTTGTCGATGCGGAACGAGAAGCCGGTCCGGCCGACGAAGCACCTCGTGACGCGATGCAAATTCAAGCCGAGCCGCGGATTCGCCCCAGCGGCGTTCCACCAACAGTCGCATTCTTCCCCCTCGTCCGGCGAGGATGCCTCGATGTTCGTTGGCGTCGGGGACCAACGCCATCGCCGCCTGAGTCGGGGTCGAGGTCCGGTGATCTGCCACCAGATCGGCGATCGTGAGATCAGTCTCATGCCCGATCGCCGACACCAGCGGCACCGGACGCGGCCCACCGGCAAGATGCCGTTCGATGGCCGTGCGACGTGATTCCTGAATCGCGTCCGCGACCGCTCGTTCGTTGAAGCACCAAAGGTCTTCGAGGCTTCCGCCCCCTCTGGTGAGCACGATGGCGTCGACCCCGAGCGACGGCGCGACCGCTCGGGCCTTCCGGATGGCGGCGGCGATCCGCGGCGTCGCCAAGGTTCCCTGGACCGCGACATGGTGCATGAGGATCTCGAGTCCGGGCCATCGCTGTCGGGCCGTTTCTTCGACGTCGCGGCGGGCCGCCCCTTCCCGGCTCGTGATCATCAGGATCCGCGTTGGGAAGGTGGGTAACGGCACTCTCACCGAGGGGTCAAAGTATCCGGCAGCCTCCAGTTCCGACTTGAGCAGCTCGAAGCGTCGATGAAGATCGCCCTCGCCTTCTTCGCGGAGCTGATGCACGATGAGCGAGAGTCGCCCCCCCTGATCCCAGTACTCGAGTTGTCCGGTGGCGATCATCAGGCTCCCCACCACCGGGGTGGCCGCACCAGAATCGAGCCGCCGACGTTGTGCAAAGAACGAGCATTCGATCTTCGCCTTTGAGCCGTCCTTCAGGGTGAAATACCAGTGATCCCCGAGCCTGGCCGACCCCACTTCGCCGATCACTCGGATCTTTCGTCCGCCATCGATGGTGGACAAGGTTTGATTCAGAAGATTGACGACCTCGCGGACGGAATACGGTTTCGGCGAATCCGACGCATCCCCGGCCGTCCTCGGCGACGTATTCGCCGCTTTCGACGTGTCGCCGCTGGCGCCATGCACAAAAAGCATCGCATCGTTGAGGGAACGTTTCTTCTCGGTGGGCTTGTGGGCCATCCCCGTATGCTACGACCTGGCCTCTTCTTCCACCGGCACCTCCCCCAGATGAACTCACCGACCCCTTTTCAACCCGACGCAGACATCGAGGTCGTTCCCGGCGTCGGACCGCGTCTCGCCGCGGTGCTCCGCCGGTTGGATATTGCGACGGTGGGAGACCTGCTCGACCATATTCCGATGCGGTACGAACACGAACACGCCGAAGCGACGATCTCCGAGATCGACGCCTCGCTCCCCGACGAGGAGGGTGCCGCCGCGAACGTCTCGGTCCGGGGTGAGATCGCGGCGATCAAGATCCCGCCGGGCCGACGACCCCGCATTGAGGTGACGTTGGAGGATGAGACCGGGACCGTGCAACTCGTCTGGTTCAACGCGCCTTGGCTCCGGAACAAGCTGCGTCCGGGGCTTCGAATCGTCGCCGAAGGTCGGGCGAAGCGATGGCGGGGCTACTTGCAGATCGGCAACCCGCAATGGCGGGAGGAGGATGACGACGCCGAGACACCCGCACGGGACGAGCGACTCCGCCCGGTATATCCGGCGAGTGAGGATCTTCCGAGCCGTCGAATCGAGGAGTTCGTCACCCGGATCCTGATCCCGACGACCGACGCACTCATCGATCCACTTCCGGAACCGATTCGGAAGTCGCGGGTCTTGAACCGGCTCGGCGACGCATACCGTTGCATTCATCAACCCAAGAGCCTGCGAGACGCGGCGGACGCACGCCGCCGACTCGCCTACGACGAACTCCTGCTCCTGCAACTCGGCGTGATGATGAAACGTCGACACCTTCGCGAGACGATGAAGGCCTCCCCGCTGCCGATGTCCCCGGAGATCGAGCATCGAATCCTCAGTCGCTTTCCCTTCGAATTGACCGCCGATCAACGCATGGTCTGCGGCGAGATCGGCATGGATCTCGCACGCGATGTTCCAACCAATCGACTGCTCCAAGGCGACGTCGGCGCGGGAAAGACCGCTGTAGCGGTCCACGCGATGCTCCTGGCGGCCGCCCACGGCCATCAGTCCGCGATCATGGCACCAACTGGCATTCTGGCGGAACAGCACCATGCCTCGATCAGCCGGATGCTCGAGGGCGCCAAGGTGGAAGTCGGTCTGCTCACCGGATCAACGCCCGCGCGGGAGAAACGGGATCTCCTGGCACGGATCGCCGCCGGAAACGTCAAGCTCCTGGTCGGCACGCATGCGCTCCTCTCGGAGGGAACCGTCTTCGACGATCTTGCGCTGGTGGTCATCGATGAGCAGCATCGATTCGGCGTCGAACAACGATCAAAGCTCCGTCGCCCCAACCAATCCGGCCGGGTCCCCCATGTCTTGGTGATGACTGCCACCCCGATCCCCCGAACCCTCTCGCTCACCGTCTTTGGCGATCTGGATGTGTCGGTGATCCGACATCTGCCACCAGGACGAATCCCGACCGTGACTCGCGTTGTCCCTCCGTCGAAGGCAGCCGACGTCTACGGATTTCTTGCCGAACGCGTGGCGGCCGGCGAACAGGGCTTCGTTGTCGTCCCCGCGGTCGAGGAATCGGAGATGGGTCTCGCCGACGTCGAGAACCACTTGAAGATGCTCGCCGCCGGGCCTCTCGCCGGGGTGCGGCTGGGTGCAGTGCACGGTCGAATGAACCGAGATGAACGGGAGGCGATCATGAATCGGTTCCGCGAGCGAAGCATTGATGTCCTCGTGGCGACGGTGGTGATCGAAGTCGGGGTAGACGTGCCCAATGCCACCGTGATGGTGGTGGAACATGCAGAGCGGTTCGGTCTCGCACAACTCCATCAGTTGCGAGGGCGTGTGGGACGCGGTGCCAAACGCGGCGTCTGCGCCTTGATCGGCGAGCCCACCACCGACGAAGGACGCCGCCGACTGGAAGCCATCGGCGGAACCGATGACGGCTTCGAGATCGCCGAACTCGACCTGGCCATCCGGGGCCCCGGCGAACTTTTCGGCGCTCGACAATCCGGCCTGCCCCCCTTTCGAGTCGCCGACCTCATCAAAGACCTCGATCTCCTTCGCTTGGCCCGTCAGGATGCCGCCGACTGGATCGAGCGGGATTCCCGACTCCTGGGTCCCGACGCGGTGGAGATGCGTCGCCTTCTGATGGATCGCTACGGAGCCACGCTCGGACTCGGCGACGTCGGTTGATCGTCGCCTTTTTTTCGTACGATGCGAACCATGAGCATGAACGAAGACATCGCAAAGATCTTCGAGGAATTGGCGACGTTGCTCGAACTCACCGGCGCCAACGGCTTTCGGGTCAATGCCCACGCCAAGATCGCCCGAGTGGTCGAAGGGCTCACCACCGATCTTGGTGAACCGGCTCGGTCCGAGGGTGGGCTGAAAGCGCTCGAAGCGATCGACGGCATCGGCAAATCGAGTGCCCAGAAGATCGTCGAATTCGCCACTCTGGGAACCGTGGCAGAATTGGAGCAACTCCGAGCATCAGTCCCGGATGGCCTTCGCGAGGTCATGAAGGTGCCGGGCCTTGGTCCGAAGACGGTCCGACGCCTCTGGCAGGAGGCGGAGATCGAGTCGATCGGTGATCTGGAAGCCGCCATCGACGACGGACGGCTCAAGGCGCTGCCTCGAATGGGCCAGAAGACCATCGACAACATCCGCGAGTCCATTGATTTCATGAAGACCGCTGGCGATCGGCGACGACTCGGCACCGCCATGCCCATCGCCGAGAGACTTATCGCGATGATGCGGGCCATCCCCGGGGTTCGGAACGTCGCCTACGCTGGCAGTCTGCGCCGCGGCCAGGAGACCATCGGGGATCTCGACTTGCTCGTCACCGCCGATGATCCAACGGCCGCGAGCGAGGCCTTCCGAACCCAGTCCGGCGTGACGAAGATCCTCGTCGCCGGCGAGACCAAATCATCGGTCCGACTCGAGGACGGCATTCAGGTCGACCTGCGGGTGGTGCCGGAGGAAGCGTGGGGCGCGGCGCTCATGTACTTCACCGGAAGCAAGGATCACAACGTCGCGCTGCGAGAGCGGGCGATTGGCAGAGGTCTTCGGCTCAACGAGTACGGGCTGTTTCCCGATGATGGCGAGAACGGCCCGCCCCAGCAGCGGGGCGTCGTGGCGATCGCGTCGGCCACCGAGGCGGAGATCTATCAGGCCCTCGATCTGCCTTGGATTCCGCCGGAACTCCGGGTGGATCGAGACGAATTCGACCTCGAGGTCCCGAACGATCTCATCACCGTCGACGCGATCCGCGCCGAGCTTCATAGTCATACCACCGCCAGCGACGGTCGACTCACCATCGAAGAACTCGCCGTCGCGGCCCGAGCCGCGGGCCGAACGGTGCTCGCCATCACGGATCATTCACGTTCGAGCGCCCAAGCAAACGGCCTCGACGAGGACCGACTCCGAATGCACATCGATGCGATCCGTGAAGCCGATGCACGCATCGAGGGGATCCGCCTTCTGGCCGGAAGCGAGGTCGACATTCATGCGGATGGGTCGCTTGATTACGAGGACGACGTCCTCGCCCTGCTCGATGTGGTGGTCGCCAGTCCGCACGCTTCGCTTCGACAGGACCCTGACACCGCGACCGCGAGATTGTGTGCGGCGGCCCGACATCCACTGGTCTCGATCATCGGGCATCCCACGGGGCGTCTGATCGGCACGCGCAAAGGACTCGAACCAGATATCGAGCAACTCATCACCGCGGCCATCGAAGGCGGGACCGCCCTCGAAATCAACGCGAATCCGTATCGACTCGACCTGCGTGACATCCACGTCAGAGCCGCAGTCGATGCCGGGTGCCTGATCTCCATCAACACCGATGCGCACCGCGCCGAGCATCTGGAGTTCATCCGATACGGCGTCATGACCGGACGACGAGGCCGCCTGCGGATTCCCGGCTGCCTCAACGCCTGGCCTGAGGAACGACTTCTCGAATGGCTCGGCCGGAATCGATAAGAATTCAAGTCCGTCTCGACCGGTCACCAGTCGAGAAACTCAGCCGCGAGAGTTTTTCGCATTCCGAGTGCCCTGCTTGGTGACCTCTGCCTCGCCGCTCCAGGCATCGATGCTTTCGACGGTGTTCACCAGATTCAACTGGAACACGAAACTCGACTGCTTGGTTGATCCTGCGGAAGATCGAATTTCGAGAATCTTGCCGTTGATCACGAAGAACGGCAGCCGCGGAGCGTCGTCGCCGGCCTTGAAATCGCGGTAGTCGGCGACTTCGTTGGCGCGAGTATCACTGCTGGCGAATACGACCTTTCCGGACTGCGTCAGGGCGATCTTGATCTTCTGGGTCAGGAGATCCGTGTCGATCCGCTGTGCCGTGTCGTTGACCACTCTGGTGACCTCGATCCGCGCGGGCTTCATGGGGGCGGTCTCGAGTGCACCGCTTGCGAAGAGTTGCTGGAGGACCTGATCGGCGGCGTTGGACCAGTCTTGAACGTCGATCTGGTCGATCGACACGATCTTGTCCCGGTCATCCGTCACCACTCGGGCGGGCTGATTGCAACCCGAGATCGAGGCGAAGGCGAAAGCGGAAAAAATAACGGAAAGAAGAGGCTTGGGATTCATGATCGGATTCCTGGCAGGTTCAATCGGCGTTGGTCAGAGTGAGTCGGAAGTCAGCCGCCCTCGGATCGCTGGCGGTGGCGGTCACGGTCGAGAAGGCGCCCGCGGCGACCTGTTCTTGACGATAGCCCGAAACCGGGCTGAAGAGCAATCGGCCCTCCGCATCGAAGAATTCGAACTTGTAGTTGAATCGGGAATTGAAGGGCTGCGTGTTCTCGACCTCGACGTCGACCCGGAGAAGATCATCGCTCACCTTCGTCTCCCGGACCACGCGGACATTCGCATGCGAGGCGAGCCAGCCATCCTTCCGGATCTGCTGGCTACTCGTGATGGTATTGGCGTAGCAGCCGACCAAGAGGACGGACGCAAGGAGGAGGGTTCGGGTGATTACTGGTCTCATGGTCGGATTCCTTTTCGTGACGAATTCTAGTCAGACGGCCACGTCGATCGGCGGATCTTCGATGAGCGGATCTGCAATCGGTGGATCTTCGAGCGGCGTCAGCTCGTCGAGGGGAAAAACGTGGATCGAGGCCGGCCCGTCGGCCCGAAGGCTTCGCAGGACGATCATCGAGTTGCGATTCAATGGTACGTCGATCTCGTGGACTCCCGCCGGCCCAGTAAGTCTGACCCGGCCGTCCACCGGGGATGGGATCCGAGCGACCGCGTAGTAGCGAGGAAGGGTTCGCCAGGTCCGGAGATCGGCGAGGGTCGTGGAATAGCCGTAGACGTTGGTCGCGACCATGCTCGCCAGAAGTGCCCACCCGCTACCGGAATTCTCCGCGGTGAGGTTGGCGGCGAGCGACGCCGCCGCTTTGGTCAGGGCCGAGGCGATCGCGCGGCCGGTGATCAATGGAAGTTCGACTTGAAACTCGTGGGCGATCACGCTTCCCATGTCGCAAATGATCGCCGTTTGTGCGTTCTCGTTGTCGCTGGCGATCGTCGCATGCGTCGCCGCACCCTCGACCTGTTGCAACTTTGGCAGTGCGATTCCAATGAACGGCATCTGGGGAATGAAGGCGGGGATTCGGAACGAGACCTCTTCCTTCTTCGGGGCGAACCCGCTCTCCAGCAGAAGCCAAACCTGAGGCGGCGCCACCACCGACGACTCAACCATCGCCAGGTCGGATTCCACGGCAGAGTTCGCGCCGATCGTCCCGCGAACTCGACGGAGTAGGTCGATGGAGCGATTCTTATCCCCACCGTCAACGCCATCGACGTACAGGATGATCGCGGTCAGCCAGTCGGTAAAAGGGTTTGTCCAGCCGTCGTAGGGTCGAAAGGTCCCCTCGAGTCCGTCGTAGGTCTCGTCATACTGCGTCTTGAACCCATCGCTCGCTTCGATCTTGGTCAGGTTGCCATGGTCAGCTTCCACCTCTTGCCGGGCCTTGGCGATCCGGTCGGCAAAACGAGCCTCGGCGTCTTCTTGCGCGAACTGCGCTCGTCTCATTTCGACCCGTGCCGTTTCGAGATTCCCCATCGCCAGCATGTCGAGGGCCCGAAGCGTGGCGCACATCACTCGATCCGAGGAACTCCCGACGTAGTCGAGCGTGCGTTCGTTCACCGCGACCGCCGTGAGGATGTCGATGAAGGTCGGATCGTCGGGGTCTGATCCCCGCGTCATCGCCCCCCAGGCCCGACCGAGACTCTGGTCACTCTGCTGGTATTCGCCGGCGATTCGCTCCACTGTGCCGAGTTCGAGGGCGTCGATCACCGTATTCCGGTCGGTCCCATCGGAGGCGCCGCGCCGCGCTGCCACGACCGCCTCGCTCCACTGGCCGGCGGCGAGGGCCGAGAGGTATCCCTCGGCGCGATCGTTGTGGTTCGCACAGCCGATCCCTCCGAGTGATGCCCCAACGAGCATCATGCTGGCGACGAATCCTTTCCCGGCGAGAATCACCAACGATTCCAGAAGGAATTCTGTCGTTCAATCACCGGCGCATCGTCGGTGTCGACCTTGATGTCCTGACGTTCCTGACGATCGATCCGAAATCCGCTCTGCCGGAGGAACTGTGCAAATCCGTTGATCCGCTCCACTTCGGCGGTGGTGAGTGCCGCTTCTCGCTTGAGCCCTTCGAAGATCGCGGCGTTTTCCAGCCAGCGGCCACGCTCGGCATCGGTGAGTCGAAGGCCAACGGAGATTCGCTGGGGTTTCTCGGCGGTTCCCCCGAGCACACGGATCTCCCGAGTCCACGAGTCCGCGCCGGCCCGAGTCACGGTCAGACGATGCGGCCCTCGTTGGACCTCCACCCCGCAAGGCGTGGTGCAGATCACGAACCCGTCGAGCGCGATCTCCGCGCCTCCAGCGAGAACGGGCAGAACCTCTCCGGAAATACTCCACTTGCCCTCAGCATCCTGGACGATCTCCGGAACCGAGAGTCCGTCGAGAATCGCGTCGACCTGGAGGTATCCCGAGCCGACCGGATCGGTCGAACCCGAGAGGAATTGGGCGTCCGCACGAAGTTGATCGGCGATCGTCTTCGATGCCTCCGAATACAGGCGGCCCGCGAGCGATTCGTCGACCTGCACCGTCGCGGACCCGCCGCCGTCGGAGGCCATCGACCCCACTCGGACCACGAAGTAGTCACCGGCCTCCGCCGCGCCCGTGCCAGTCTCGAGAAGTCGCCAGCCGCCGCGGAGGGTCGTCTCCCGCATGCTGGTCCGATTTCCCCCCACCTCGACTCGACGGAGCGACTGATCGACCGTGGCCAGATCGATCACGAGCACGCAACGGGCTCCGAGGGCCGCTGCCATCCGTGCGATCGACGCGTCATTCTCGACCGCCAGATCCGCGGATCCGGGCCGCATCGCGCGGAAAACGTCGGCCGGATCGATCGCTCGAAGTCCGATCCCCGCGACCGCGCCGCCCACGTTGGCGGCCAGGGCTTTGGCGGCATCAGCTGGCAAACCCGGAACATCCCCTTTCACCACCACCGCGACGGGGCCGAGTGCCGCGAGCGTGTCCGTCGGCGTCTTCGCGACGATTCCCGGCTTCACCACTGGTTCCTGAGCACCCGATGCGACTGATGCGCCTGATGCGCCTGATGCGCCCGAGTTTGGATCGACCGCTGCGAAGGTCGAAGGCACCTTCCAATCTGCTGGAGCAGGTCGGATCACGTCTCCCCTGAGGGCGTCTCCCGCGATGAGTCGACCGCGAGTCAGCTTCGCGCTGACCATGGTGATCTCCACGGCGCCGATCTCACGCTCGTCGAATCCAAGAGTTTCGCCCGTATCCGGATCAACGAGCGCCTCGCCGCGATGAGAGAGAATCCAAGTCTGTCCGGCTTCGACGCATCCGCCGTCCCCTCGATTGAACGTGACCTGGTCTTTGGCGACGGCCAATACCGAGGCGGGGTAGGCGACGTCGAGGACGCGACAGGCGATTCCGTTGGCAGCCTCCTCTGCCATCGAATCGAGCAATCGATTCGTCGCATCGCCACCGGTCGGGCGAGCGCGGTCGTTCTCGTCGGCTGATTCGGTGCGTTCGACGACCACGCTTGCGGTTTCGCCCACCACACCCGTGGTGGTATCGAGGATCTGTACGGCAAGCCCGATCCGGATCGTCCGGCGTTCCACGGTCCGTTCGATGCCTTCGAATTGACGAGTCCGGGTGATATCCTCGAAGTCGATGATCCGAGGGACCGCCATCCATTGCACCCCGGCGATCTTGAGCGCCTTTGCCGCGTTCGGGTCGTCGGCATCGACGAATCCAGAGGCGGCGAGGCTCTGCTCGGCGAGAATCGTATCGAGCCGCGCCCGAGTGACCAGCGTGAACTTCCTGGTCTGAGCCATCGCAAGACCGAGTCGCTCTTCGAGCGATTCCTGAACCCGAGCAAGTGCCACGCCACGCCCTTCCGCGTCGGCGGCGGCCCGAGTGGCCGGGGAGATCTCGACCGGTCCAACGGCCAGCGAATCGGGGCGATCGCCGCTTCCGCGTCCAAGACCGCCCTGAGCCTGAGCTGGAATGGTCGTGAGTGTCGCAAGACCGACGATGGCGACGGTTGCCATCCGCCCGAACCAGCGACGAAAAGTGCCTCGGCTGGCAACCGTGAGCGGGCGAAGAGAGGCGAGAGTCGGGTAGGCCATGGAATCCTCCGGGCGATCCGTCATCGATGAAACTTGGATCGCACCGGTATCGTCTGCGTCTCGAAGAGCCGGGTCAAGCGTCGCGATCGGTATACTTCGGTTCTTCGCGCCTGGATCGGGCCTCGCTCCGACGGGCTCTCGGCCGGCTCATCACACCTTTCTACAAAGACCAGCGAACGCATCGATGCTCGACGCCCTCTCCGATCGCTTCAACGCCGCTTTTCGCGGTCTCTCCGGCCGAGGCCGGATCTCCGAGTCGAATGTTCGCGAGGCGATGCAGGAGGTTCGTACCGCCCTGCTCGAAGCCGACGTGCATCTCGATGTCGCCAAGCAGTTCTGCGCTGACGTCATCGAGGATGCGATCGGGCAAGAGGTGATCCAGAGCCTCAAACCCGGCCAGCAGATGATCGAGATCGTCAATCGACGACTCATCGATCTGATGGGACCGGTCGATACTCATCTGATGATGGTGGATCCGGGGCCGACCGTCTTCATGATGTGCGGACTTCAGGGGAGCGGAAAAACGACCACTTGCGGCAAACTCGCCGCGCTGCTCAAGAAACGAGGCAAGCGTGTCCTTGTGGTTGCAGCCGACCTTCAGCGGCCCGCTGCCGTCGAGCAGCTTCGAATCACCGCCGAGGGCGTAGAGACCAACGGACCCGGTTCCGGCGAAGTTGGCTTCCACGGCGAACCGGATCGCTGCGACGAGTATGGCAAAGCGGTCGGCGCGGCGGTCGGGGTCTGCCGACGGGGCATCGAACGTGGTCGGAAAGAGCAGTTCGACGCCGTCATCCTCGATACCGCGGGCCGGCTTCACGTCAACGACGAGTTGATGAAGGAACTTGAGGCGATCAATCGAATGCTCACGCCCCATCAGATCCTGCTGGTCGTCGATGCGATGACCGGTCAGGATGCGGTGAACAGCGCGAAGGCATTTCACGAGCGGCTGGCGATCGACGGCGTCATTCTGACGAAGTTCGACTCGGACACCCGAGGCGGTGCCGCCCTTTCCGTCAAGCATGTGACCGGAGCCCCGATCAAGTTCATCGGCGTCGGCGAGAAATTCGATGCACTCGAGGAATTCCACCCGGAACGAATCGCCGGAAGAATCCTGGGCATGGGTGACGTGGTCAGCCTTGTCGAAAAGGCTCGCGACGAGGTCGATGAGGCGGAAGCCGAAGAGATGGCGGAAAAACTTGCCAAGGGCAAGTTGAACATGAACGACTTCCTCAAGCAGATGAAGACGCTGCGCCGCATGGGGCCGATGAAGCAGTTGCTCGGCATGCTGCCGGGCGTCGGTTCGGCCCTCAAGAACGTCGACATCGATGATGCCCAGTTCGACCGTCTTGAGGGCATGGTTCATTCGATGACCGCGGACGAACGCGAGGACGTCAAACTTCTCGGCAAGAGTCGAAACCGTCGAATCGCCCGAGGAAGCGGTACCCAGCCGAATGAAGTGAATCGTCTCGTCAAGCAGTTCGAGATGGTGCAGAAGATGACCCAGCAGGTCGCCGGCATGGGCATGAAGGGCAAGATCGGAGCCGCTCGGGAGATGGCCCGCGGTGGCGGGCTTCCCGGCGCGGGCGGCATGCCTGGCCTCGGGACCAAGGGGACGACCAAGACTCAGAGCCTGAAGACCGGCTACAAGCAGCGGAAGAGGGGCAAGGGCCGCTGACCCTCGGAATCAGCCCCCGGGCAGCGGATCCGAGGCTCGGCCTTCGCGCCAGGCGTGGATCTGCGGCATGAAGACGTCGCGAAGAATAATCTTCACGCACGCCGCCGCCGGAACCGCCAGCAGCATTCCGTAGAGTCCGGCCAGCGAGCCTCCGGCGAGTACCGCCACCACGATCGCGACTGGATTCAGATTCGTGACCTTCCCCTGAATGAACGGGGTGAGGACCCAATCGTCGAGTGATTGGCCGATCCCGTACACGAGTGCCGGCCAGAAGAGGATCCCCCACCAAGCCATGCGTTCCGCATCGGGAAGCGAGAACTGTTCGACCGCCAACAGCGTGACCGCGATCGGTACGCCGATCACGGAGAGATAGGGAACGGCGCAGAACACACCGACGAGCAACCCCAGCGCCAGTGAATATGGAACGCCGACGATGAACCACCCGACAGCGAAGATCGTTCCGAGGATGGCACTGATCACCAGTCGGCCGCGAACGAATCCCGCCACGGCCTTGTCCATCTCTCGAACCAGATGGAAGACCCGCGTCCGTCGGTTCTCCGGAACCAGATCTCGCCCAAAGCGAAGCACCTTCGGATAGGACGTGGCGAAGTAGAAGAAGTAGAACGGGACCAAGAAGACCAGCAGGCCGAGCTCGATGGAACCCAACGCGAAGGCCCAGATACGACGGGCACCAGCGCCGACGAATCCCAATGCCGCCGATCCGAAGCCGCCCTCCGCCGCCGCAGCGTCGGCAGTTTCCGAAGTCGCCAAACCTGCGGAAGGATCGAAAATACCACCTCCGAGTTGCCGAGCGACTTCATCGCGCACGATCGCCCGAAGCCGCTCCTCCCGACTCTCCTCAGTGGCCTGTTCCACCCCTTTCGGTTCTTCCGTCGTGGAGTCGACCGATGCGGGATCGGGCACTGTGACCGGCACGGCATCCTCGACCTCGGAAGAATTGTTCGATGGTTCCGTCGCCGCATCCTCATGGTCGCCGAAGACCCTGGCGGACCAGGGAAGTTTCTCTTCGATCCAGGCCTTGCCATCCTGCGCCTGGCTTCGCATGTCCTCTGGCAGCAACGCCACGCCCTTGTCAAAGAGGTCGGCGTAGCGACCGCTTCCCGCGCTCGCGATGAATGACCCCGTCTGACTCACCACCAAGAGGATTGTCGGAACGACGATCACGATGACGCCGGTCATGAAGATTCCGAGAATCACCGAGACTGAAACGGTTCGCGAGCAATGGAACCATCGTTGCAGCCGCTCGATGACGGGCTCGAAGAGGTAGGCGAGCGCGAGTGCGACCAGCAGCGGGATGGTAATCGTGCTCATCGCGTAGCCGAGCCAGAGGATCGTCAGCACCGTGATGACCAGCATCACGTCGCGGATCGACTGGATCTGCCAGACATGCAAGCGGGCGAAGGTCGGCTCGTCCGGCGCAGGCTCGGACGGTTTCGTCGATTCCGGTCTCTGGTGTGGAGTGCTCACGAAGGCAGATTAGCCGCCACTTCGATCGGCCGAGCGTTCTTCGCGTCGAATATCGATCAGAGCTTCCTTCACCGGGCCTGCAGCGAAGGCGGTGGAGAATGGGGCCACGCCGAAGAAATCCTCGACATCGTCCTCGTCGGTCTTGCTCATCAGCCCCTGCTCGATCATCGCAAAGACGATGCGCCCGAAATCGTCGGTCCGGAAAATATTCCAATGAGCGAGCACCGCTCCAGCCATGAGTCCGTACTTGCGAATCGCAAAGTGAATAAGGCCCAGACTCAATTCTCGGCCATCGACGTGCCGATCATGGATCTCCTCTTCTTCGAGCGGGCCGTCGGGTATCTCCCCGTGGAGTCCTCTCACCGTATGGTCGAGACCCTCGCGGACGAATGCGAAAGCCTCCATGGGATACGGCGCATTCTTCTCCAACGCGGCCTTGAGATCGAGTTCTTCGTCGGGGGCGGTCATGCCTTTATGCTAGCCACTCGACACGCGACAGAAGATTCTTTGCCACGCCCCGGGACGATGCCCCGGTCAGCGAGGAACGCCAAAGGCCGCCCGATCCGGTGCGAGGAGCCATCGAGGGGCGTCCGTTCGAGCCAGCAGATCACCGACGGGATCCGGGCCAGTTCCTGGAATGGCGAGAAGCCCGGCCAGCGGACCGGCGTCGAGGGTGACCGCGTTGGAGTCCAGTCCCAGCCCTCTTGCGCCCGCGATCGTCGCCATGCGGAAGAGCCCGCATGGATCGACTGGACCTTCGCAACCGGCGAGAAACCGCATTTCGTCGAGTACCGAAAGTCGGTCCGGGGTATCCAGACAGGGCATACCGTCGGTACCGAGCGCGACGCCGATTCCAGCCTCGAGATAGTCCCGCCATCGATGTCCTTCCCGACCGGGTCGAGGGTGACCGAGAAAGGCGCTGGCTCGAGGGCAGAACGCCACGGTCGCATCACGATCCGCCAGTCTCTTGAGACGATTTTCCAAGAACTCTTCGGGCTCGTCCGGCTCCGCCGGGTAATTGAGATGAGCCAGGAGCCATGTTCGGGCGGGTTCGACGGCGAAGAGCGCGTCGATCGGGTGCGATCCACCGGTCTCGAGGGTATCGCCCGCGCCGAGGCTACCGACGGCTCGAAGCAGATCAAGGAACGGCCCGCGCCCGAATCGAGTGAATTCCGCTTCTTCTGGTGTTTCCGCGAGGTGGGTCGACACCGGGAGTCCACTTGCCGCGGCCGCGTTGTACGTGGCGGCATCACAGGAATAGGGCGCGTGCGGTTGGATTCCGACGCCGAATCCAGGACGACCAGGAAGTTCACCCGCGAATTGGATCACTCGATCGACGCCGTCCAGGCCGTTCTCTGACCGTCGCCCGATTCCGAAGACCTCGATGAAGGAGATTCCCCCAATCGCCGAATCCGCCAAGGCTCTTGCAGACGCAAATCCAAGGGCGCCCGCGATATCGCCGACGGCCACGACGCCGCCCCGAATCGATGCTTCAACGCCCTGGCGAACCGCCTCGGCCACCTCAAAGGGTCTGGTCGGCCGCGAATTCCGGATGCGGGCCAGCCAATCCTCGAATCCGCGGTCGCAGGGCATCGGCCCCAGCCCGGTGAGGTCGAGATGCACATGGGCGTTGATCAGGGCCGGGGAGATGACCTCCTCCGGAAGATCGATCGTGCGGGCCTCCGGGACGACGCCAATGGTCTCAGGCGAACCAATCGCAACAATCTCCCGGTCCTCGATCAGGATGCTGGCCGGAGCAATTTTCCGGACTCCGTCCACCGCCCCCGCCGCTCTGAGCAGGGTCCGGCGACCATCGAGCATCGGAAGTCGTCCACCAGGTCCAGTCTCAAGCGGGTTCATGCGATGTGCCGATTCATAGAGGGTCCGGAAGCACGGCAGAGTGCCGCCGCTCCATCTACACTCTAGAGCACGAGGGAGTCTCGCTTCCGACCGATCAACCGGTCTTCGCGACTCCGTTTCTAAAACGCCATCCAATCGGGATACTCACCCATGAAACGACGTCTGCTCCTTCTCCTTCCGATCGCTCTCTCCTCGATGGGATGCATCCCTCAGGAGAAATACGACGACCTCCTCACGGCGTATCGGGCCAAGGAACGGCAGAACATCCAGTCCCAGTCCGAAATGGAGTCGATGCAGCAGAACGAGAGCATGCTCCGAGGACAACTTCAGAAGTCAGTGACCGATCTCGATCGAGCACTTTCGCAACTTGATGACCAGAACGGTGAAATCACCCGGCTGCGGGGCGACTTTGAGGCGATGTTGGAGACCGTGAGCGGTCTGAACACCGGCCCTCTTCCCGCTGATCTGAATGCCGCCCTGGTTCGACTGGCCTCGCAGAACTCCGGACTCCTCAGTTTCGATGAGCGCACGGGAATGCTCCGCTTCTCCAGCGATCTCACCTTCGATCTTGGCTCGACCACCCTCAATCCCGCTGCCAAGCAGGCCATTGCGGCCCTTGCGGCGATTCTCGAAGACGGTGACGCCGCCGGTTTCGAGATCCGCGTGGTCGGTCATACCGACAACATGCCGATCGGCAAGCCCGAAACACGGGCCAAGCATCCGACCAACATGCATCTCTCCACGCATCGAGCCATCTCGGTCCGGGACGCACTGGTGGCCGATGGTGTCGCGGCCAATCGGGTCCAGGTCGCCGGCTACGGCGAATTCCGCCCGGTGGCCGAAAATGGAACGCGTGGCTCGGCCACCAATCGGCGAGTGGAGATCTTCCTGACGCCGATGCCGACGGTCATGGAGACCACCGCCGCTCCGGATCCAACCGAAGCTCCCGCGGCTCCGGTCGCAGATCCAGGCGAAGTCGAGCCCTTGAAGTAACTCGGGCCCTGTGCCCGATCGATCCATCAGCCAAAAGCCCGGGTGACCTTCTGGTTATCCGGGCTTTCGCATGTGATCGCATGTGATCGCATGTGATGGCATGTGATGGCATGTGATCCGTGGAAGTTGCAAGCCCTTGCCCCACATAGATTTCCGGTCGAAATCGACTTTGGCGCTCAAAACAGCGAGTTCTCGGCGCGGATTCAATCGATTCACGACATAAACATGTTTTTGAGAAGGAAAACCTGGTGGAAGGGGGCTAGATTAAGGACGTCCATGCTCGCGGTGTTTTCGAGCATTTCGTGCGCTCCCTGCTCTTCCGGCTCGGCCGGGTCCTCAGGGTTCTATTTACCGCGTCAGATCCCGCCGGCTTGTTTTTTCGTTTTACGAGCCAAACGGGGCTTTCTCGGATCCCGCGTCTCCCAAACATCGAGTCACCACTCGAGGAGAACCTGATCAATGCTCCGATCGATCACCACGTTGGCCGGCGTCACCGCTCTCGCTCTCGCCCCGTCTGCGATGGCAGGATTCACCACCATCTCTGAGGTTCGGACCGCTCAGCCCGGATTCGACGCTGACCAATACGTCGAATTCATTGGCACGCCCGGAGAATCGCTCGACGGTCTTCAATTCGTGGTCATCGGCGACTTGGAAGGCGTGTTTCCGCCGAACCAGAACGGTGGTGTCGAGATCGTCGTCCAATTGACGGGCGTCTTCCCGCCGGACGGCGTCTTCCTGCTCGCCAACGATTCCTATAGCCTGGGTGATGCCAATCAGATTGCGACCTTTGATTTCGAGTCGGGTGAAAACCTGACCATGATCCTTGCAGACGGCTTCACCGGGCAGGTGGGCGACGATCTCGATCTCGACAACAACGGCGTCCTCGATCGCAACTCGATTCAGATCGTCGATTCCATGGCGATGCTCGTCGATGCGTTCCCCGACGGATTCGGCTCGGAGTACTACTACAGCGAGAACACCGTCGGCCCAGTCGCCGGCTTCGCCCCGCTTCATGCCTGGCGATGCACCGATACCCTGGTCTGGCGACCCGGCACGGATGACATCGGCAGTGACAACGAGACACCGGGATCGATCAATCCTGATTGTGGTGGCGGTGGCGGTGGGCCTGACGGACTCATCATCAACGAACTTCGCATCGACCACACCGGCGCCGATATCGACGAGTTCTTCGAACTCAAAGGCGACGCCAATGCATTGCTCGATGGTTACAGCCTGATCGTCATCGGCGACGGCGCGGGCGGCAGTGGCACGATCGAGAATGTTTCCAATCTTGATGGCTACCAGATGAGTTCGAGCGGCTACTTCGTCGGTGCGAAAAGCACTTTCACGCTCGGCATCCCGGATGCCATCTTCGACGATCTGGCCTTTGAAAACAGTGACACCCTCACCTTCTTCTTGGTCTTCGGATTCACCGGCGCGATCGGCGACGATCTCGACGTCGATGACGACGGCGTGCTCGACGACTACCCCTGGGACAAGATCGCCGACGGCGTGACAGTCCTCGAGACATGCGTCACGCCTCCCACCACCACAGAGTGGGGATACGCGGACGTCATCGTGCCACCCAACGGCACCTACGTTGCCGGCGGCATCTTCCGTTGTGAACCCAGTGGCGACTGGACCATCGGCAGTTTCACCGACTACGCCGCCGAGCACACGCCCGGTTACGACAACATTGAATGCGAATCCATCGGCTGCGGTGGTCTGGCCCGAAGTTGTTTCACGCCGCAGGACGGCCCAGGCTGCAGCGACATCGTGCTCTGCGAACTTGTCTGCGAGAGCGACGTGGCATGCTGCACCAGCGCCTGGGACGTGAACTGCGCGAACCTGGCGAGCAGCTTCCTGGTGGATGGGGACCCTCCGGCGGTCTCGATCAACGAATTCCGAACCAAGCAGCCCGGAGACGACGCCGATGAGTACATCGAAATCATCGGTGATCCCGGCGAAAGCCTCGACGGCCTGAGCGTCCTGTTCATCGGCAGCGATGGCTGCGAGCCCAATGGCGTCGTCGTGCACCAGTACAACCTTCAGGAGCAAACGATTCCTGGAAGCGGGTACTTCGTGATGGGTGATCCCACCTTGAGCTTGGGCGCCGGCGCCCCGGACTACGCGATCGACCTCGAGTTTATCGACGGTGGCAATCTGACCGTCCTGCTCGCTTGGAACTTCACGGGTGCCCGAGGTGAGGACCTCGATGCGTCCGACAATTGCACCCTCGATACCACGCCCTGGGATTCCACGGTTGGCGACATCATTGCGATGATCGGCGATTCGAGTGGAAACTGCACCTATCTCGGAGCGATTGAAGTCGGTCCCGACGACATCTACACGGCTGCTCACGCCTACAAGTGTGCCAGCGGCGAATGGGATTGGAGCGCCTTTGATCCGGCACTCGGTTCCGACACGCCGGGATTGGAGAACCCCGAATGTGGGGCGCCGCCGATCCTGTGTGGTGATCCCACCGTCGGCGACTGTTTCGAAGTCGGCGTCGCCGGGTGCGACGACGAGACGTGCTGCAATCTTGTCACCATGATCGACCCCTTCTGTGCGACTGATTCGTGGGACGAGACCTGTGTCTCCCACGCCATCAACAGCTGCCTTCCGATCGGGAAGCAAGCTCCTGACCTCGTCATCTCGGAGATCCGAACCGATCAGCCGGGCCTCGACCTGGACGAGTACATCGAAGTCAAGGGCCTCGCTGGTACCTCGCTCGACGGTGTTTCGGTCCTCGTGGTCGGTGACGGAGCAGGTGGCTGCGGAAGCCTGGAAGTCGCGGTTCCGCTCGGCGGCACCTCGATCGGCGGTAATGGCGTGAGTCTCGTAAACACCGAGACCTTCATGTTGTCAACGCCGGGTACAGTTCGTCGCTTCAGTTTCGAGAACAGCGACAACCTGACGTTCTTCCTGGTCTACGGCTTCATGGGTGAGGCCGGGATGGATCTCGATACCGACGACGACGGCGTCCTCGATGTCACCCCGTGGACCAGCTTGATCGACTCCGTCAGCCTCATCGAGACCGACGTGGTCCCCGAGGAAGGCGACTGTTACTACTCCACCACCGTGGTCGGACCGGACATCGACATCGACGAAAACGCCTTTGCACCGGCCCAGGTCTGGGCCTGTGACGACACCGGCGTCTGGAACATCGGCACCTACGATCCGTTCAGCGAGGATCCCCCGGCCGCCGACACCCCAGGCATCGAAAACCCCGAATGCGGTGGCGGACCAGATTGCCCTGGAGACTTCAACGATGACGGCGTCGTCGATGGTGCCGACTTCGGTTCACTCCTCGCAGCATGGGGCGTCTGCGGTAGTTGCCCCGAAGACCTGAACGGCGATGGCGAGGTCAGCGGTGCGGATGTCGGGCTTCTCCTGTCCCTCTGGGGCGGCTGCCCCTGATCGCGGTC
>CALFOM010000009.1 GCA_937919685.1 uncultured Phycisphaera sp.
TCGTCGGCTTCGTCATCATCGTCTTCGTCATCATCGTCGTCATCGTCATCTTCGTCGTCGTCGTAGATGCCGTGGTAGTCATCCTCCTCGTCATCTCCGCTCCAAGAGGATCGCGCGTCGCCTGAAATTTCTTTCGAGGGATCCTGTAAGAGCGAGATTGCGAGGTCGGTCTCTGGCTCCTCTGGATTGCGACCAAGAAGCGTGGATGTGAAGTCGTCGTTGGCGAGGAACGTAGTCATCAAGCAGGCCCTTCAAATGCGAAAATGGTTCTTCCTGTAGGATCCCAATGGCCAATCATTCAGATCCCGGCACGGCTTTCGGCTGCGTTTTATGCCCGAATCCCGCCTGTTCGTCAAGGTCCATCAAGAATTCCTTCCGGAAGGGCTCGGAGAGGTACCGCATTGACATCCTGCTCCGTTCCGAGCAGCAACCAGCCATCGATGGCTCGGCCCTGCTGGTACCGGATCGTCGTCGGCTCAATCTCGAAGGGCTGTCCTGCGATTCGGAGGCCTTTTTGGGGGTCGAGCGTGAAGACTCGGAAGGTGTAACGCCCCCTTCCAGGTCGCTGGGAGACCAATCTGAGACCTCCACTCGCGGGAAAGGCCGACCAATCCATGCGATTCGTATCTGCGATTCGGTCCGCCCCGAGGAGCTCCCCGGAGGCATCGTAGAGCAGCACTCGGTCGCGGTAGAGGAGATATCGCCGATCGCCATCGGCAAGGATCTTGGCCGGGCCGCCCGGTATCCAATCTGGGTTGCTCGGCAGACGCCAGCGTTCCTGATCAATCGCCCCGAGCTCCGAATCGAAGACCAACGGGAGCCCTCGATCATCGAGTACCACCAGCCGATTGTCTTCGAACCGCCCGAGCAACGCGCCCAGCAGCCGAGCATTCGACCGCGTCCACCGGCGGTCTTCCTTCAACATCCCCTCCACGAGATCAAGCATGGTGACGGAACGTGTGGTTCCAACTGCCAGTCTTCCGAGACCATCCGCCGCGATCCATCGAACATCACCACCAGGCACATCCGCTTCGAAGACCGTCCCGCCGGTCATCGGATCGATGCTGACGACTCGCCCAGTAGACGATCCATCTGAGGCCATCGAAGCGCCATAGAGATGCAGGAGGCCGTCTGACCTCTCCACCCCGTAGACCCTGCCGAGCAGCCCGCTTCGAGTCCACGTCGTCGTTCGACCGTCGGTGCCATCGACTTTCACGGCACTTCCATCCCTGCGTACCAAGACGACCCCATCGTCCACAGGGATCGGCAGAATCTCGAATGGCAGGAACGGTCTGCTGTCGGGAAGGAAACCATCCGATCCGACCACTAGTCGATCCGGGGCCGGAAGCAAGGACGTCGCCCGCGGCGTCGACCAGAGAAGTTCGCCGGTCTCTGGATCGACGGCGTTCAACTGAGGATCCCGTAGATCAGGCCCCTCCCAAAGAAGCAGCGCGGGCTCATACCGGAGGATCTGCACCCCAGTTCCCGCCAAGGGAAGTCGCCAGACCTCTTCAAGATCCCGCCCCTCCCGGAACACCAGCATCTTTCCCTCGTTCTCGACGAGGTACACGCCATCAACCGGGGATTCCAAGGCCGCGGTCGGAGCTTCTGGTGCAAGCGTTCCAGGAATCGAACGCATATTCAACGGAATCCCGTCGAGCGTCGGCCGGCGAACCGTGGTGTCCGGCAGTTCCACCCATCCATCTACCACCGCATCGATCGTTTCCACGTCGTCCACGCCCGAGGCTCGCCGGAACGCCATCCGCATCGATTTCCTTCCAGATTCAGATGCAATGGATGATGCGAACTTCAGCATCGAGGCCCGTTCGGGATCGTCGAGATCAAGATCACGCGCGACCAGCCACGCCACGGCCATGGCTTCGAGCGGAGATCCTTCATCACGAAGAATCTCCATCGCCCGACGACCCGCTCGAATGACCGCGGGAGCGCCTGGATGACGCCGAATGATGGAAACGAAGACATCCGCGGTGGCACGAGCCACCAGGGCCTGTTCCACCAACCTCTCGGCCCGACGGTCCAGAACGGCTCGGATGTCGGGATTACTCGCCGCAGTCGCAACAATCCGCGTACGGGCCATGCCACCCGCCGTCGCGACCAGGTCATCCAAGGCTGGGATCTCGACGCCGGCGAGTCCGGGTTCATCCAGAACAATCGACCACGCCGAGATGGCATCTTCAAGCCGTCCCTGCTTGGACATCCAGTCCCCGACTGCCAGCTGGCGGCGAACCCGATCGCTCGATGTCACGGCGATCGCATCCGCGAGCGAAAGAAGGATCTCCCCCTCTTTCGGATCGACGGTTGTTTCAATCGACTCCAGAAGCCGGTCGAGCAATTCACTTCGAAGATCAGGATCGTCCTGGTGGGCAAGACCTCCGGAAGCGGCCTTTGCCGCCTCGATGACGAGTTCCCGATCATCAAGTCCTTGGGCGAGTTCGAGCAGGGCGATCGCTTGCACCACCGAGTCCGGCGATTTCCGAACCCGGGCACGCAGGGTCGCGATCGCCTCTTGGATCGGCATGTACGCGACAAGGCGATCATCCCCGGCGGCGAAGAGTCCGGTCGACGTCGCGGCAGGATTCCCTCCACCGGGAATCGAAATGCGTCGAACGAGTCGACCGGTGACGCCATCAAGAACCGCCAGACTGTCCTGGAACGGGATCAGGAGCGCATCTCCCACGATCTCGAGTCGGCCTCGAATCTCCGACTCCGCAGATGTCGTCTTCGAGTCTCGAGCATCCGCGACGGATCGCGCCAGCGTCCATACCGGTTCGGCGTCGATCATTCCAACATCGATCGCCACCACATCCGTCCCGACCGCGAGCAGGAGGTCCCGGCCGTTTTTTGGATCGGGGAACGCCATGAGATATCGCACGGCACCGGCAACGGTCCCAGCACCCACTGGACGTCGGAGAAGTTCCTCACCGGTCTCCGGATCAAGTAACACCCAGTTGAGACCAGCAGGCCCCAACGTCGCGATGCCGGCGTCAAGCACCACCGGACCGGCGATTTCCCAGGGTAACGCCGCGATCCTTGGGGCTCTCAATGGAACGGTCCCACGTCGGAGCCAGCGAACCTGCCCGGTACGGCCATCGAGCCTCGCTGAGGCCCCCGCGGCCGAGGCGATGATGATGTCACCATCGAGTTCTGCAAAACGAGCGAACGTCCGCGACCCGCCCATCCGAACGCCGCCGCTCGACGCGATGGATCGAAGCCAGCGGAACGCTCCGGTCGATCGATCTAGCCCGAGGGCAAACTCGATGGTCTCCAGACGCGTGTTCGATTTCCTGACCGGTAACGCGACGATATCGTCCACTACCAACGGCGGGCCCGACACGAATGCTCCCTCGAGCATGCCCTCGCTGTCGATGCGATCCGGCCGAATCCGCCATCGCTCGCGTCCCGTCGCCGGATCGAAACGAATAACCTCGCCCGTACCCTCGCGACCACCACCAAACGCGTGCCCGATCACGGTGTAGGCGTCCCCGTCGGCGATGACGATTTCGCCGAGATCGCCTGGCGTCCCACTGGGCCGCATCCCTCGAGAGATCCCAAAATCGCGATACCAACGCATTCGTCCCGTGAACCGATCGAATCCTCGAAGAAGAAACCCCTCATTGACCAGGACCAGATCACCGACCAGCGCCGGAACCGTCGTCATGCTCGATGACGAATTGCGGGCGCTGGACGCGTTAGATTCGGAGAACGCCTGCCCATCGACGGAGTCGAAGTACCGCCTCTTGAACAGTGTGTCCGGGAGCGGCTCCTCCCATATCTTCGTCCAGTCGGCATCTCGGAGCGACGCGAGTTTGCTGCTCTCAACGCCCTTTCGAGCCTCTTCGGAAAGACGTTTCGCGTCGATGGTGCGCAGTCGGCCCGCCGCCTCCGGATCGACACGGCCGAGTTCGTCGATCGCGTCCAGGGCGATCTTGCGAAACTCTTCGCGATTTCGAAGCTGACCCGCAGTGGCGGCGGCGTCGATTCCGCCCAGTCCTCGAAGAAGGAGGATTCGATTTCGAAAACTCGACGCTCCGGGCCACGTCGCAAGTTCGTCCAGAAGTCGCAATGCACCCGCCGCCCGTCCGGATTCGATCGACCGCTGAGCGAGGCGGAGTCCCGCCTCGAGCCCCGCGTCGGTCAGCGGACGACGGTCGAAGGCCGCTTCGATTCCCTCGGACTCAAGGATCGCGATGGCCTGAGATCCCGTGTCACGACGCCAAGCCACCAGCACTCCCGGTTCGGAGCGAAGCACTCGAATCGCTTCATCCCTGACGGATCGAAAGAGGTCTTCATCTTCGGAGGACGCGACAAGGCGATGACCATATTCATCGAGGAGATCCGCCAAGAGATCCGCGGTGCGAGCGGGATTATCCGCCGCTTGCGAGATGGCTTCGCTCAGAGATCTCGTCGCGACCGGTGAATCATCCACGGTGACCGCGATCCGATCGTCAAGCTGCTGCGGAGCCGGGAACGCCTCCTTGATCGGAAGAGCGCCGAGAAGTCCGACCATCAGGGGGAGATGGAGAAAGAGGCCTCGAGGGCGGACGACGGAGGATGGGGTCAGTTCCGAGTAGGTCATGGGAGCAAGGAGAACGAGTGGTCGGTCCCCGGTACAGTATGCCAATGATCCCTCAAGGCCCGCGTCCAATCCCGATCCAACGCTCGCACCTCCCGCTCCTTTCGCTGATGGTGGCCTTCCTCCTCGGCGGTTGTGGTGCCGCCCCAAAGGTCGAAGCCACGGGAGCACGGCCGATCTCTAGGACCGAAGATGCCGTCGAATTCCAGATCGACCTTCGACTCTCCAACGACGGGACGAAGGACATTCCGCTCGAGCGATTCGAGTACTCGCTGACGGTGGATGGTCTGGGCCGCTTCGACGGTCGATGGGCGGCCTTGGCCACCATTCCACCGGGAGCCACGATCAACCTAGAGATTCCCGCGGCAATCTCCATTCCCGCGAAAATCGCCCAACGCGTCGATCTTGATGCACCGGTCACTTGGCGCCTCGAAGGCGGGGTCCGATATCAGTCATCTGGACTCTTCGGCCGGATCCTCTTCGATGTCGGAATCCGGCGGCCTACCGAAAAATTCGCTGGTTCCGGAACGTTCACGCTCAATCGGCCCGCATCATCCGCAAGCGCCGCGCCATCCGCAAGCGCCGCGTCACCCGCAATTACGTCCGAAGGCCCCAGCCTCGTCTCGTCCGACTAAACCCGGGTGATTCGAGTTAACCCGCCCCCTTACTCCGCCGATGCAGAAGAAGGCAATCGCTTTTTTTCTCCGGTGGAGTAGATGATGCATCTCAACGATATTCTTCGACAAGCATTCGAACAGGACGCTTCCGATATCCATTTGGTCGCGGGTCACTCGCCGATGGTCCGGGTTCATACCGTGATGATGGCGATGGACTGCCCGCCACTGACCCCTGATGGACTTCGCCGGGCGTTGGAGCAGATGCTCAGCCCCGCGCAGCTCACGGCATTCGACGCACAGATGGATCTCGACTTCTCCTACGAGGTCGCAGGCCTTCAGAGATATCGCGTCAACGCCCATCTCCAGAAGGGCATGCTCGGCATGGCGCTTCGCGGCATCAAGTGCTCGGTACCGCCCCTCGCCGATCTGAACCTCCCGGAAGTAATTTCACGGCTGACCTATCTTCCGCGTGGACTCGTCCTCGTGACCGGTGATACCGGATCAGGGAAGTCGACCACGCTGGCGGCGATGATTCAAGCGATGAACGAGCGTTATCGCAAGCACATCATCACTCTGGAAGATCCGACCGAGTACGTCTTCAAGAGCGACAAATGTCTCATCGAACAACGCCAGCTCGGCACCGACATGCCGAGCTTCGCAAGCGGCCTCAAGCACGCACTGAGACAGGACCCGGACATCATCTTGGTTGGTGAAATGCGAGACCTTGAGACCTCGGCCCTCGCAATCAGCGCTGCAGAGACCGGCCATCTGGTTCTCTCCACCCTGCATACCGTCGATGCCTCCCAGACCGTCGAACGAATCATCGACATGTATCCGGCCGGGCAGCAGAACCAGATTCGTTCCATGCTCGCCAACACCCTCCAGGCGGTGGTGAGTCAGACACTCTTCAGCCGCATCGATCGAAGCGGGATGGTGCCCGCGATCGAGATCATGCTCTGCACCCCCGCAATCCGGAACATCATTCGCGAAGCGCGGACGTTTGAAATCCCCAACGTCATCGATACCAACCGGCAGTTGGGAATGATCAGCCTCGACAACGCCATCGCCGAGCTCTTCTACAACGGAATGATCAGTCGCGAGGACGCGATCGCACAATCCGCCAATCCTGACAAGCTCGAACGAATGATCGCCGCCTGAGGCGAAGGACGGAACCGCAACCATGCCCCAGTACAGCTATCAGGCTCGGAACGGATCGGGAGGCGTCGTCGCCGGCGGACTCGCGGCTGCCGATGCTGCTACGGCCGCAGCAATGCTCCGCGGCAAGGGCCTGCATGTGACGCAGCTCGCACCAGCCGTATCCGCCGCTAGGCTCGCAACGCTCAGCGAAAAACTCAGCTGGACGAGCGGCCCGGGCAAGAAAGAGATCCTCGACTTCACCACGCAACTCGCGGTGATGGTCCGCGCCGGCATCAGCATTCGCCAGGCCCTCGATGGTATTTCAGAACAAACGACGAACGTAAAGTTCAAGAAAATCCTGCTCGAGATCAAGAGCGACATCGAGAGTGGACGCCAGTTCTCCGAAGCCATCTCGAAGCACCCCAAACTCTTCGGCCCGCTCTACCTCAGCATGGTCAGAGCCTCCGAAATGAGTGGCGCCTTCGCTCGCATGCTCGACCGGGTCGCCTCCTATCTGCAGCAGGAGCTCGAGACCCGCAAGATGGTGCTCGGCGCCAGCATCTATCCGGGAATCATCGCAACGATGGCGATCGGTGTGACGGTGTTTCTCCTGACTTTCGTGCTCCCCCGCTTTGCGGGCGTCTTCGAAGGCAAGGAAGAGGCTCTTCCCGGTCCGACCAAGTTCCTCATGTCGCTTTCCGACTTCATGGTCGGCTACTGGTGGGTGATTCTGATCGTGGCTGCCTCTGCGATCGGGGGATTCCTCATGTTTGTACGCACCGAGTTGGGTGGATTCTGGTGGGACCGCGCTAAGCTTTCCATGCCGGTCGCCAAGCGGATGTTCAGTGCCCTCTACATCAGCCGATCGCTCCACACGATGGGTGAACTTCTCAACGCCGGCGTGCCGATGCTCGACACGCTCGCCATCACCGGTGACATCTCGGGCAATCGCCTCTTCCGACGGATGTGGCGATCAGTCCACTCCTCGGTGCGACAGGGCCGCAAGATCCAGTCTCAACTCGGCAAGTCGAATCTCCTCCCCAGGTCTGTGATCCAGATGGTCGCGGCGGGCGAGGACTCGGGCAAGCTCGGTGAAGTTCTTGACGAGGTGAGCGGCTATTACCACCGTGTTCTACGAGACGCGATCAAGGCCGTCACGAGCATGATCGAGCCTTTGATGATCGTGTTGATGGGTTCGGTCGTCGGGTTCATCGCGATGGCAATCATTCTGCCCATCTTCAAGATGAGCAGCCTGGTCTCCGGCTGATCGAGGAAAAGGAGAGTCTGATGCGACATCGATACCGCGACCCAAATCGGCCCGCTCTACGTCGAGGTTTTACCCTCATCGAATCAGCGCTGGCGACGGTGATCATCGGCACCGGTGTCCTCGCGATGGTAGCCGCACAGCAGACTTTTCATCGTCAAAACGAATGGGCGCAGCGATCCGCGAATGCCATGCGACTCGCCGGCGAGATCCGTGAGCTCACGTTCAACATGCCTCCGCATGATCCGGTGACCGGGGTCGAATTCTGGGGTCCGGAACCGAACGAGATTCTGGTCGACGACTGGGACGACATCGACGATTTCGACGCTGCCGTCTTCTCGTTTGATCTCGGCAACGGACCCATCACCGCGATGAGGTCTCCCTTCGAAGCGATGCCCGGATGGGCGCAACGGATCTTCGTCTCAAACGTCGATCCCTTCGATATCGGCGTCACGGTCCCGCAGGGAACCAGCGAGATGATCCGAGTCGAAGTCATCGTCGAGTACCAGGGACCGACGGACCTCGAACCGGCCGAGATCACAAGACTCGTCTGGATCCAACCGCGATGAAAACGATGCCCCGACGTGCGTGAGGCGAGGAAACAAACGATGCCCGATGTAATCCAACGTAATCATGCCCGACGCTCCGAACGACGGAATCGCCGCGGGGTCGCCAGCGTCCTTTCGATGATGTTCCTAGTGATCTTCAGTTCTCTGGCGGCCGCGATGGCCGTGGTCGCCACCGGCAACGTCCGGACCGCCGACGTCTCCCTTCGAGTCAGTCGATCCACCAGCGCTGCCGAAACGGGGCTGGTCTTCGGAAGCTGGATTCTTGAACGCGAAGCAAGACGTTTCGTGGTCCAAAAAGGCGAGATCGATGCGGACTTCGCCGCGTCACTCTGGGATGGAAGCTACAGCCAATCGGCGGACGGCGAAGTAGTCGTCTTACCGCCGGAGGGTTACATCGCAAACAGCAGTCCCACGGGTCTCGCGGAAGCGGTCCGAGATGCCCACCTCGCCGGCGATCATGGCGAGATCATCGAACCCGGCGACGCGTCTTTTCCAGCGATCGATATTTTGGCTGGCACGCTCGACACCAGACCGATCCGCGTCTCTTCTCAGGAGAACGGAGCCTATTTCCGCCTGCGCTACGAGCTGATTCCGGACGAACCGGCGATCCGCATCTTCAGTGAAGGCGTCGATCGCGACGTGCGTCGAACGCTCTCAATGGAGATCCGTCTCGACAAGCGGATCGAATATGCGGTGGTCAGCCCCAATCGAATCATGATCGGGAAGAATGTCCTGGTCGTTGGCCCCCTCGGAACAAGATTTGGAGAGATCGAAGGTGAGTTGAATCCCGGAAACGGCAATCCCCTCGATATGCGAAGCAATATTCGTTGGCTCACACCTGCGCTCGACGCCAGGCTCGACGAGTTCGAGGCACTGGTCACGAGTTTCGACGTCGACGACGATGGAAGGCTTCGGCCCGACCATCCGACGGAAGGCTCGCAACTCGGCTCCGACTTTATCGATCTCGACGGAGATGAGTTCGTCGACGAGTTCGATCTCTTTCTCGAAACCTTCGACCTCAACGGCGACGGTCGGGTGATCTACGACTCGGACCTCGCAGATGGCGCCACTGAAGAATTCGTCGGCATCGATGATCAGTTGGCGCATCTCATCGACAATGCAAAGCCTGACCGAAACGAGGATGGAGTCACCGACGGGGACGACAATACTCTCGGCTGGCGCGATGGCGCTCTTGACTCGTGGGATCGCTTCGCCAAAGTCGACGGACGCCTCGCGTTCGCCGTTTCACGCAGCGACTGGGAAGAGGCCCACGGTGCGGCGGTTCGAACGGTGGTCCGCGGGACGGTGCGGCCCGATCCTGATCAGGCCGCCATGTCCTTCGGACTCGACGAAGATCAACTTCGCGTGGTGACTACCGACATGTTCGACTCGAGTGCGGGGTACTTCCTGGGTGTCGCGAGTAGCGGAGATGCCTTTCAGTCGCAGGTCGACTCCGGAGTCTTGGGAACCGGTGAGCAAGTCCTACCCGGCGACACCGAGCACCCCGGATACGAGACGACACCGCTCGGTAGTTTCAGTCCGTACGACCTCTACCTTCGCCCGATCTACCGGGGCATCACTTTTCAGAACGTTCTGATTCCGATTGGCACTAACGCGCTCTTCGAGAATTGCACCTTCCTCGGCGTCACCTACGTCCAGACCGAATCACTCTGTCAGGATCCGAACTGGAACTACGCCGGCGCCCTCGAAGATGCCGATCCCGGACCCGGGTTCCTCATCCGTCTTCGTTTCGGCGATCTTTTTTCAAGCCATCCCGATCTCGGCGAAGTCCAAGACTCCAAAGTGCTCTCGAACAACCTTCGCTTCGAGGACTGCACGTTTCTCGGATCGCTCGCAGGTGACACCCCCGGGGAATACACCCATTGGCGGAACAAAATTCAGATCACCGGCGCCTCCAGGTTCTTCGCCGATCCGGAAGATCCCGATCTCAAGAATCAACCAGACGGCGACGACCTCTCGGATCTTCTGGCCTCGCTGCCCACCGAACAGCTCGAGGAGATGAAGAAGAGTTCCATCATGATGCCGGGATGGTCCGTGGACGTTGGCAGTTTCACCAATGAAGTCGGCCTTGATCCGGACTCCACCCCTCGCGTGGATCTTCGGGGCTTGATCGTTGCGGGAATCCTCGACATCCGTGGTACCGCCGCGGTGAAGGGCACGCTTCTGATGACCTTCCGTCCGGTTTCAGGGGAAGGCCCGCTGTTCTACGACGGACAGACCGATGCCTTCAACACGACCATCGGGTACTTCGGGCCGAATGACGGTGACGGCGAAGGTTCCGACCCGCTCGATCCCGATTTTTCCGGGTTCGGCGAGATCCTCCTCGAATACGACCCGGAAATCGTCCTCCCGGACGGAATCCCGTGGCCGATCCTGGCCGAGCCGATTCCGGCAAGCTACCGGGAGGGAATCTCGTCATGAGGATCCATCGCACACCAACGCACGCTCGACGTCGCGGCTTCAATTTGATCGAAGTACTCATCGCACTGGCGATCACCGCCACTCTGCTCACGGCGACTCTCGCGGCCCTGGATGCCAGCTTCCGAGCCTATCAGGCGACGACCGAGGAAGTCTCGACGCAGTCCATCGGTCGGATCGTCATGCATCGGATGTTGACGCTGATCCGCACCGGGACCGAATTTGGTCCGTTTCCCTCGGATCCCCGCGTCACCACGATTCAGAGCGACTTCATCCAGTTCCAGACGCAGAACGAAGAGGTGGTCACCATCTCCTGGGACCGAAACAGCAAGCAACTTCTCTACGAACTCGAGGGACAGGCCCCGTTGGAGCTGCTTGACGGCGTGGTGGGAACCACGAATAAAGACGGGATTCTTCAATCGCCTTTCACCTTGAGTTACGAAAAAGGTCGCCGGCTCTACCGCGCCACCATCGACCTCACGGTCGAGCCCAACGACGTGATTCAGCTCGATATCGAGGGAGACCGGGCGCGAACCATCCGACTCGTGGGCAGCGCCATGCCACGCCTCGAAGCGTTCTGAACTCCTCGTAAGGTCAACCGTCCGATTCGCTTCTTTCGCGGGTAAGACGCATGAGTTGCGCATGCGTCCCGTCCATGCGTGGGTCGTCCGGATCGAGGTGTGATGACTCCCGAAGCGAATACGTGCCGTCGGATCGCATTTCCCACGCCTGTCGATGATCCCCAAGGCAGATCTGGAGAATCTCCCAGAGTCTCGCCCGCAGAGATCGATGTTCGACCGGCACCGCCGCTTCCACCCGGTTGTGAAGATTGCGGTACATCCAATCCGCACTGCCGATGAAGAAATCGCCTTCGAGCGGATCCTCGCGGCCTCCGGAGAACCAGAAGATCCGACTGTGCTCGAGAAACCGCCCGATGATCGAGAAGATCCTGATGTTCTCGCTCAATCCGGGGACGCCCGCGCGAAGGCAGCAGAATCCACGAACAAAACAGTCGACCTGCACTCCTGCTCGAGATGCCCGATAGAGCGAGTCGGTGACCTCACGGTCTTCCAGTTGATTCATCTTGCAGATGATTCGGCCCGGCCGCTCCGGCGTGCTGAGCATGATCTCGCGATCGATGAGTTCGAGGAACGTCGACTTCATCGTGGTCGGAGCGATCAGAAGCTTGTGGTACTCGCACTGGCGACTTCGACCTGTCATGTAGTTAAAGAGCGTGACCAGATCCTCGGTGATCGCAGGATCCGCGGTGAACAAACCGACATCCTCGTAGAGGCCGGCGGTCTTGGAGTTGAAGTTGCCCGTGCCGATGTACGCGTAGCATCGGATCCCACTCGCCTCCTGCCGAACCACGAGCACCGTCTTGGTGTGCGTCTTCAATCCCACCACGCCGTAGGCGACGTGAACCCCGGCATCTTCGAGCTTGCCCGCCCAGTGGATGTTCCGGGCCTCGTCGAACCTCGCACGGAGCTCGACGAGCACCGCGACCTGTTTTCCACTCTCCGCGGCCTTGATGAGTGACGGAATGAACGGACTGTCTCCCGAAGTTCGGTACAAGGTCTGCTTGATGCAGAGCACTCGGGGATCCGCCGCCGCCTGCTCGACGAAACGTTCGACGGTGGCGTCGAACGACTCGTACGGCATATGAACGATCAGGTCACCGCTTCGGATCGCGGCCAGAAGATCGGAGGAATCGCCTTCCAATCCACGTGGAACCACCGGTCGCCACGGCTGGAACCGAAACTCCGGAATGTCCAGATCCGCGATTCCGTCGAGAATTCCGTAGTCAAGCAGCTGATCGGTCTCGTAGACATCGATCTCGTCGATATCGAGTTCGTCGAGGATCAACTTGAGAACTCTGGGATCGGGATTGGAAGCGACCTCAAGCCTGACTACCCGCGCGAATCGCCGCTCCCTCAACTGCTGCTGGATGTGCTCGAGGAGGTCTTCGGCATCCTCGCTTTCCTCCTCCACGTCTGCGTTTCTGGTGACTCGGAACGGGAGGATCCTAAGGATCTCCATTCCGGGGAAGAGCCCATCGAGATTGTGCTCGATGAGTTCCAGTACGGAAACGAAACGACGGCCGTCGCCGAGGTCGTAGAGCCGGCAAGGGACCTCCGGAACCTTCACTCTCGCAAAGAGCTCCTCCGACTCCCCTGCCCGCCGCAACATCACACCGATGGAAACGCTGAGATTTGAAATGAACGGAAAGCGATGCCCGGGATCGACCGCCAAGGGCGTGAGGATTGGAAAAATGTTTGCCCGGTACCAAGTCTTTGCGTTTTCACGTTCATCTTCTGTGAGTTGATCCCATACCAGCAGTTCGATCCCCGCCTCGACCACCGCAGGAAGCACGTCGTCTCGAAAACACAGTCGCTGTAACTTCATCAGATCGAGCACGACGCCGCGCAGTTCTTCAAGTTGTCGTTCTGGCGGAAGCCTCTCGAGATGCTGAGCTCCGAGTCCGAGTTGCTGGCGTCGTTTCAGGCCACCGATCCGCTTCATAAAAAACTCGTCGAGATTGCGAGCCGTGATGGCGAGGAAACGGAGCCGCTCGAGCAAGGGCGTTCGCGGATCGATCGCCTGAAAGAGCACTCGACGGTTGAACTCGAGCCATTGGATATCGCGATTCAGAAACCGAGCAGGGTCATCGAGTTCGATCGGGCCGGGCTCAGCAACCCCGCTCCCCGCCCTGGAAATCACCTTCTGCGTGCTCACTTCGGATTCGGTCATCGTCGTCGGATTCCAGTTGAGGGGACGGTTCTGCGAGTCAGGTTGGATTGTCGCATCTTTCGCGTTGAAGTCGATTCTGACGCATGGAATCAGCGATTTGGATACCACCGAGCGATGCACCCAGGCGCCTCCTCGACGGCGACCGATGCGATCCGGCAGCCCTGCGGGATCTCCGCATGCACGGCTCCGGCCACGAATTCGGCCAATCGTTCGGCCGTGGGATGGACCTTGTCGAATGGCGGTATGCCATTCATGGTGCGTCCGGCAAAAGGGCTGATGGCGGTCCGGAGTGAGGTCTCCACCGCGTGAAAATCGACGAGGAGATCCTCATGGTCGAGTTCGGAGCCCTGAATGGTGAGCGTGACCCTCCAGTCGTGGCCATGCAACTCCTCAGGGACGCCTCCGACGGTCACAGCATGAGCAGCCGAGAAACGCTGTGATACTTCGAGTTCGAACATGGTCCGAGTATAGAGCATCAACCCCAAGAACCGATCGGAACTCGCTAGAGTCCGAAGTCCTGATACCCCCCCCTCTGGAGTTCCCGTGTCCGATGCTCCTCTGATGCTCTCGATTTCCGGCGCCCGCGGCATTGTCGGCCAGACCATGACTCCCGAAATCACGGCACGCTATGCCGGCGCTTTTGGTTCGCTGCTACGGGAATCGATCACCGATCGACCTCCGCGACTCGTGGTCGGTTTCGACGGACGCCGCTCGGGCTCCTGTCTGGCGTCAGCGGCCGCGGCCGGTCTTGCGGCCGTTGGATGCGAAGTCACGCTCCTCGGCATCACGACGACGCCAACCGTCGGCGTGATGATCAAAGAACTCGACTGCGACGGGGGCATCAACGTGACCGCGAGTCACAACCCGATCGAATGGAATGGAATCAAGTGTCTTGATTCGGACGGGCTCGCACCGGGCGGACGGGAATCCGCAAAGATTATCGGCCGCTTCCAAGCCAATCAGGTGGACCGAGTGGAGGGCGCCGAATGCGGCCGGATCGGACACGTGGATGATGCCGTGGACCACCATGTCGCCAAGGTCCTCTCGATCGTCGATGTTGAGAAGATTCGCGCGAAGCGGTTCCGAGTTGTTCTGGATTCGGTCGCCGCCTCCGGAGGACCGGCGGGGCGACGACTCCTCGAGGAACTGGGCTGCGATCTGGTCCATCTGCATGGCGAGCCCATCGGCATCTTCCCGCACCCGCCGGAGCCCACCGAGGCGAACCTCACCGGACTCGCCAAGGTGGTCGAAAGGGACGCAGGAGCGGCCGTCGGCTTCGCGCAGGATCCGGATGCAGATCGCCTCGCGATCATCGACGAGAACGGGCGATACATCGGCGAAGAATGGACGCTGGTACTCGCGGCGCTCCGCATGATGCAGCGGCGAGGCGGCGGTCCGGTTGCGACAAACATCTCGACGAGTCGGATGATTGACGACGTCTGCGCCAGCTTCGAAGGCGCCAGCGTGGTTCGGACCGCCGTGGGTGAAGCCAATGTGGTCTATGGCATTCGATCGAATGGCGGCGTGATCGGAGGAGAAGGCAACGGCGGCGTGATCATCCCGGAGGTTTGTTTCATCCGAGACTCGATTTCGTCCATGGCATTGATTCTTGAACTGCTCGCCACCGACGGACGGCCGCTGTCGGCGATCGTCGATGGCCTCCCTCAGTACGCGATGATCAAGCGAAAGTGGGACCTCTCCTTGGTCGGCGGCAAGGAAGCCGTGCGCGGCATTCTGAAGAAGATCAAAAAGCACTGGGCGGGCGCGGACATCAACAGCTCGGACGGTGTCCGGATCGATGTCGGAGATTCCTGGGTCCACGTACGACCGAGCAACACTGAGCCCATCATCCGCCTGATCGCTGAGGCCCCGACCAAGGCAGCCGCCGAACGGATCGCGGATGAGGCGGCCGCAGTGGCTGGTATCGGCTGAAGCGAATCCGCATCCCCGCGGTGAGGTGCTGAGGCGTCTACTCGCTCCTTCGAGCGGTGTCCTCGACGACTTTCCAGACGAGTTCCTCGCCGCCGCAGTCGATCTCGATCATGAGGAATCCGCCGTCATGCCGCCGAGGTTTCAGGGCGGGCCAAAGGACCTTGCGGTCGGTCTCCGGAATGTCGAGATTCTCGATCTCATCGACCGGAACCCACTCCAGCGTCCCCTCGTCGAACTCACTTCGGGGAAGTTCCGCGGGATCGATCCTTCTGGTGACCTCGAAGCAGAACAGCAGCCAGTGCATCTCGCCCTGATACGCCTTTTCCGCGACCATCGCGAAGAGTCGAATGTCCTCAGCCGCGATTTCGATTCCAGCTTCTTCATGAATCTCCCGGCGAGCACACTCGTGCGGCGTCTCGCCCATTGAGATCTCCACCTTCCCGCCGATCGGCGAGTACAGGCCCGGATTCGGGTGCTTTCGCCGATGCAGCATCAGAAGCCGATCATCCTCCGTCCAGAGGTAGCAAAGGACGGCCATCCGATAGGGAAGCCCGGTCGGTTCGTACCGGGCGTCGCTGACATCGCTCATCGGGAACCCACCGCTCCGGAGACTCCGGCGGAATCATGAACCCCTGCTGGCCCGTGAACCCCCACGGCGTCGAGCAGTTCTTTCAATCGGTCGCGAACTGACGCAGAAGCGCAGGCCAGTGGCGGTCGCACCACACCACTGTCACGTCCGAGCATCGCCATCGCCGCCTTCACCGGTACTGGATTGCCGTCCAACGACAGCAGACCGGTCGCCAGCGAATAGACACGCTCGTGGATGACTCGTGCCGCGGCGAAGTCCCCGCGATTGCTGGCCGCGACCTGCTGCGCTACATCACTGGGAAGAATGTTCCCAAGCACGCTGACCGCGCCTACCGCGCCGAGGGATTGCATCGGTAGGGTCAACGGATCATCGCCCGAAAGGATCGCGAGATCGCACCGTTGCGCCACGTCCCCCACGAAGCCCAGCGAGCCATTGGCGACCTTGATCGCGATGATGCGAGGATGAGCCGCGAGGCGGACCACGGTGTCGACGGAGAGACCCACACCCGTTCGTCCCGGGACGTCGTACAGCACGATCGGAATACGAGCGGCGTCGGCGATGGCCGTAAAATGCCTGAAGAGCCCATCCTGTGAAGGCTTGTTGTAGTAGGGAACGACCTGCAGTGATGCATCCGCGCCGAAGCCCTCGGCTTCAGCTTGCAGTTCGATCGCATGGGCCGTGGAGTTGGAGCCGGCACCCGCGATGACCGTGACACCGAGCGGATTGGCCGTCGCCACCGTGGTCTGGATCACACTCCGGCGTTCGGCATCCGAGAGGGTGGGCGTCTCCCCCGTCGTGCCACAGGGAACCACCCCGGTGATCCCTCCGGAGGCCTGGAAGAGGATCTGGGCCTCGAGGGCGGGGAGATCGACGCTGGAACCATCACGGCTAAAAGGCGTGACCAGCGCGGTATGAGCGCCCGCAAGCGCCGTGGGCTGAAAATGAGTCATTCAGAGATCTCCGGGATCGCATCCTGCGAGCGGGCGATCCTACCAGCGGCCCCCGCTCCCGGAGGAGAACCGACAAGTCATCGAATCGTCCCACTCGAATCGGAATGAAACCCAGAATTCCAGAATCCCAGAATCGAAAGTCAAGGCTTGGAAGGCCTGGGAAGGCCGTCGTCAAGATCGACCGGCCTCGATGATCAGGCTCCTCATCTCTCGAACCGCCTGCCGCATCCCGATGAAGATCGAGCGACTCACGATCGAGTGACCGATGTGGAGCTCTCGAACCCCGGGGAGGGCTGCGACGGGCTGAACATTCGCGAAATTCAGCGCATGGCCGGCGTTGAATCCCATCCCCGCCTCGATGATGGCCTGTCCAGCCCGCGCCACCTCCGCGAGTCGCGACGCGACCTCCGGCATCTCTGCGGATCGGCCATGTGCGTGGAAGGCGTGTGCGTATGGGCCAGTATGCACCTCACAGACCGCGAAACCGCATTCCGCGGCCGCGGCGACCTGACGACAGTCCGGATCGATGAACGCCGACACCGGAATCCCCGCGTCGGTCAGCCGCTTGACGACTTCGGACATCCGCCTCCGGGTGCCATCAACGTCGAGCCCACCCTCGGTGGTGATCTCATCCCGTCCTTCAGGCACCAACATGACGATCTGCGGCTGTATCTCGGAGGCAATCCCGATCATCTCGTCCGTGGCCGCCATCTCCAGGTTGAGTTTGATCTGAACAAGTTCCTTCAATCGATGAACGTCGGCATCCTGTATATGACGACGATCTTCTCTGAGATGAATGGTGATCCCCGCAGCGCCGCCCAGATGCGCCTCCACGGCAGCCCAGACCGGGTCCGGTTCCCAGGTCGCCCGGGCCTCCCGGACGGTCGCGACGTGGTCGATGTTGACACCAAGTTCGATCATGTCGGAATGCTATCCGGCATACTCCCGCCAGAGGCGTATACTCCCAATGAACGAGGCCCATTGGTGAACAAACAGACCGAAGATTTTCAATCGCAGCTTCAGATTCTTCGTGACCAGATCACGAAGCAGGGAGCCCGTGTCCTTGAACAGGCCACCCACGCCGTCGATTGCTACTTCGATCATGATCTCGAGCAAGCCAGGGAAGTGCTCCAGATCGAGTTGATCGTGGATGAGATCGACGTCGAAATCGAGAAGCAGTGCATTCCGCTACTCGCGCTCGGCCAGACCAATTCGCACTCGATCCGATCGGTCCTCACGATCGTCAAGGTGAACAACGAGTTCGAGCGGATCGGAGACTGCGCGGTCACGATCGCGGAGGCCACACTCGATCCCCTGCGCAAGACCAGCAATCTTCCCGACACGTTCCGCGTGATGGCCAACAGCGTCCTCGGCATGATCCGGGATGCAAATCGGGCCTTGAGCAAGAACGATCCGATCCTTGCCCGACGGGTGCTGGATTTCGACGACACCGTCGATCGGTTCAAGCAGGAAATCCTGCTGGACGCTCAACAGCGCCTCACCGACGGAGTACTCGAGGTCGACGGCGCCTTCCGCATCCTCGCGGTCACGAAGTCTCTCGAGCGGATCGCCGACCACTGCACGAACGTCTGCGAACAGGTGATCTATTTGGAAACTGGCAAGATCGTTCGGCACGATTTGGAAGGTTGGACCCAGCCCCAGGATCCAGGCTCGACCGAACACTAAGACACGTTCTGTCCTTCGATTCCTCAACCAACGGGCTGGATTAATCACTGATGCGAACCGAGTCGATCACCGAACGCCTCGATACCGCCGTCGCGACTCTCGAGAGGCACGGCCAGGCTCATCTCACCGACGGTCTCGAGTCGGTGGGTACGAGCGATCTCGAATCATTCGTCACGCAGGTTGAGTCGATCGACTTCGCGGAAATCGCAACCCTCACCTCCGTGGGTGCCTCGGCCGGCAGCATTCCCGAAGACCTGCAACCCGCGCCCGTGATACCTCGGCATCCCGAGGGCGAGGATGGCTTCCGAGCGGCCGGTGAAGCGATGATCCGTCGGGGCGAAATCGCGGCTTTCACGGTTGCTGGCGGTCAGGGAACGCGTCTGGGTTGGAACGGCCCCAAGGGGACGTTCCCCTCGACTCCGATCACCGGCAAACCACTGTTCCGTGTGTTCGCGGAACAACTGAACGCGATCGACGAGCGTTACGAGATCGAGACGCCCTGGTATCTCATGACCAGCCCGCTCAACGACGCCGCGACCCGGGCGTTCTTCAAGGACAACAACCATTTCGGCCGGAATCCAGCGTCATTGCTTCTCTTTCCGCAAGGGGTGATGCCGGCGGTGGACGACCATGGTCGAATTCTTCTGGAGGCACCTGGCGTCATCGCGGTCAGCCCGGACGGCCACGGCGGCTCGCTTCGGGCATTGGCGCGCAGTGGAGCCCTCGACCACGCCGCGAGCCGTGGTGTCAGGCATCTCTCCTACTTCCAAGTGGACAACCCCACGGTTCATGCCATCGACCCGCTCTTCATCGGGTTGCACGCGACCCACCCGGCGAGTTCGGGAGAGATGTCGAGCAAAATGGTGCCGAAGATCGCAGCGGGCGAGAAGGTCGGCGTCTTTTGCAGCGTCGCAGGTCGCACGCAGGTGATCGAATACAGCGATCTTCCGACGGAACATGCGAACGCAACTACCGAAGACGGGTCTCTGCGATTCATCGCGGGATCGATCGCCATCCACGTCCTTGCGGTGGACTTCATCGGTCGAGTCACCTCGGAGAAAAGCGAGACCTCGATGCCGTTCCATCATGCCCGCAAGAAGGTGCCGTTCTGGAATCCGGAGAACCGCGAGACCGTTGTTCCCACCGAGCCCAACGGAACCAAGTTCGAGATGTTCGTCTTCGACGCCCTCGAGTTCGTCAAGAAAGGCCTCGTCTACGAAACCGACCGCGTCGAGGAATTCGCCCCCATCAAGAACGCCGACGGCGGCGATTCCGCGGAGAGCAGCGGTCGTCTTCAGACCGAGCGAGCGGCTCGTTGGATGGAATCTGCCGGATTGAAAATTGCCCGAAACGACGACGGAACCGTGAACGGCCGAATCGAGATCACCTCCGCGACGGCCCTCGCCGCCGCTGATCTCGCGGGTCAATTGTGTCCTGAATTCTCGCCCGGCGGCGACCTCGTCTTCTGAACCGGCCCCCATCCAGATGGGTGGGGCTGAGTCTGCGAAGTCTGGAATCCGGTCAGCCGCTCACTCGGACGCACGAAGATCCTGGATCATCAGATTGGGTTCGACCCGGCCCTGCCATCGGTTGAGATCGGGAGTCGCCACCACATCGAGCGGGCCGCCCTTGAGTGCTTTCTCCACTGCGGCACGATGCCGCCCGGCACCGAACCAGACCGCCTTGACGGTTCGGGCACCCTCGCCCGCGAATCGAAGTTGCAACGTGCCTTGATCGGCCCCGACCCATTTCGATTCGATCGGCCGCACCGTTTCGATCAAGACCGTCGGCCGAGGGTGACCTGGCCCGAACGGTGCAAGGCCTCTCACCACCTCGATATCCCGGACTTCGTCGATCTCGGACATCACCGCACGACAATCGATCTCGATCACCGAGGTGAGGTCCTCGCTCGCGATCTCAAGGCTCGCGTGCCGGACCAGGGCGGCTCGAAGTTGATCGAGCCGTTCGAGCTCGACGGAACACCCGGCGGCCGCGGCATGCCCACCGTACGACTGGAGAAACTCCGATGCGGCTTCCAGTCCGGCGTGAATCGAATATCCCGGGACGCTCCGGGCGGAACCACGGGCGATGCCATCGGGGCAGGCCTCGAAGAGGATGACCGGCCGGGCGAATCGGTCCACCAATTTCGCGCAGGCGGGACCAACCAATCCCCGTTTCCATCCCGGATCCGCGAGCACAATGACCGGATGATCATCGGCCGTCTGTCCTTCGGCCTCGGCCCGCGTGATCGCTTCCTCCACGATCGCCCGTTCCGCGGTCCGCCGTTGGAGATTGATCGACGTGATCTCTCGAGCGAGCGCCATCGACGCCCGAACGCCTTCCGGCCCCGAGTCCACCGAAGTGAGCAACTCGACCGCAGGCATCGGGGAGCCGAAGCGACCGAGCGCGTTGATCCGTGGTGCCAGTTGAAATTGAATGACCTCTTCGTGAACCGGCCCATCGTCGGGACCGTGACCGGACTCCAGGAGCAACGCTCGAAGTCCGGGGATCTTCGAGCCGGGCAATCCTCGGAGGGCCAGCGCCGCCAGCGCTCGATTCTCCTCCACCAGCGGCATCACGTCGGCAATCGTTCCCAACCCCGCAAGGATGGTTGCCTCGACCAGCTCCTGCTTCATCACCGAGGGAACCCGTTCCGTTCGGAAGTGCGAACGGGCAGTCGCCCAGACGACCTTGAAGGCAACGGCGGCGCCGCAGAGGTGGTCGGTGCCAACCTGCTCGACGCCAGTGACTGGCAGGCCCGGATGTACCACGACACTCGCCGGCGGGAGGACGATCTCGCCTTGTTCGTCACGAACAAAACGATGGTGATCGAGCACCATCACCTCGAGTCCATCTTCCGCAGCAGCCCGAATGGCATCGATCGCCGTGATGCCGCAATCGACCGCGATCACCAGGTCGGCGCCTTCGGCTCGAATTCGCTTCAAACCGTTGACGGAGAGCCCGTAACCGTCCTCGTAACGATTCGGCAGCACCACTTCGATCGAACTCGACGGTGCCATGAGCCGAAGCGACCGCTGAAGAATCGCCGAAGCAGCGATGCCATCGAAGTCGTAATCACCATGGATGACGATCCGGCTTCCCTCCTCGATGGCTCTGGCGAGCCTCTCTCCAGCCTCGACCGCTCCAGCCAGACCCTCCGGCGGCGCAATCCTTCCGTAGCTCGAGTCGAGGAAGGCCACGGGATCCTTGATCGAACGTCCTTCAAGCACCCGATCGGCAAGATTCGGCTGCGAGGATGGCGAGCCGGGATCACGCCCCGAGGGCGATCTCCACTTCCATGTCGATGTGATGCCGTTCATGAACTGCTCCTGTTTGCGTCGCGGCGAAGCCACGCCCGCCTCCACGACCTCGTGAGGGGGCTTGACCCTAGCGGTCTACGCCCTCGTTCGCCAGATCGGACGGGGCCTGGTGGATGAAGCGTCGAGATAACCCTTAAAGTAGAGACGAGTTCCTGCGGAATCGACTTTCGCCGGGCTGGAATTTGTCCGATACTCCGCGGGCAGAACTCACCCCACCGTTGATGGAGGCAAGAACCACACGATGCCTGATCGATACAAGACCGTTCTTCTTTTCGGCGCCCCTGGAGCCGGAAAGGGGACTCAAGGCAAGATTCTCGGCCAGATCCCGGGGTTCTTCCATCTTGCCTGTGGTGATGTCTTCCGCTCTCTGGATACCACCAGCGATCTTGGCGCCAAGTTTCTCGACTTCTCCTCCCGAGGCGAACTCGTCCCCGACGAGCTCACCATCGAGATGTGGCGTCAGAACATGCATGCCCAGACGGTCTTGAGCCTTTTCAAACCCAAGGTCGATCTCCTCGTCCTCGACGGCATCCCAAGAAACCTCGGACAGGCCGAAGCACTGGCGCCGTACCTCGACGTCCTCTCGATCATTCATCTCGTGTGCCCCGACCTCGACGCGATGATCCAGCGCATGAAGAAACGGGCCATCAAGGAGAACCGCCTCGATGACGCCGACGAGCGGGTCATCAGAAGGCGATTCGAGGTCTACGATCGAGAGACCAGTCCGGTCCTCCAGTACTACCCCGCGAAACTTGTCACGGAAGTCTCCGCGATGGGCTCCCCGGCCGAAGTTCTCGAGCACGTCCTCGAAGCTGTGGTCCCGGTGCAGAACACGCACTTCCACAACCCCCTGTAGGCGGGAATAGCTGACCCGAACTCGGCAGCACCACGAACGCCGAACCAGCGACGGCCGAGATCCTCGAATTTCACGGGCGGCTGGAGGCGTCTGGAGAATTCTCCGGCTCGACCAGCGGCAGCGCGACCGCCACAGTCGTCGCGTCGGTGCCCCATCTGGCCCAAATCTCCTCGACCCTCGCGCGTCGGCGCATGGTCTCAGGATTGCCCAGCGCCGAAGACGTTGGATCATTTCCGAGCTTCTCATACGAACCGAGCGGAAACTCCACGTCGACTTCCTGAAAGGCACGGTCCCGATCAAGCCGGATGATCCCGGGCGCGTCCGGGGTGTCCGCAGGGACCGGTCGGAGCACTTTCATTCGGATCTGATCGCCGGGTTGAAGGCGCTGCACCTTTGAGATGAGATCACTGCTCGTGGCGAGTGCGGCCCTATTGATTTCGAGAATCACATCGCCGACCCGCAGCACCCGTTCCGCGGGAAGATCCTTGATGACCTCCGTGACCAGGACGCCGCGAATACCGCTCGCCGCCGGCTCCATTCGAATACCGACCGCTCCCCGTGGGCGATGCAGGACACGCCAGCGAAGCACACCAAGCATGCGATTCCGCTGCTCCTCATCCAGCCCCCCCTTTTCAAGCACTGCCATGAGAACCTCGTCGGCCACCGGCATGGACCGCAGCGATACGGTGGCGAGCTCGCGTTCCTCGAAGGAACCGCTCCCGAGTTGCTCCACCTTGGCGACCACCAGCGAGGGAATCACGCTGCCAAGAATCGACTTCACATCGATTTCATCGATTTCATCGATCGATCGACCGGCACCGAGACCCTGAACCTTTTTCACCCTGTCGCCGATTAGGGGGTTGTCGTCCACTCGCACCTGCGCTGTGGCGACAGGTGCCCACAGCAACGTCGTGGCCCCGAGAGCCAATATTGCAAGCATGGCGACGGATGATGGCGGTCTGGTTCCCATTGTTCCCACGATATCCCCGAGAGGATCGAGAAGCCACCTTGAAGCACCGACGGACCGTCGGATACCGGTCAGGCATCCAGCAACCCGGAGATCTCCGACGAAACCGAATCGATCCACTCCGCTTTCTTCGCCACCATCTCGAGAAATGGAAAACCCGGAACAGTGGCAAAGCTCCCGGTTCGAGCGATCGGTACAACGCTCTCCGCGATCAGACATTCGATCATCAGGGCGGGAAGCACCTCGCCTTCCTCGGCGATCGGATCATGAAGTACGGCCTTCCAACCCTCGACGAACGCCCGCACCCGGCGGGGCGACAGCGAGGTCGGCCACGCCGCCGGCGAGACGGCCCGGTCACTTCGCATCCCGAAGTGAAGCAGTCCATTCGCGACGTCAACCAATCTCGGTTCCACCCGTGACGCATCGAAATCGATCACAGCGCGGACGGCGCCCGGTCGACGCCGCGTCGGTTTCTCCGGCGTAAAGAGGACGTTCCCGGGATGCCAGTCTCCATGGATTGGTTGCGCCGGCAGCGCGGCCCATCCCGCCGCTTCGACCCGCTCCGCAGCGCCTCGACACCGCTCGGCGAGTCGCGAGACCACCTCACAGAGCGAGGAACGATCCACGTCGGGATCTGCGCCCAAGATCGCGGCCTCCAACCGCTCAAATGCCGAATTGACATGGGCGGCCGCGTGGAACCCCGGCGACGGTGGCGGTTCCGTCCAATCAAGTCGTCTCGCCGCGAGATGGATCCGGCCAAGTATTCGACCGGCATTGACGGCTTCTTGCGCCGCTTTCACCATTCGCCGTCCTTCGACCCAATGGAACATCTCGTAGACCTGACCGTTCTCGAGCAACATCGACTTGTTGTCGTCGGTCGTTCCCACGAGCCTCGCCACAGGCACGCCGTGCGCCTCAAGATGGAGTTGCAATTGATGATTGAAGGTCGCCCGTGCGACCAGGTCAGGCCGCGCCATTCGACGCTTGAGCAGAAAATTACCTTCGTTGGCGACGATTCGCACCTTCGGAGCCTGCCGGGATCCCGCGGGAAATTCTCGAATCTCGCGGACGCCGGTCAGAGGGAAGGCCGCAATCACGCGGCGTAATTCCCCGGGGTCGAATCGCGATCGATCTCCGGAGGTATTCGGGAGGCCAACCGCGGTGCCGTCGTTCAACGACTCGCTTCCGTCAGTCTCAGAGACGCCTTCCTCCTCGGTCACTCGACGTTCGCCGCCTGTTCCTTGATCCGATCGATCAGCCCCTTCACTTCCACCACGGCTCGAGTGATGTCGGCGTCAGCCGACTTACTCGAGATGGTGTTTGCTTCACGAAGCATCTCCTGCGTGAGAAAGTCAAGGGTCCGCCCGACCGGCTCGTCGTCGCGTCCTCCGAGAAGATCAAAGAACTGTTCGAGATGCCCGCTGAGACGCGTAATCTCCTCGGCGATGTCGCTACGTTCCGCGAAGACGGCAACCTCGCGCACGAGATCACTCTCATCCAGACTCGCGCCGACTTCCTTCAAGAGCGATTCCACACGCTGGTGCAGACGGTCTCGATACAACTCGACGACCCGCGGAGCCCGGGAGGCGACCGATTCGAGCCGCTCCCGCATTCGAGTCCCGAACGACTCGAGCTCAACGAATAGGTTTCCGCCTTCTCGAGTCCGCATCTCGATGAGACGATCGCACGCCTCGCCGAGCAGTGAGACAAGAATCGGCCGAGCCGTTTCAACGAATGCCTGGGAGTCGTCGCCGCAGATGATTCCGGGGACGGAAAGAAGTGTCGCGAGATCCACGGTGCAGCGGCTTCGAATCTCTTCGGGCATCTCTTCGAGCAATTGTTCGATCGACGCTCGTGCCGCAGAGGTATCGATTCGAGCCGCCAAAGAAGCGCCACCGGCGACCCAGCGAACCGTGACGATCACGCTTCCTCGATGAAGTTTTCGAGCCACGGCGGTCTCGATCTCGGTCTCCAACGACGAAAGAGCGTCGGGAAGTCGAACCGTGGCTTTCAGGAACTTGTTGTTCACTGATCGAACTTCGACGGAATACCGGGCACCATCAACTTCTCTGTGGGCAGCGCCGAAACCGGTCATCGATCGAATCATACTTTGGCTCTCGTGTGGACAAGGCCCGACAATCGAAACTCAACCGCCGGTTGGTGTCGTTGCAGGCGTCGTCGTGGCAGATGGTTCGGTTGCCTCAGGCGGTGCCGCAGGTGTGGCCGCAGGTGTGGCCGCAGGTGTTGCCGCAGGTGTGGCCGCAGGTGTTGCCGCAGGTGTTGCCGCGG
>CALFOM010000010.1 GCA_937919685.1 uncultured Phycisphaera sp.
GCATGGCGGCGAAGATCACGAACACCAGCATCCAGACCGACGAGAGTGATCCAGTGAACGAGGCAACGGTACCGAACAAGATTGCGATCACGATTCCGCCCGGGGTCGGGCTCACGGTTGAGGTTCGGTCGTGGTCGAGCCATCCAAACACTCGGCGGAAGAAAACGGCGAAGGGGCCGAGTATGAGAGCGCCTCCAATCAAACCGTATTCGCACAATGACTCAAGAAAAAAATTATGGGGATACCAGCCCTCGGTATTCCTTCCAAAGGCCTGGGGAAACGTCTGAGGCCCGCTTCCAATGATGAAGTTGGAGGGATTCGCCGTCCACTCGCTCACGGCGGTCTTGAAGAGTCGGACTCGAAAGCTGCCTTTGTATGACGCTTCATCCGACGCTTCATCCGACGAGTCAAGGGAAGCGTTGAATTCGTCGCTGAGATTCAGCGACCTCCGAGCGATCAGTGTGTTTCCTGCAGAGTTCGAGGAGCGGGGAACACCGAGTGGGTCGGACAACGCCAGAAGGAACATCGCGAGAAAAACCGTGGGTCGCCATGTTCGATGAGCCCAGTAGCGCAGTCTTCGTGGCGCATTCGAGGATCTATGAAAGAGAAAGATCGATGCGACGAAGCAGAATCCCGCCGCGGTCAGTACGCCAAGGATTGCGGCACGCCCGGCGAGATGTGGCAGGAACTGAATGGCAATCAAGCCGGCAGCGCTTATGGCGATGTTTGCCGTCATGCGCCGCTGGCACGGGCCAAGATAGAACCAGCTGATGGCGGCGAAGATACCCATGAACAGAGTCGTGTTCTGGTACCACGCGTCCTCCCAAGGCCATGGATCGAAGACAACATGGAACCCACTGGGAAGTACTGGCAGCCCACCGGAGGCATAGGTGATGCACGTTGCCAGAAAGTAGACGCAACAAAGCCCCCAGAGCGTCAAGAGAAAGGATCTCTTGTTGCTGGCGACCTGGCTTCCGAGTAGGGCGGCCAGCGGACAGAGAACCACGAGCGAAAGGGTCTGGCGATAGCTGTAGACGGGGAAATCAACCGCGGTTCGAAGGATGGCCCACAGGGCGAGCAGCAGAATGGCGCCGAAGGCCACCGGCGCATCAACTCTCAATCCGTGATTTCTAAATCTCGCCGCGAGAAGGAAGATGCTTGTTCCGAGCATTCCCGCCCAGAGAGCGATCTTCAATAGGTTGCTTCCAAGTGCTACCGAAATGAGGTCGGTTGGAAGGAACTGCAGGAAGAAAATGGTACCGGTGAAGAAGGCCGTGACTTGCCAACTCAAGGTGCATCCGTCCGGTTGGACGCGGGGACCCATAGATGGCTTTTTCAATGTCATGGAGGAGGGTGATGGTATGTCAAAAGACCTTTGCCAATCAACTCGTCGGACTGGGTCATGCGATCAGGTCTTGACGAAGCGGTCTATCGAGCTCCATGCCGCCAAGTCGAGCCTCGGGCGTATCGCGGATGGGATCCTTCTCGAGGGACCGAGCCTAGAAGGGAAGCCCGTCGGGATATCGCGCTCCGTGAAGTTGATCCTGGCGCTCTTTGTGTCAACGTTGCTCGCCGTGTTGGGAGCGATCTCGGCGGAGTACGCGGTCCGAGCGACCCGCCCGATCTGAGGGAGGCG
>CALFOM010000011.1 GCA_937919685.1 uncultured Phycisphaera sp.
GGCCCGAAGGCCCGTCGCTTTGGGTCTCTCCGGAGGCGCCAGAAAGCCGGTTCTTCAAGAATCAGGGCGGCAGTTCAGAGTAGGTCGCTGAGAATGTCGTCAGCAAGCATGATCGATCGATCCGCAATGCGGAGCCGATTCTCGTGCCAGACGAGATTTCCGCGTTGGAGGTGCCTTTCCACAGCCGCCTGACGCTCCGCATGACCAGTGACCAGCCCGTCCAAAACCGCCCGATCGATCCCGCGGCGAAGCCGAAGACCGAGCATCAATCGTTCTCCACTCGCCACGACGGCGGAGGGTTGGTCGACGTTGACGACCGGAGAAAGCCCCGTTCCGTCGAGCCAATCGTCCAGTCTCGGCAGATTCCGATATCGAATGCCTCCAAGATTCCCGGCGGCGGCTGGTCCGATCGCCAGCCAGTCGCCTTCTTGCCAATAGACCAGATTGTGGAGGCATTCCTCACCCGGCCGAGCCCAGTTGCTGATCTCGTAATGTTCGAATCCTTCGGCGGCCAGACGATCGCGGGTGCGGTCGTACATCGCCGACTCGATCGAATCGTCGATCGCGTCGACGCGTCCCAACCGCTGCTTCTCAGCCAGAGGCGTTCCGGGTTCGAAGACCAAACCGTAGCACGAGAGATGGTCGGGTTCGAGCGCGAGTACGGCATCCAGATCACGATCCCAGTCGTCGATGGTCGATCCTGGGATACCGAAGATCAGATCGAGACTGATGCGACCTATTCCAGCGTCGCGCAGCCGTTGGACGGCGATCGGAACGCAACTCGGATCGTGCCAACGCTCAAGGGCCTTCAGCAGATCGGGCTGAAAACTCTGGCAACCAAGACTGACTCGATCGACCCCCCCCGCGACCAACGTCGCGGCGATGGCCTCGCTCACCGTCTCCGGATTTGCTTCGACCGTGAACTCATCGAGCGTCTCTTCCGGGATCGCTCGGATCGCTGCCAGGACCCGAGCGAGCAATGGAGGTTCCAAAAGCGTCGGCGTCCCGCCCCCGACAAAGGCGGTACGAATCTTCGAGGCGTCGATCGAACCGCGAATCGTCTCGGCCTCGAGCTCGAACCGATCGGCGAAAGGTTCGGTTCGATCGCGCTGATCCACCAACGAGTAAAAATCGCAGTAGTGGCATTTATGCCGGCAGAAGGGAACATGGGCGTAGAGGGCATCCGGGCTCGATCCGTCAACGATGCGGGTGGCGGCGGCGAGGCTGGGACCGTCGTCATATTGCGAAAGTTGGATGGGGGGAGTCGGCACCCCGCGATTGTATTCGCCTCGAGGGTGAGGTTTTGACCTGCCGCGGGAATCAACCCACGAAAACTTGACGGCGGTCAGGCCGCGTCAATCGCCGATTCGTCCTTGAGACCAAGGTTGCGGGGAATCGCGGGATCCCTCATCACCGGAATCCGGATATTCGTCGTACATGATCGACACCGCACCAATTTGCCTCGAGCATGGCTCGGGACCGCGAGAATTCGCTGGCAGCCGAGGTTGGGGCACATGATCCGAATGACTCTGGCTTCACTCATCGAGGTACCTCCGCGGTTGCCGGATGCCCGCTGAACCGGATCCGACCGTGGATCATCGGACGCTCAAGGCCTCCACTGAAGGTTGATTTCCGAATGCGGATCAGCCCCTTCAAGCCGCCACGCCCATCCGCGGCTCTCGTAGAATGCCGCTTTCCCCTCCTCGGAGTCTCCATGTCCATCAGCGATTCGATGCCATCCGCCGCCCCCCGACATACCGCTGTGGTGGGCCTTCAATGGGGCGACGAAGGCAAGGGCAAACTCGTCGATCTTCTCGCGAGCGATCATGACTACATCGTCCGCTACAACGGTGGAGCCAATGCGGGCCATACCGTCGTGGTGGGCGAGGAACGGTACGCACTGCACCTTGTCCCCTCGGGCATCCTGTTTCCGGGTTGCACCTGTGTCGTGGCCAACGGTGTCGTCATCGATCCGGCGAAACTCTTAGAGGAGATCGACGGACTCCGAGCCCGCGATATCGAGGTCGGAGACAATCTGCGAATCTCTAGCCGCGCTCATGTCGTGATGCCCTATCACCAGACCCTCGACGGCGCGTTGGAAGAGTTCCTCGCAGGCCGCTCCGCCTCCGGCGCGATCGGGACGACCCGGCGGGGCATCGGGCCCGCATACGCGGACAAGGTCCAGCGATCAACCGCAATCCGCGTGAACGACCTGCTGCGACCGCAGGTTTTGGAACAGAAACTCGACCTCATCTGCCCGCTGCGCGAAGCACAACTCCGATCGCTTGGCGTGCCGATCGACGACGCTCGGGTCGATGCGAAAGCAATGTTTGACCACGCGCTTGCCCTCGGCGAACGACTGTCCCCGCATATCTGCGATACCACCTGGCTCCTACACGATGCCCTCGCCGCTGATCAGCGCATCCTCTTTGAGGGCGCCAACGCGTGCCTGCTCGACGTGGATCACGGCACCTATCCCTTCGTGACCAGTTCGAACTGCTCCACCCTCGGCATTCCTGCCGGAACCGGCGTCCCACTCGGCAACATCGACCGTGTCCTGGGAATCATGAAGGCCTACTCGACACGGGTCGGCGGCGGCCCCTTCCCCACCGAGCTCGACAACGCCGTTGGCGATCGAATCCGCGAGAAAGGCCGCGAGTTTGGCACCACGACCGGGCGACCGCGTCGATGCGGCTGGCTGGATCTCGTGGCCGTCCGGTACACCGCCATGGTCTGCGGCGTCACCGGCATCGCGTGCACGCTGTTCGACGTGCTGGGCGGACTCGACGAAGTGAGACTCTGCACCGGATATCGACTTCCCGATGGAACGGTCACCGATCGCTTTTCCGCCGACGCCTTCGATCTCGAGGCCGTGGAACCGGTCTATGAGACCATGTCCGGCTGGGAGGATCCGAAGGATCGACCCACGGATCGCGATTCCCTTCCGGATGCCGCCCGAGCCTATCTCGACCGCGTCGAATCGTTCGTCGGGGTCCCGATCGAAATCGTCGGTATCGGTCCCGAGCGGTCCGAAGTGCTCGTCGCCTCCTGATCCGCGCCGCTTCGACCAACGATGAACCACTCCTCGCCTCAACCTCCTCCGCACACCCTGCCCCGCCACCTCGCGGTGATCATGGATGGCAACGGACGCTGGGCACAGGCACAGGGATTACCCCGAATCGCGGGCCATCGCCAGGGTGCCAAGACCGTCGACCTGGTGACCATGGAATGCGCACGCCTCGGGCTTGAGGCCCTCACGCTCTACTCCTTCAGCAGCGAGAACTGGAAGCGTCCGCCAGAGGAGGTCGATTTCTTGATGGCGCTTTGCAAGGAGCATCTCGTCACGCAGCGAAGCCGCATGGTGGACAACGACATTCGATTCCGCCGGATCGGTCGTCGCCAAGGTCTTCCCGCAGAGGTGCTGGAGGAATCGGACGCCTGCGAGGAAGCCACCCGAAACTGTGGCGGGATGACCCTCTCGCTCGCCCTCAATTATGGAAGCCGCGCCGAACTCACCGACGCCGCGAGATCGATGGCTGAAGATGCCGCCGCAGGCCGCCTGGACCCCCAAGACATCGACGAAGCGATGGTCACGAGGCGACTCGACACTGCGGGCCTTCCCGATCCGGATCTGCTCCTTCGGACCGCGGGCGAAATGCGGATCTCGAACTTTCTGCTGTGGCAGATCAGTTATGCGGAACTGGTGGTGACCGACGTCCTCTGGCCGGCGTTCGAGATCTCGGACCTTCACCGAGCCTTCACGGACTTCGACGCCCGAGACCGACGTTTCGGCCTGATCAATCCTGCCACTGGGACCGACACCGACCCGAAGGCCCCCTGATCCGGGGTTCGAGCAAAGATCACCATCTTCGAGATTTCCGGGATCACCCCGGATGGACGCCGCGAACCAGAAATTGTTGCATTCCAGCGTTTGTTCGAAGCCCTCGGGCGGCGTAGACTGAGCAGCAGTAGGAGCATCAACTCCCGGATGTGGCCTCATCTCAGGTCATCGCAGTTCATCTCAGTTCATCTCAGGTCATCGCAGTTCATCGCAGTTCATCTGTCGGCCA
>CALFOM010000012.1 GCA_937919685.1 uncultured Phycisphaera sp.
TCCTCGTCACGGTTCTGAGGGCCGCTCCCGGTCGCGAGCACCGTCGCAGGTGCTAAGGCGTTCGTGGGGACCGTGGGGAGGAAGAGCGTCCCACTGAGTTCATGGCCTGGCCGCGTTGGAATCTTCACTTCGCGAGTTTCATAGGGAAACGGTGGGAGTGGATTTTGCGGCCGATCGCTGCCCTTTGCCGTGCCAAGCTCGGCACGCTCGAAGGAGGTGTCCAGCTTAAGCGGGCCTTGAAAGAAGGTTCCGCGATACGTATCACCGTCGGGAATCAAGAGTAAGGTTGCGGAGCCCGGAATAGGAAGTCGCCACGCCGTGGCACCTTCTACTTCCGTTTCTGCAGGAAACATCTGCAAGGCCCTCACGCCCTGTGCGGGAATGTCGATGATCGCCGTGGCCTGCCCCTCGTGCTCCGCCAGCACGATCGTGATCCCCAAGAGGTTTCCGGCGGGAAGCGACACTTTGCCCTCATGCTGGACAGCGCCAGCCGTCGCCCGAACGTCGGGGCGCCGCTGAAGGTCGAATTCGACTGGCGGCAGTGCCGTCAGAGAAGAAGGCCCTTTGATGAATTGAAATCCACCGCGTGGTGGCTCACCCGACCGAACTTCGACTCGCCCAGTCATTCCGGTCGCCGACATCTCAAAAACGAGGGAATCCCCTTCGATTCTGATCTTGTCCGCGAGTCGATCAAAGAGACCGAGATTCGGCGCGGTGATCATCACTTCCGGCGGAGACTCCGCGTCACCGGACGGAAGAACATCAAGCTGCAAAAAGATGTCGCCTCCTGGGCCGGGCATCGAGCATGACCAAGCACCGAAGAGTTCATCAGCGAGATCGGCGTCGGCCGTCGTGACCGGGCAAGTCAGGAAGGCGAGAATCAGCCAAACACCAGAAATGGCCCGAGCGAAACCGTGATTGACGAATGACATCTGGAGCATGGCGACGGAACTCCTTGAGCGATTTTTCGACGAGAATCCAACCCTTGTCACCCGTCCGAAACAGGTGCCATCGGTGCCGCCGATCATCCTCGAAATTCAGTCCATCGTCGAGTGGACACCCGTCACGCGGCTCGCCGTACGTTCAACCGTCATCGTCCGTGGACGAATCCGTGGCTGACTCCGCGGCCGGGTCGCCGGGCCGAGCCCATTCGATCCTCGCGCCGGTTTTCCAGAGCGTTTCGATGTCGTAGTAGAAACGTTGCTCGGGCTCGAAGAGATGTACCACGACATCGACGAAGTCGACGACCACCCAAGTCCCGCCCGAATCGCGATTCGTGCGGTACGGCGGATCGCCGCCTTCCTTGCCGATGTCCTCAAGCGACTGGGCGACCGCCTTCATTTGTCGCCCACTGGTCCCGCTGGCGACCACGATGTAGTCCGAAACCTGGCTCAGTCCACGGACATCAAGCACCCGGACGTCCGAGCATTTCATATCGGAACAGGTCCGGGCGCACTCGATGGTGAACGCCCGGACCTTTTCCGGATCACTGTTGGATCTGGTTCGTGTCAATTGATCAAAGACCAATCAGGTCGGAGATGTTCGGCCCGACCTTCACAATGAGGGCCGCGAACACGACCGAAACGACACTGACCAACTTGATCAGGATGTTCAACGCAGGTCCTGAGGTGTCCTTGAAGGGATCGCCGACGGTGTCACCGACCACACCCGCCTTGTGAGCGTCCGAACCCTTGCCACCAAACTTGCCGGTCTCGATGTACTTCTTGGCGTTGTCCCACGCACCACCAGCGTTGGCCATGAAGATCGCGACCGCGAAACCGCAGACCAGCGTTCCGGCGAGTAGACCCATCACACCGGCGACGCCGAGGATGAGACCCACCACGATGGGCACCGCGACCGCCATGAGGGACGGAATGACCATTTCCTTCTGAGCACTGGCGGTCGAGATGTCGACGCAAGACGCGTAATCGGGATATTCCTTCCCGTCGACTTCGACCTGGTAGGGCCACTTGAGCGGATCGGCGATGTCCTCATCGCTCATGCCGTTCTTCTTGAATCCAGTCCTCATGATCGCGAACTGCCGACGGCACTCGTCGATCATCGCGAAGGCCGCGCGTCCCACCGCATTCATGGTCATCGCACAGAAGAGGAATACCAGCATCACACCGAGGAACAGGCCCGCAAGCACCTTGGGGTTCATGATTGTGACGTCGTAGAACTGGAGTAGCTGGGGAATGGTTGCCCGAGTCGTCGGAACGATCTCGAAGAAGTACGATTTGTTGTCGACATCCATCGAGAAGAACGTGCCATCTCCCATTGGCTTGGCGTTCTTCATGTTCCACGTGCCATCGTTGAAGCCGTCGTAGATCTCGTTGCCATCCCGTGAGGCGAGAAGCAATGCTCCGAGTGGAGCGGTTGATTCCGCGGAAGGATCGCCGTCGATCGCGAAGACGCCGTGGCCTTCGTAGACATACGTCTCAGCCTGTACCTGCTCCGGCGTGGAATTCACGATGCCGAGTTGGGTCTTCACCGTGATGACGTACGCCGCGAGCAAGGCGAGGGCCGTGAGGGCCGCCGAGCCGATCGCAAAGCCCTTGCCGGTCGCCGCGGTGGTGTTCCCGAGCGAGTCGAGCATGTCGGTTCGATCGCGGACATATTCTTCCTGGTGGGTCATTTGGGCATTGCCGCCGGCGTTGTCCGCGATCGGACCGTACGCATCGGTCGCCAGCGTGATACCCAGCGTCGAGAGCATGCCGACGGCGGCGATGCCGACACCGAGCACACCCAACAGGAATGTATCGCCACCGCCGGCGGCGACGAACGAGACAAGGATTGCGATCACCACGGTGATCAGCGGGATCCAGGTCGATTTCATGCCTTCAGCGATACCAGCGATAATCACGGTGGCAGGACCCATCTGGGACTGCTCGGCAATTCGCTGCGTGGGAGCGTGCTCGTAGGACGTGTAACGCTCGGTACCCCAAGCGATCACGAGCCCGGAGATCAGACCGACCACGATCGCAATCCAGAGACGCCACCAGACGAGTCCAGCCAAGGCCATTTCTTCGCTGCCGAGTGCAAACCAAAGCAAACCAGCCGAACCGATCACGATGAGGGCAGAACTCGCCCAGACACCACCATGAAGGCTCTTCAAGAGTTGAGCAAGCGTGGCGTCTTCCTTCGTGCGAACCACGAAGATGGCGAGGATTGAAGCCAGAATACCGAGGCCCGCAAGCGCGGGCGGGACGGTGACCAGGCGAAGCGCGTTCGCGTCACCAAGTGCAAGCTGGACCGAGGCGGCTGCGGCGAGCGCCATGGCTGCGAGCACTGATCCGTAGTACGACTCGTAGAGGTCGGCGCCCATGCCGGCAACGTCACCGACGTTGTCACCGACGTTGTCCGCGATGGTTGCAGGATTTCGAGCGTCGTCTTCGGGGATACCCGCTTCAACCTTGCCCACGAGGTCGGCACCGACATCCGCAGCCTTGGTAAAGATGCCGCCACCAACTCGAGCGAACAACGCCTGAAGCGATGCACCCATGGCGAAACTCAAGGTGATGGTGGTGATGTCGACGAGGCCACCGGCGAACGAGTCACCGAGGACGACGTAGAAGATGAAGAACCAGAGTGAGATGTCCAGGAGGGCGAAACCGGTGACGCAGAGACCCATGACTGCACCGGCCCGGAAGGCCACGGTGAGCCCCTTGTTCAACGACTCCTTCGCCGCGGCGGTTGTTCGGGCCGAGGCATTGGTCGCGGTCTTCATGCCGAAGAACCCGCACAAGCCCGAGAGCAGGCCGGCGACTGCGACGCCACCGACGGTCCAGAAGGCCTGCAGGCCACCCGCCGCCATCAAGGCGAGGATAATCAGAAGTCCGACGAACACGCCGGTCACGATCCGATTCTGTCGGCCGAGGTAGGCACCCGCTCCGTCTCGCACCGCCTTGGCGATTCGGATCATCTCGGGGTCGCCCTCGGGATGGCTCATCACCGAGCGATAGAAGAAGTACGCCGCGATCAAGGCCACGATCGCGCCAAATGGAGCGAGGAACCAAGCCGGTGCTTCCGCAATGCTCGGCAAATCCGCGACGGTGAATCCAGTCTGAATCAGCGTGTTCATCTGAGAAGGGGTCCTTGAGTGATCACCGCTCTATTGTTCGAGGGGTGGAAGTCGAGGGCGAAAAGGTCCTTGCGACCCTCCGCATGTCATCATCATCCAACGTCATCCATCGTCATGCATCGTCATGGCGTCGTTCAAACGACGAATGGCAAGGTCGAGATTCCTTGACCGCATTGACCGCATTGACCTCATTGACCTCATTTGAAGAGAGAACAAAATCCCGCACCGTCAACCTGACGGCAACCACCCCCATCGACCCATCGGATCGAACAGGTGCACTTCGAGGAAGTCATCGGCGTATCACGTCCTTGACCGCCAATCGCCGAGGATTACTTGTGACGTGTCAGCGAGGAGGTATGTCCACGCGAGCCACTCGAGCAACCAGCTTTCGGGCTTCTCGTCGGTTCCGCTCGGACGGCTTCTCGAAGTATTGACGCTTCTTCACGTCCTTCGTGAGGCCTTCCTTTTCACAGAGCTTTTTGAAACGGCGGAGCATCTGCTCCGCACTCTCGCCACCGCGAGCCTTGATTCGAATCGCCATAACCGTCGCTGCTCCGGACCGCGAAATGCGGTATTTCTTGTTGGGGAACGCAGCATTACACCCAATCCCCGGATTCACCGCAAGGGCTGAAGCCGATTGAAACACGAGGAAGGCCGAGTCTGGATGGCCCATATCGAGCCCCAATCTTGCCAAAACCCGATTCCCAGCCGCCTGGGGCGACACTCAGAATGCACGTAAGTGCCTAAACTGCAAGCGCTTGCTGCCAGAAGGGGACCGGATTCTCAAAGTCGACCCACTCGTCTCCGAGATTCATGAGTTCAAGCGAGTTTTCCGAGGGAATCCACGACTAATGTGGGGGGCTCACTGACGCTCCTACGGATCAAGCTCTTGCCCACCCTGGTCGATGCCTACAACGTTCTTCATGTCGTCGGCGTCCTTCCACCCGAACTGGCGGGGATCGATCTCGAGGAACTCGCTTCCCTGCTGGAGGGGAGTCGATTTGATCGAGGCGAGGTTCTCCTCATCTGCGACGGGGTACCCAAGCCTCATCAAGTCAGCGGCGGAAGAGTCCACGTTCGCTTCGCCGGTGCCGGAACAACCGCGGACGAACTCATCATCCGTCTGGTTCGAAGGTCTTCAGCGCCCCGACAACTCACTGTCGTCACCACCGACCGGGAGATCGCGCAGCACGCCAGACGTCGCCGCGCCACGGTTCTGAGTTCGGAGTTTTTTCTGGCCTCTCTGGTAGAAGACCACCACGCGAAATCTCGGTCCGGCGTTCGTACCGCACGGCGACCCGCCGGAATTCATCCCGCAGATCGGCGACAGGTCGACCACTGGCTCCGACTCTTCAATCTCGATAATGACCTGCTCGACCTTGAATCCCTCAACGCACCGTCTTCGGCACCGCCCGAGAATCCGCCGAAACAGGCCGCCGACCCCACTCCGCCGCCATCCTCGCCAGCCGGACCCACGAATTCCATTCTGGATGCGGGGCATCTCGACGAGATTCGCCTCGAAGATGTCGAGCAGATCGACATGTCCGATCTGCTCGACGCAACGGGCCGACTCCGGCGGGCCCCGATCGACGAAGAGATGCCTGACGGCGACCCAAACCCCGCTGATCAGCCATGATGCCACGCCACCTCGATGAGAACCCGCCCATGAATTTCGACCATCCCCCCGCCGATCCAATCGCTGTCTTCGACGACTGGTTCCACCACGCCGAACGGAACGCTGGTCTACCGAACCCCAACGCGATGACGATCGCTACTGCGAACGGCGAAGGACGACCCACCGCCCGCATCGTGCTCTTGAAACAATTCGATTCCCGCGGCTTCGTTTTCTTCACAAACCGACAGAGTCGTAAGGCCGAGGATCTCGCCACGAATCCCGCGGCATCACTGCTTTTTCACTGGGACAGCCTGGAGCGTCAGGTCCGAATCGAAGGCGTCATCGAGCCGACCTCGGACGCCGAGAGCGACGCGTACTTTGACAGCCGCGCTCTGGAGAGCCGGCTGAATGCGATCGCGAGTGACCAATCTCGCCCGATCAAGGATCGTGCCGCTCTCGAGGCCCGCCGCGCCGCGGTCGATGCCGAGCATACCGACGGCCGGACACCGACCCGACCGTCACATTGGGGGGGCTACCGATTGATCCCGTCGCGATTTGAGTTCTGGGCCGGACATCCTCATCGCCTGCACGATCGAGTGATCTACCTCGCCGACGGCAATGGAGCCTGGACGACCTCGCGGCTCATGCCCTGAACCCAAGGCGCACATCGAACCGCCGACTCGACGTCAATCTTCCGAGGAACTCGTTTTTGCGAATTTTCGACGGCGATTCTCTTTGCGGGGAGGAACGAAACCGCCGCGGATCCGAACGCCGTCGGCGCCGGCATCTCGGAGACGGGCAACCAGTGCATCATCGGGAACCACGCGAATTCCGGGCGACGCGAGCACAACATGGTGCCCGTTCGCAAGACGCAGATGAACGACCGTCTCGACCGGACGACCCGAGAGCGCCTGAACGCTCCCCGCCGCCTGCTTCAACTGCCCGGAGACGAACTCCATCCGCCGTCGGAACATCTCTTCGCTCTCGTCGTCTTTGGTCTGGTCGAAGAGAATCTCGATCTTCGTCGACAGCAAGCTTGAGACCCGGTCGATTGGGATGATCTGGTCGACGACGATCTGCGGCTCGCCGCGCCCCGTCTCGACCTGGCCCACAAGCACGACGGTGCGATCGACCTGGATCTCCTCCGCATACCGTGCGAACGCCTCGCTGAACACCACGCCCTCGACCGTTCCATGCTTGTCCGAAAGCGTGGTCATGGCCATTTTGGATCCGTTCCGAGTGATCACCGGACGGACCCGGTTGATCACTCCAGCGAACACCACCGGGCTTTCGTTTGGAAGATCCCCGAGCCCGGTGCTCACCACGTTGCAGAACTCGGCGATGATGTTCACGATGCCGTCGAGCGGATGGCCGGAGACGTGGAATCCAAGCGTCTCCTTCTCCTCTGCGAGCCTAGTCATCTGATCCCAAGGCTTCACTTCCGGCAGTGGCAACCGCGGCGTCTTCACCCCGGTCTCGCCTGCTTCATCGTCACCGCCGCCGAAGAGCATGTTCTGACCGGCGGAGCGGTCCGCGGCGAGTGATTTTCCGGCCTTGAAAGCGTCGGGCACCGCCACAAGCATCGCCGCTCGCGCATCTTCGCCGTGCACCGAGTCGAAGGCGCCGGCGCGGACCAACGATTCGATCGCCTTCTGATTGACTCGGCCGTGATCGATTCGCTCGCAGAATTCATGCAGGGATTCGTAAGGCCCGTCCGCCTCCCGCGACTCGACAATGGAGGCGATCCCATCCTTCGCGATCCCCTTGATTGCTTGAAGACCGAACCGCACATGTCCACTGCAGTTGGACGGACGCTCGCCAGCGTCAAAGACCACGTTGAAGTCCTCGCCGGAGAAGTTCACGTCGGGCGGCCGAACTTTCACGCCGACATTCGGTTTTTCCGAGGTCGAATCGGGGAACGGAACCCGGAGACAGTCTTCAAGATAGATCGACCAGTCCTCGACCTTCTTCGCCTGACTCTCGAAGGTCAGTACCGCCGCCATGTACTGGTTGGGGAAGTACGTCTTCAAGTACGCGGTTTGATAGGCGACGATCGCGTATCCCGTGGAATGGCTCTTGTTGAATCCATAACCGGCGAACTTCAGGATCAGGTCGAAGAGTTCCTCAGCCTGTCGGGATTCGACCCCCTGCTTCGCGGAACCCGCCACGAACTCGGCACGGGCGGAGTCGATCACGCTGATCTTCTTCTTCGAGATCGCCTTGATGACCGTGTACGCGGTGCGGAGCGGAATGCCGCCGAGACCATGCAGGACCTGCATGACCTGCTCCTGATACACCATGATGCCGTAGGTTTCGGCGGTGTAACGGTCGACTATTTCGTGGACGGATGGCACCTGCTGCTGACCGTGCTTCCGAGCGTTGTAGTCGGGGATGAGGTCCATCGGCCCCGGTCTAAAGAGCGCGTTGGCCGCAATCAGATCCTCGAGTCGGTCAGGCTGCATCTCGGTGAGCAGTTTCCGCATGCCACCGGACTCGAACTGAAAAACACCACTGGTGTCGCCACGGCGGAACAATTCAAGCACCCGCTGATCATCCAACGGCACGCGTTCTAGATCGAGCGGATGGATTGCGGTTCGCGAGGCTGCGGTTCCAATCCCCGGCATCGCTTGTCCAACCGCGGACCAGATGCTCTCTTCCGGAATCGACGCAAGGATCAACTGGCGAGCCCGCTCGATCGTCGAAAGCGTCCGCAGTCCCAGAAAATCCATCTTGAGCAGACCGATGCGTTCGCACGTCGGCCCATCCCATTGGGTGACGACGTCATCGCTTCCCGATGTCTTGCAGAGCGGAACGATGTCATCGAGTGGACGCGTCGCCATAATGACGCCGGCGGCATGAACACCCGCATGCCGGGCATGGTTCTCCAGCGCCCTCGCCGCGTTGATCACCCGCTGCACGCGGGGGTCGCCGTCACAGGCCGCTCGAAGCTCCGGCTCCTTCTGCAGCGCGTCGTCGATGGTGATGTTGAGTTCCGCCGGAACCAGATTGGCGAGTTGCTGTCCTTCGGACGGTGTGAATCCCATCACGCGAGCGACGTCCTTGATCGCGGCCTTCGCCTTCAATCGACCGAACGTGATGATCTGCGCGACATGCCCGTACTTCTGCCGGACATAGTTGATGACCTCGCCTCGTCCGTTCTGGCAGATGTCGATATCGATGTCGGGATACTCGGCCCGATCCGGATCGGTGAAGCGCTCGAAGAGCAGGCCATAGTGGACGGGGCACGCATTGGAGAGTCCGAGCACGTATCCGACCATCGTCCCGACACCGGAACCACGGGCGTTCGAGGGAATTCCGCGTTGACGAGCCCAGTTCACGAAGTCCCAGACGATCAGGAAGTAGGCGGAGATGAGTTTGTCCGCGAGTACTTGCAGTTCTCGCTCGAGCCTCGCTCGGATCTCGTCGGTGACACCATCGGGTCCGTAACGCCAGATCAGTCCCGCCTCACAAAGATCCCTCAACGCACGATCGCAACCGTCCTTGAGTTTGTCCGCATCGGCGGCGTCGGCGGACTGCTCGTCGAACGGTCGAAGTTCGAACCGGGAGCAGTATCGCTTGAACCACTCCGTCAGATCGCCCCCGTCGTATCGAGGGGGCTCACCAGGATGCACCACCTCGACCACCGGCGCATGGTTGTCGCCCTCGGAGAGATCCACGTTGCACCGATCGGCGATTCGAACCGTGTTCCGAAGCGCCTCCTGCTCGTCCGGCTCGGGGAAGAGCTGCTTCATCTCCGCCGCATCCTTGACGTAGATCTGCTCCGGATACCGGAGTCGATCCGGGTCGTCCTTGGTCTTGCCCATGCTGATGCAGCAGAGCGTGTCGTGATCGTCGTGATCCTCAGCCTTCAGGAAGTGAGCGTCGTTGTCGATTACCAAAGGAAGTTCGAGTTCCGCGGCCAGTTTCTTCAGGAGCGGGTTGATCCGTTCTTGCTCGGGAACGTGCCGCTGCAGCTCGATGAAGAAGCGAGGCTCGCCGTCCTCGCCCGGAGCGAACGTCTCCGCATGCCATCGCGCCTCGGCGATCGCGAGATCCCAGTGGCCCTGATCGTTGGTCCGGACGAAGTTGGTGAGATGGAATGCGACCGAGGAACCGAGATGTCCGTTGATGGCGACCAGCCCGTCGCCCCATTCCGCGAGCGTGGTCTTGTCCATGCGCGGCTTGTAGTAGAAGCCGTTGAGATAGGCGTCGGAACTGAGTTTCATCAGGTTCCGCCATCCCCCGATGTCGAGCGCCAGCAGCACGAGGTGGAATCCGCCGTCCGCCACACCGGTTCGAGTCCGATCGCGTCGATCTCCCGGCCGACCGTCGCGGTCCGGCGCGACGTACGCCTCGATCCCAAGAATGGGCTTGATTCCTTCCGCGCGGGCTGCCGCGTGGAATTCGAACGCGGCGTGGAGATTTCCATGGTCGGTGACCGCGACCGCGGTCATTCCGAGTTCCTTCACCCGCTTGACGAGCCGCTTGATCCGGTTTCCACCATCGAGCAGCGAGTACTCGCTGTGGAGATGAAGGTGGACGAAATCAGCCGCGTCATCAGGCTTCTTCCCGACGGCGGCGGACTTCCTGCCGGTCTTGCCGGCCTTCGATTTCGCGTGATCGATCTTCTCAGCCATCATCACTCCATCCTTAAGGACGATGCGGCCATGTTAGACGCAGAACCACCGTGAATCCCTTCGGGAGGTCTTGATCGGCGCCCGATCCACGGAATGGCAACCGTCCCAAGTGGGAATCTCCGACCCCACCTGCGATTCGCGTCGTAGAATGATGTCCATGGAACGCCCCAGTCCATTCGACCGAACCCCCTTCGTCCGCGTGATCAACGTCGGACAGCAGATGGGTGACGGATGGCGTCGAATCGACCGTGGTGGGCCGTGGAGTCGGTTCCTGGCCGGGTTCGTTGCCATCCTTCTCGCGGTGCCGATTCTCCTGATCGGCCTCTTCCTACTGGTGACCTTGGCCGCCTTTGGAATCGCCGCCGCATTGGTGAGCCTGATCATCGGCCGCCGCCCGGGCCGGTCGAAAACCGCCGCGCCGGCGGAGCCAAGCCGCGAAAATGTCCGTGTGATTCCACCCCGATCCTGAATCCGGATCGGACCGGATCGCTGATCACTCCGCGAGCCACCAAGCTCGAAGGCTCGACGCCACCGGACCAGGGACTCCCTCACCGATCTGCTCGCGTTCCACGCCGACGACCGGCAGGACACCCCAACTCGAATTGGTGAGCAGAACTTCGTCGGCCTCGAGAACCGCGTTGATATCGATCATTTTGCGTTGGACCAGCCGGCCCTCGCCCGCAGCCCAGCCGAGTACCTCGGCTCGCACAACTCCGGGAAGCACCGGAGATGAAAGCCCGCCCTCCGGCTCTTCGCCACGAACAATCGGGGTGATGAAATCCCCGTCCTTCACGAGGATGACGTTGCTGACACAGCCACCCGCCAGGTGGTTTGAGACCGTGAACCAAAGGGCTTCACTCGCATTCTTGGCGGCAGCGGATTGCAGTTCGGCAAGCCGGGGCCAATAGGCGAGCGTCTTGTGAGCCGCGAAGGGATCGAGCGGATTCGCTCGGGCATCCGCTACGGTGGCCCGGATGCCCTTTTCGTAGAGCTCCGCGGGATATGCCGTGGCCGGCTGTGCGACGATGAGGATCGTGGGCTCGTGTCCATCGCCGCCGCCGTGCAGAAGATTGAGATCCCCGCCGGTGATCGTCAGCCGGACTCTCGCGATTTCCAGATCTGCGGCGGCGACCGTCGCGTGAATCGCCTCCGCGAGCGGACCCGACTTCAGCCGATCACTGAGCCGAGTCTCCCGCAATGACACTTCGAGTCGATCGAGATGCTGATTCAGATGGACGATCCGAGGACCACGAGCCATCATCGTCTCGAAGAGACCCACGGCATGTTGAAACCCAGCATCAAAGGCCGAGACGCGGGTATCGTCGACCTTCCCGAGGATTCCGTTCAGCCACACCGCGGTCATGAATCGCTTCCAGACTCAAACTCCGTGGAATCCTCGATATCCCAGGGATCTCGACGGACATCCCGGAGTCGAGGCGGACGCTCCGCCCATCCGAGTACGACCCGTCGCCCGTCGGCCCCGACCACCGTCGCGATCGCCGACTCACCAAGATGATCATCACGCACCTCGATCGATTGGATGCTCCGAGGTTGTCGAAGATCATCGATGGCAGCCCTCGCCATGGGTTCGAGACTGAATCCAGCCCCGGAATCGCCATTCCCACGGGGGGAGTCGGTTCCATCCAGAAGCCTGCTGGTCGCCAACTGCACGTCTCTCTTCCAATCCTCCGATGAGTCGGAAAACAGATACAGGAGTCCGGCGATCGCGAGCGCGAGCGCCGG
>CALFOM010000013.1 GCA_937919685.1 uncultured Phycisphaera sp.
CCGTCGCTGCCGGCACGACCATCAGGGCCGCGACCAGGAGCGCGCCGACTGCGCTCAGCCCGGCGATCACGGTGAAGGCGACGATCGCCATCAGGGCGAGATCGTAGGCGCCCGACCCGGAACCCACGGAAGGGGCCGAAGCTTCGTCGAAGCCCCTGGCCAGCCAGTGGTGGGAGAAAAGCAGCAAGCTGAGTATCGAAACCGCGGCTGCCGCCGCAGCCAGCAAGAGGTCACCCGAGTCGATAGCCAGCAGGGAACCGAAAAGCAGCGTATCGACGTTGGCCCCCGAATTGAAAACGTCGCTGGCGAGGATTACTCCGCCCGCCATGCTGCCGACCAGGATGTTGTCCAGTCCGGTCCAAGCCCATGGAGACGTGTTGTCCAACTCGATCCGGACGTTCGAAGCGGCCGCGAAACTGAGGGAGATCGTCTCGAGTCCGTCAGCACCGGCGAAAGAGAAGTCATCTTCGAAGATCATCTCATTGTCTGCGTACACGCGAACCATCGAATTGCTCTCTTCGGTGAGATATCCCGAAAGATCGAATGTCACCGACGAGAGCATTCTCGTTGAAGGATCGATCGCCGTCAGATCGAGAATCCCGGTTGCGTTGGTGAGATTTGGAAGATCCCAGGCATAAACGACTCCGGGAGTCCCGTATCCGGAATCCCAAAAGTTAAGGTTCTGTGATGAGATGCCTACGAAAGGTGATTTAGCCCCACCACCACTCGTCCAGATGATGTCCGAATCAATCCCATCTGGAATATCTAGAAGGATGGTGTCGGCCACCACAGCACTGGAAAGCGACGCCGCGATAGCGACGGCTAGAAGTCTGGCATTCATTTTTGTTTTCCCTTTTCCGAATTTTCCATGTCCATCCCGCGACAAGCAGGACGCATGAAGCATGCCTCAAGAACTTCTCAGGTCAATTGCCTTTTCCCTTTTTTTGGCTGACGTGAATCGAACCAGACGTTTATGCCCGATAATCGGAGATTTTTCCTGCTCTTTCCTGCGCCCAGCGTCCCCCAGCCATCGAGTCCGACGTCGCCATCTCCACTGACGCAGGTCCCGCACGCTCACCTGAACCTCCGGCGTCGAAGATCAACGACTTGTTGGATCGACCTGCGGGTTGCAGCGGACGATCAGCGGCATCGCAGATCGATACCGCAAGGTCGTGCCCGGATGGCCAGGGTCGGCAACAAATCACTCACCCTGATGCACGACGCGACAGGTCGGCCACGATGCCGCCGAAGAGAGGCTCCGCCTCGTGAAGGGCCAGACCCACCGTCCGTGAAGCCGAAGCGAAACAGAGCACGGGCGATCATCTCCACGACGGATCACCGTCACGGCCAACTGGATCAGTTCCGACTCAATTGGGGGGTTCGAGCGGTGGAGTCGCCGCCTCGGAACGGAGGTCGTAGATGCGGTATGAAGAATTCTCGTACACCGGCGAATTCTCGGCCCAGGATTCCGAGTTCTCCACCCGCACCACGATGTAGTCGAGCCCTTCTTCCTCCGCCAAAGCCGAGAACCAGCGGGGTTCCTTGGAATGGATCGCATTCCGGATGGTTGTTCGATATCTGATATAGCCCGGGTAGCTCGATCCGCCCTCCATGAAGTCTGCGGGATCCACGCCGAAAATGCGAGACTTCCGCAGGCCTTCCTCGAACGCCGCCAGGCTGCCTCCATAGAGGAACGACGTGTGCACCCACTCGTGAGGT
>CALFOM010000014.1 GCA_937919685.1 uncultured Phycisphaera sp.
GCGGTTCCGCTTCGAGCTGCTCCGACGCTGCCGCCCCCGGCGCCGTCTCCAGCGACGACGCTTGCGGTTCCGGTTCGGGCGCTTGCCCCTTCAGCGGCCAGGCCGGCTGATCACTCGGAGGCGAATTCGCTTCCAGTGACGAAATACGACGCCCGTCCCGCAACCAGCGGGGCGGGCGTCTTCGTTGCGCTCGATATGATGCGAGCCCGCACTCTCGGAGCTTCCTGATGTATCGACCCCGTTTCGTATCCGCCAGCATTCTCATCTCGCTCGTGGCGATGACCGCCGGGTCAGGTTGCAGCGGCGGTCATGCCACGCATCAGGCGCTGAAGGAAGGCTGGCACGCCTACGGCGACGCCCGCACCGTCGATCCCGTCACGGTCCCAGTCACGGAACTGGAGGCGTGGAGCGGTGACGAGGTAGTGCTCGAAGGTTGGGTCGGCGAAGTCTGTGCGACGAAGGGGTGCTGGATGCGAGTTCAGGACGACCTCGGCGACTCCGTACTCGTCCGCTTCAAAGACTACGGTTTCTTCGTCCCTCGAAATGCTCGCGGCAGGCGATCCGTGGTCCATGGAACGCCGGTGCTCAAGACGCTCTCCATCGAGCAACGACGACATCTTCTCGAGGATGCCGGCGCCGACGCTGACGCGATTGCCGCCGTGGACGCCCCTTCGACCCAAATCGTGATCTATGCCGACGGCGTCTGGATCCAGGGCGGCGGTCTCGAAGCGCCGTATGCACCCCCCACGCCCGAGGACTGCATCGTGGATGAAGTCCCCCCCGTGAGCAACCCTGCGAAAGTGAACGACCAATGACTCATCGATCAAAATCGATGCTCTTGACCGGCGGACGCGTGCTCGATCCGCGAAGCGGTTTCGATGCGACCGCCGACGTCCTCATTCGAGACGGGAGAATCGCCGGGATCGAGACCGGTCCCGGCCGGATCGACGCCGGCGACGCAGAGCGTGTCGACGTGGGCGGGCTTCTCGTGTGCCCTGGCCTGATCGACCCCCATGTTCATCTTCGCGAACCCGGACAAGGCGCGAAGGAGACGATCGAGACCGGCACTCGCGCTGCGGTCTCCGGTGGCTTCACCACCCTGTGCTGCATGCCAAACACCAATCCGACGTTGGATACCCCGGACATGGTCGACTGGGTCACGATGAAGGCGAAGGAAGCGGCGTCCTGTCGGGTCCTGGTGGCGGCGGCGGCGACCCTCGGGCGGAAGGGCGAAGCACTCGCTCCGATGCACGCGATGCACATCGCGGGTGCCGCGGCATTCACCGACGACGGCGACGGCATCGCGGATGCGGACCTCATGCGGAAGGTGTTGCAGATCTGCGCCTCCCTTGGAACAGCCTTCATGCAGCACTGCCAGGAGCCGACGCTCACCCGAGGCGCCCAGATGCACGAAGGAGTCATGAGCGCCAGACTGGGACTTGTCGGCTGGCCTAGAGTCGCCGAGGAACTGATGCTCGAACGCGATCTTCGTCTGGATCGATCGATCGGTGCCAGATACCACGCACAACATCTCTCAAGCGGCGGATCCGTGGAGATCCTCAAGGCCGCTCGCGACGCAGGGGTTCCCGCCACCGGCGAAGTGTCCCCCCACCACCTCCTGTTGACCGACGCCGCCTGCGAGGGCTTCGACACAAATGCAAAGATGAACCCCCCGCTCCGCGAGGAGTCGGATCGACGCGCCCTCTTGCAAGGCGTCGCCGACGGCATCATCACCGTGCTCGCCACCGACCATGCACCTCATTCCGTGGCGGAGAAGTCACGGCCCTTCGAAGAAGCGCCGCTCGGCGTCATCGGAGTGGAGACCGCACTTCCGCTCTACGCGGAGGCCCTGGTCAAGTCCGGGGCCGTTGACTGGCCCCGCCTCATTGCGATGATGTCCATCGAACCCGCGCGACTCCTCGACCTCGAGAACGAGGGGCTCGGGTCGTTGACCGTCGGCGGCCCCGGCGACGTCACGGTGATCGACCCAGAACTCGAATGGACGATCAACGCGGACTCGTTCGAATCGAAGGCTCGAAACTGTCCGTTCGACGGCCGCAAAGTCCGGGGTCGAGCCGTGCTCACCATGGTCGCCGGGTTTGCACGATGCAATCGACTCTCCGAGATCAGCATCTGATCATCACCTGAACATCCGTCCTCCGGAGTCCGACGGTTCAGCAGTCGGTGTTCCATGCGGCAATGAGAAGCCCGAGGTCCCCGCCGTTCACCAGACCGTCGTCGTTGAGATCTGCATCGCAGTCGCCGGCACAACCCCAGTCGGCGAGCATGATCCCGACGTCTCCGCCGCCGACCGTGCCGTTTCCGTCGAGATCCTCGGGGCAGGAGCCGATTGGCTCTCCAAAAAATTCGTTGGCCAGAGACCAGGCCTGCGGTCCGATGATCGAGCCCATGAGTCGGCCGGGAAGATCGTCGCAGGGCGGGTGAATACCGCCCCAGATCCTGCTGAGCGAGCACTGATCACTGGCGTCGAAGTATGAGGCCCATTGCAGTCGAATGTTCATGGTCGGCCCGTTCTCGAAGACCAAGAATTCGTTTCTCGATGCTTCGAACTCTCCGAGTCCCTCGGGAAACCAAGGGGATCCCGTGAGCGCGGTGAGAATCTCGGCTGCGGCCCGACTGAACGTCGAATGACCTGAGACGTATCCGGCGAAGTTCGGACTCACGAAAGTCGGTCGTTGATATGGCCACCAGTTCTCGACCAGAATCCAACCGCACCCCGCCGTCGACGTCGCCGGATCGAAGATGTAGTCGGGGCCCTTCCAGCATCGCGCCGCGATCTTTCCGAGGTTGATGCCGTCCTCGCCCCCGAGGTGTTCATGTCGCTCGCCGGGAGCGGTCGAATCCTCGGTGAGCATCTCCACCAGACCCGGAAGGAGTTGTAACCCGTGGACATGGAAACTGGGGAGATCCGGATCCGTTCGCTGCCCGTTCTCGGCCATCCATCGAATCGCGGAGATTGGTCGGATGAAGTCGTACCATCCCTTGGCGCTCCAGGCGGAGATCGCCGCGTCGTGCATGCCGCCACCGAGCGAGAAGTAACTCTTGACGTCCCATTCGAGCGCTTCGACGACGGGACCCGTGCCACCGATCCGCTTCTCCGGTCCAATCGCATCGCCCACTTGGTTCAGCAGCACGAACCAGTGTCCGGGTGGGGTCTCGCTGTCCGGCCCATCAGACCAGAACTCGGCCAGCACTCGGGCATAGTCACCTCGCGGCACCATCTGCACCGGATACGGCTCGCCGGTCACGGGATTGCTCTGGTAACCAATCCCGGCATCCCCTCCTTCGAAACGATCGTAAAAGGCGGCGAAGTCTTCTGGATCGGTCGGAATCGTGGCGTTGCCAATCGAATTCGGACTGACGTCGATCATCACCCCATCCGAGGCATCGAGATGCGCCGACCAGTAGAGAACCTGTTCGAAGCTCTCGAGAAAGAGTCCCTCGTCGTCGGAGCCGATGGTGGGCGGAGCCCCGGGGTCGAGGAACACCGGATACGCGTCACCGTCTCGCTCATGGTCAATTCGTTGAGATGGGGTGAGCGAGAACGGACGGACATGGCCCCACTCTGGGCCGAGGAACTCCGGATAGCCTCCAATCTCGATGTTGCCGGACTGGTCGACGAAGTAGTCCAGGGCGAGCGGTTGCCATCGATTCGGTTCGAGGATCCCCTGAGTGCCAGGCTCCAGCGGTACGAGCGGCTCGTTCACCGGCAGATACCACTGATTCTCGTAGTCGTCGACTTCGTTGGCGCCGTCGGTCAATCCGAAGAAGATGTATTCGATCGCGATCCGGTTCCCGATCGCGGACGGCGCATCACCTCGCGTCGCGTCGTCATCGGGGTCGAATCCGAGTTCGAGCATCAGACCCCGGTACGCCGGTTCCATCTCCTTCCAGCCCGGCGAACCCCGAAAGCGATGCCTGAGCAATTGGTAGGTGGCGTACGAGATGGCTTCGGACCGAGCCGCCTCCACATCGCGGACCGCGACGAACTCGTTCTCATGGAGCCAGGGTCGCGGCCCTTCCTCGAAGATCGCCCACGCATCCCACATCGCCGCCGAGATATGGAAGAGATTCCGAGCATGCACGACCGGCCGTGCGTAATCGTTGCGAATCGATTCCAGCAGAAGGTCGTTCCAGCGTCGAGCGACCGAAGGATCATCCGCCTGGGCGAATGCCGCCACGGCCGAGCTGAAGGCGGCGAGCAAGGACCATGTTCTGACAAAGCGTCGGGTCACATCGGTCGTCCGCAAAAGGGCCGATCAACAGATCGGTAAGCAATTCCACCCTGAAAAGTAGCCCGCGATGAAGGGCATGGCGAGAAGATATGGATGTTTTCATCGCTTTTGCCGCGAACCTCACGGCGATGGCCGTGTTGATCGATGCGCGGGCCGCAGCGGGTTGACGTCCTCAGGATCGAGGTTCAACTGCACGAGGTAGTCGGGCAGGCCGGTTGTCGGATTGATGGCCTATAGCCCAAGATGCCGGCTCCGGCATCCTGAACGTCCGAATCGCCGGTATTCGTGCTGGGCGGCGCGGCAACGACTGCTGAGACGAGCGGCAGGGATGGCAGGACATGCATACGTTGTATGTCTCCAACTCCAAGACGAGTCCGTATCTTCTCGCCGAAGAGCCCTTGTGACCGCACAAGGTGTGGTCAGGGGGTGATGCTCAGGATCAACTGCCGGCGTAGATTGTCCGGCCCCAGCATGGGGTACCACGTCTGCCCACCGTTCGGTGATGTCTCGGCTCCGAGGGAAAGATCGTCCTCGGCAAGCCTGTTGTTGTTGAGGTTCAGCCAGAAACGAGATGAAAGTCCGGGCCCCTCAAAGTTGGCGCGAACCGAGATGCTCTCGATGTCACGTCCGTCGTCAGCATGCAGATCCTCGACCACGAGTCGATTTAATGGAGGAGTTGTTAAGTTCCATTCGGCAATCCGCCCCGTTCCAGGTGTGCGCACCATAGAGATTGGGTCCGATCCATCACGGAAGGTCAGGGTGATGTGAAGATCGGATGTAAAACTCGCGAGGCCGTGTTGATATTGCTGAGCACCCAGATTCGAATTGGATGGAGCCTCCGACCAGAAGCTGCCAATGAGTTCGAGGCGGTAAATCGATCGAATGCTCTCGGCGATGGGCTGTCTGATGATGTTTGGAGGACCCGATAAACCCCAGGCTATAATAAGGTCCTTAATGTCTTCCGGAGTCGTATTTCCTGTGAATGCGCCGTAGGCAATCGCACCCTTTGCGTAGAACTCGCTGGCCTGG
>CALFOM010000015.1 GCA_937919685.1 uncultured Phycisphaera sp.
GCTCGTCGAGCATCACGATCCAGATCGGCTTGCCGGACCGTTCGTCGATCACCTGCCCGGGTTGAATCGGGAGGGGTTCGATGGCCTCTGGCGTCTCCGTGGCAACGGTGATCGCCCGGGCCCTGTCTTTCGAAGAAGCGGGTGGACCGTCGGACCAGGCCGGAGAGAGCAGGGCGAGGATGGTCAGCGAAAACAAAGGGACAAGCAGTTGGGACAGGCTACGTCGCGAGAACATTTTTCTTCCTTCCATGATCAAACATGGTCAAACATGATCAAACATGATCAAACATGGTCAAACATGATCAAACATCATCAAATCGGATCGGACCGAATCAACTTGCGCGCCGTGCGGTCGGCGACCCATCGACATCATCGACATCATCGACACCATCGACCAGCCGTTCATTATTTACCGCAAACCTAAGGTGGACCAATCAAAACATCCCATTTGATCGCAATCAGGCCGTCTTGATTTGGAGAGCCCGGTGGTGATGCGATAATCGACCGGTTACCGGGGCGGGCCGATCAGCCGACCCACGCCTCCGCTTCGATCTCGACCAGGGCGTCGTCGACGAGCTTCGCCACTTCCACCAGCACGTTGGCGGGTCGAATGTCCGCGAAGGTCGGACCCATCACCGAGGCAATCTCCTCCCAGCGATCGATGGTGGTCGTGTAGATGCGGACCTTCACAACGTGGTCGAGTGACGCATCGAGTGCGGCCAAGGCGTCGCCGATCCGTTCGACGCACCGCCGGGTCTGATCGGCGAGGCCTGGTGGATACGTCCCATCGGGATTCGTTCCGACGCAGCCGGAGACCCAGATCATCGGGCCGGCCTGCACCGCACGGCTGTATCCCATCCTGGGCTCCCAGGGCGATGGCGTCTCCAGGCGGCGTCGCCCGTCAGGTTGCGTGACGAGCGTGGATTGCGAGGGCGTGGGCATGCTTGAAGTCCCCTATAGATGATCGGTTGGAGAACGGTTCGAAGGAGTCGATGGCCGATACTTCCTTATAGAGCCGCCCACGAATTCGGCACATACATCCTCCCCGACGGCCCTTCATCGTGCGACAATCGACCCCGCTCGGTGGATCTTCCAGGATCGGAGTGGTCCCGGAGTCGGATCGTGCGAATCATCAGAGCGTGGCTGCCCTGATCGGCGGCGAACAGGGAGTCCCAACGTGATCTTTCGCCAAGTCGTCCATCTCGTGTTCGTCATTGCTTGTACGGCCGGTGTCTCGTTTGGGCAGCAAGCGGGCACCACCGCCGAGGACGTGCCAGCAGCCGCCACGCCGCTCCCCCCGCGCGGCATGCCCGGCGGAAGTCCGCTCGTAGGTCGCATCGCGGCTGGCGACGTCTCTGGTGATCTCGGCACGAAGCCGGTACCTCCCGACCCGGCGACCATGGCACTACTGGATGCCATCGATGCTCAGAGCGTCTCGCTCCGGGACTTCACGGCCCGGGTCCGAATGGATACCTACGACGACCTTGCGGACGAGACGGAGAAGCGCTTCGGTCGGGTGTATCTCGTCATGCCGCCGCCGGTCGGTCCGGAATCCGGCCCGACCTCGCACCGTCGGGCCGCGATCGTCTTCGAGCGGTCGGTCGAGCCAAGCGGTCGCGCTCGCGAACGCTTGGAACATTTTGTACTGGTCGATGGGATCCTGAGTGACTACGACCACGAAGCCAAGAGGGTCGTCCGTCGCCGAGTGGTCGATCCGGGCGCTCGGCGGGATCCGCTTCGCCTCGGTGAAGGCCCGATTCCTCTTCCGATCGGTCAACGAAAAGCGGACATTCTCAAGTACTTCGAGGTCACACCGGCTCCCCCGATCCCGCCCCGCGTGTTCAAGGATCCCGAGGGTGTCGTCGGTCTTCATCTGGTGCCACGCCAGGGCTCCGAAATGGCCGACGCAGGCAAGATCACTGGTATCGATCTGTGGGTCGGGAAGACGAATCACCTGCCGATCGCCGTGGAACTTCATGAACGGGATGGTGATCGGACCTCTGTCCGGTTCTTCGATCCGTCGATCAACGCGGGTGTCGATGACGAGGGACGTCGCTGGCTTGAAGCGCCGGAGGTCGATCCAACCGTCTGGAGGATCGAATCCAAGTGAGGATTTTCATGCGTCGAATCCAGTTGCGGTGCATCGAGGCCCTTCGTGGTGATGGGCGTCGTCGTCGCCACATCATCGGATCGCTGCTCGCCGTCACGATCTGGTCGGGTACCTCTGAACCTGCCGCCGCCAGAGGTCAAGAAGCGAGCGAACTCGTCCCTCGAGCGGTGGCACCGTCGCCTCTGGTGGTCGAGGCCATGAAAGCCACATGGCTCACCCCTGAAGAACGTTCGGAAATGCGGCTGCGCCATGGGACCTGGGGGCCAGAAGATCTCACGTCGATGTCATCGAGCCGGTCCGCCGCCGCGATGATCATCGCCCGCTGGGATCTGGTCGCCGACGATCCAGCCGCGCCGATCCCGGACCGAGCTGAAGCGATGCGCCGACTTGGACGTTCGGTCGAAGCATTGGAACTGCTCGATGGTCTTGATCTTGCAGATCGAATGAACGCGGTCCCGCTCGAAGTTCGCGCGGCGATCCTGCAGTCTCTCGGCCGGCGGGAGGAAGCCTTGCAGGCTGCCACGTCGGCCATCGAAGCGGCGAAGGCGGAGTCGCCGCCGAGTCTGTCGGGGCGTCTGGCGGGCATCGATGCGATGCGGATCCGACTACAGACCGGTGGGGGACGGCCCGAAGACTTCCAGACCATGTTGGACGATCTCGGTGTGGTGCGAACGAAAATCGACCGACTCGATGCGACCCCGCGTCTTCTGGAGGGCCGCTTGTTGATCGAACGCGCCAATGCAAGCGAGGGAATTCCGGCGCTCCACGAGGCGCTGGCGCTGGATCCTCGTCGTGCCGAGGCATGGTTCGAACTCGGCCTGCTTGCGATTCGCGGCTTTGATTTCGACTCCGCAGAACGAGCCGCGGCGACGTTGGATCGACTCGCGGGGCTGCTTTCCTCAGAGGAAGGGGACCTCGAATCGACCCACCCGCTCGCGAGTTTAATCCGGGCCCGCAGCGCTCTCACGCGAAACGATCCGGATCTCGCGGTCGAACTGCTCGATGAACTGCTCGCGGAACATCCGCGAATGCCCGACGCGATCGCACTTCGGGCGGCCACCGCGGCGGTGCGCTACGATCGCTCCGACGGCGCCGACTGGCTTGCTCGCCTCGATGAAGTGGAACCCGGATCGCCCTTCGGTTGGTACGAGGTCGGGTCAGCCCTTTCCTTCGATCGGCAGTACGAGGAAGCGGCGATCGCGTTGGCCGAGGCCATCCGGCGACGTCCGGCATGGGCGGCGCCGCACGTCGAACTCGGTCTGCTCGAGATGCAATCTGGACGCGACGGTGCCGCAAGAATAGCGCTTGACGTTGCCACCGAGCTTGACCCTTACAACACCCGGGCCGCATTCAGCGAGTTTCTCCTTGAGGAGATCGAGTCTTTCGAGGTGTTGGAGAGCGAGAATTTCATCCTGAAATATCGGGCCGGCGAGGACGAGGTGGTGGCGAAGGGGATGCTCGGTCCGCTCGAGGAGATGCATGCCGATCTCGTCGCACGATTCAAGCACACGCCCGATCAGAAGACGGTCATCGAACTGATGCCCGATCATCAATTCTTTGCAGTCCGCATCACGGGCATGCCGGCGATCCACACCATCGCAGCCTGCACCGGCCCGCTGATCGCGATCGAGGTTCCTCGGGAAGGCCCACCCAATAAGCATCTCGGTCTCTTTGACTGGTTGAAGGTCCTGCGCCACGAATACGCACACACCATCACGTTGAGTCAGACCCGGAATCGAATTCCGCACTGGTTGACCGAAGCCGCTGCGGTGAGCATCGAAGGGGTGCCTCGGAAGTACGAGACGACGCGGCAATTAGCCGAGCGATGGCGACGCGATGATCTCTTCGATCTGGACGAGATCAACTGGGCGTTTGTCCGGCCCAAGCGGCCCAGCGACCGCAGCTTCGCCTACGCGCAAGGCGACTGGATGGTCGAGTTCATGAACGAACGGTGGGGAGATGACGCCCTCGTCGAGTTGATCACCCTCTACTTCGACGGAGTGCAGGAGAAGGATGCGATTCCCCAAGCCCTTGGTATTTCCAGAGTGGACTTTCATCGCGACTTCGTCGCGTGGGCGGGGGAACAGGTCAAGGCCTGGGGTCTCGACCCCGAGCCTTCGCTTGACGTGCTCGCGGATCGGGTCCGCATGCGGGACACCGTGCAGGCGGAACGGCTTGAAGATGCTCGCCGACTTCGCCTCGAACGAATCGCGGCTCTGATTGCCGGGGAGATTGGTCGTCCGCTGAGGCCGGGCGAATCTCCGGAAGAGGTTCGTACCGCCGGCGAGGAGTGGCCGGATCTTGAGCGACCTCCCGTCGAGATCGATGATGGCTCGCTTCGGGAGTTGCTGGTGGAATTCCCAGATCACCCGGATCTGCTCGAATTGGCCATTCGTCGCACGCTTCGTGACGACGAGACGGTGAGCGACGAGGTGCGGTCGATGCTTGGGCGATATGCCGAAGTCCGTCCGGTCGACCCTTATCCGCATCGGGTGCTCGCCCGCGACTTACTCGAAGGCGACGAACCGGCGCTCGCGATTCCACATCTCCGGGAGCTCGACCTGCGCAGCGAAAAGGACAACAGTTTCGCGCTCGAGATCGCGAGGTTGTCACGGAAGACCGGATCGAGGCAAGAAGCCCAGACGGCGGCGGAGAGAGCGGTTCGAATGAATCCGTACCACGCCGCGAATCGGGAATTGGCCGCCGCCTGCGCCGTGGAAATCGGTGATCTGGAGTCCGCTCGCCGTCACATCGAGGCGCTGGTGATTCTCGAACCGGACCAGCCGCGGCACCTGAAACGACTCGAGGCCGTGGAAGGGCTCATCTCCAGACAGGGCTGATTCCGCCAGACTTCGGGTCGGTGATCACCTGCGATTTCGGATTTCCAAGAACCCGAAGACCGGCACCAACGAACCATGGCTCGGGTTCGAATGGCGATGGCCCTTAAGCCCTTTGCGGTAGTTCCGGGACGTGGCAGGTCCCGGAATTCGTTCGGGCGTCGTTTTTCGGACTCGGGCGGAAGATCGTGTGATGTACCCGCTCCTCCTGGACCTACACTCGAACGTGGTCGGCAGCGGTCGAGATTCTTGTGATGGAGACCTTTGTGCGTTTAGGCTCGCGGATTATTCGGTCAGGTACCAGCATCGTTCGCTTGTCGGCCTTCGTCGTCAGCGTTCTGGTGATCGGTGAACCCACGGTTCGTGGCGATGGGCCGTTTCTCTTCGGGCCCCCGCAGATCGTCACCATGCCGACGCCCCACTCGCCGACGATGGTCGCGACTGGCGATGTGGACGGCGACGGCGACCTCGATGTCGTGGTCCCGGGCCGGAACGTCGAAGGCTTTGCGTATCTGTTGCTCAATGAGGGTGGCGTGCTCGGGGTGCCGATCGAACTGGTGACCGGCGGCCAGACGGATTGGGTCGAGATCGTCGATCTCGATGGCGATGGTCGGCTGGACCTTTGCTTCGCGGTGCGCGCTCTCCGGGGAAGGCTTTCGATTCTCCGGGGGAACGGCGACGGAACCTTCGTCGACTTCGAGGAGATATCGCTTGGTCGCGAACCGCGGTCGGTAGTCGTCGACGACCTCGACGGTGACGGCGACCCGGACATCGCCGCGATGAATCACCGGCTCCCGATCATCGAGATTCTTCTGAACGATGGGACGGGCGGCTTCGATCGGGCGCCTCAGGTCGTGGTCGGCCGCTCGGGCGTCGGAATCCCCTTTCCGCAGAGCATCCGGACCGCTGACTTGGATGCGGACGGTGATCGCGATCTGGTGATCGTCGCCACGGGCGCGAGCCGGGTCTTCGTCTGTCGGAATCAAGGCGATGCCACGTTCGAACCTTCGGACGGCTGGCGTCCCTCGAGAGTGAACGGCCAGATCGGCGGTATGACTGACCTCGCGGTCGGCGATCTCGATCTCGACGGCGATGAAGATCTCGTCGTGCCGCTCATTCTGATCGGTGAACCGTCGCATGTCGGCGTCTTCGAGAACCGAGGTTCGACCTCGTCGATCGGTTTCGATCGCGACCTCGCCTTCCCCTCCACGAATCTGGGGTATGCCTTTGCCATCGCGTTGGGTGATCTCGACGGGGACGACGATCTCGACGTGGTGGTCGGGCACGCCTTGCCCGGCCCGGTCATGGTGCTCGACAACCGCACGGTGCCGATCTCCGCGGGAGGAGACGGAACCATTCTCCTTGAGCCGCCGCAGCAGATCGCCAATGACAGCTTCTTCCGAGGGATCGCCGTCGCCGATATCGATGGCGACTGCGACCTTGATGTTCTGGCCGTCGAGCTCATCTCGAACAGCCTCTGGATCCTCCCCAATCTCACGCCACAGGCAAGCGGTTGTGGCGACGGATTCGTCGGTCGCGTCGCTGCACTCCCTGGGTCAAAGGGACTTCCGGTCGTACCGGGCATCAATCTCGATCGCCTGGCGGATCTCGACCGCAACGGCGTGGTGAACGGTTCTGACATCGCGTTGTTTCTCGCGGCGATGCGGGGGGACCGGACGCAGGATGCTGAGCGGGACCGGCGTCCTAAAGGGGCGACTCCCCGATGACCCACCTCGCCTTTTTATTCGTCATCGCGATGTGCGCGTCTGCGACTCTAAGCGTCGCGGCGCAGCAAGAATGCGGGCCGGAACTTCCACCCTGCGACGAACCACACGGCGAGCCCGGATGCCTCCAGCCCGGATGCTGCGAGATCGTCTGTGAAACAGATCCGTTCTGTTGCGAAGTCTCGTGGGATGAAACGTGCGTCGAACAGGCCGCCAAACTCTGTGGTGACATCGCGTGCCCGAATCTGGGGGAATGCCTTGCGGTTCACGACACGCCGGGATGTCTCGACGAGGCCTGCTGCGAACTGGTTCGACTGCACGATCCCTTTTGTGGCTACGGAACATGGGATTCGATCTGCGTCGCCGAAGCGGCCGGCTGGTGCGGAGCGACGCTCGAGTGTCCAATCGAACCACCCCTCGATGCGATTCCGGAGGGCGAACCCTGCCTCGATCGAATCAATGACGGATGCTCGCAGAACGCCATCGAGGCGGTGTCATCGATCCTCCACTGCGGCGATAAAATCTACGGCAAGACCACCACGACCGTGCCCCGCGACGTCGACTGGTATCGGCTTCCGTCGACCACGGATGGCATCTGGACCGCGACGCTCTCCACGGAATTTCCTGCAAGGTTGCTTCTGGTGACCGGCGATTGCGAAGGACCGATTCGAACCGTCGATGAACACCATGTTGACCCCTGCACTTCGGACGACTGGTCTTTCGTCCTGCCCGAAGGTGAGTGGTATCTCGTCGTCGAAGCGGGTGTGTCGGATCGACCGCTTCGCTCGGGCCTCCCGTGTGATGAGATCGACCCGAAGAATCCGCCGGGCGATGACGATGAACCGCTTCCTCGAGAGTACGGCCTCCATTATCTCCTTCAGGTCGACTGCAATGCCGTCGATTGCGAGGCTGATCTGAACGGGGACGGCACCATCGACGGGCAGGATCTCGGCCTGCTCTTTGTGGCCTGGGGCGTCTGTCCGGACGCATGCCCCGCGGATCTCGACGGAAACGCTGTGGTCGACGGCCAGGATCTCGGCCTGCTCTTCGTTGCGTGGGGCTCCTGCCCCTGATCGCGGGAGGAGGTCCGGCGGCTTGGAAGCGGAAAGGCCATCGATGATTCGCCGAACCCGGAGCATGGATCGCATCGAAGTCTTCTTGAGAGGCCCATCGTGGTTCTCCTCGAGTTTTCTGGAAGGTCGCTCGCTGACCGGGAGCATCGCCGTGTGTACATCCTTGCGATTCAGCCTCCATCTTGTGGTGATGTGTCCCGTCGTCGTGATGACGTCGAGCCTCGTGCGCGCCGAGGAATTCCTTCTGCTTCCCGGGTCGAGTTTCTACCGCGGCGAACTCGAGGCGGACGTCCCGCTGGAGGGCGTCTTGGTCGGGGACTTCGACCCACAGACCAATCCGCTTGGCACCGAGACCCGACCACCATCATCCAAGCGAGGCAATGTCCCAATTCCAATGTTTGGATCACTCTTGCTCGCGGGCTCGTTTGATGGCCTTCAACCCTCCGGATGGATTGACGCGGACTGGGATCTCGCCACCGCTTCGATGGTGATCCACGCGTTCGACATCGATCTCGGCGGAAGCGGGCCCGGACCGGTGCCGCTCGACCAGTGGATCGACACTATTTCCTCGCCGTTCGTAACCGTCCGGCCGGATGGAGTGTTCCCCATGGGAATCTCCGAGCCAATCATTCTTCGCGATGCGGACGTTCTCTCAATGAGATTTCATTCGGAAGGGCCGGTTCCGGCGGATCTCCTCTTCGTGACCGATGAGATCTGGGCGGTCTTTGCCAGCATCGAAGGAAGGCTGGAGATCAAGGTCGATACGGAAGGGGGCATCGTCACCAGAACCGCGTTCATCTCCTTGCCGACCAACGGGGTCATCTTTCTGGATCAGGGGCCTCGACTCGAACTCGGCTTTTTCTCCTCGTCGGCGGAGGGGATGGGTTCGGAGTCCTTCCCGGTATCCGACTTGTCCTTCGGCATCGATGTCGAGGGGGAAGACGGCGAAGCAGGCCTTCTCTTCTCCGGCATGCGTCGAGACCCCGGTTTCGATCTCTTCATCGATCTGGGCATCGCTTCGGTCGCCGGCCCGCTGCCCGATCCGGATCTCGACGGCGATGGACGCGTGGATGCCGTCGATCTCGGCCTCGTGCTCCTGGAGTGGGGCCATACCGGACGCAATGCCGCAGATCTCGATCGGAATGGCGTGATTGGTTCCGGCGATCTCGCCAGGTTGCTGATCGCCTGGTCATCCGAAGGCGATGACTAGGGCGATGATTTTGGTATTCGGTTGAATTCTCGTCGGAATTGCCCACAATGTCCGTGGAGAATCTAATGCCAGTTATGAACCCTGCCAGCCGTTGCTCGCTGTGTATTGCCTTGACGATCCCAATCACCGGTTGGGCGGTCGCGGACGATTTCACCATCGAGTCGAAGGAGAGTTCCTTCAATCAGACCTTCGCGATCTCAATGCCCTTTGCAGGAACACTGATCGGCGACTACGACGAGAGATCCAATCCGGAAGGCACGCAGACGCGACCCGGCCTCTTCGGGGGAAGCGGAAACAACCCGATCAACTACTCGGCAACGTTCCAACTCTCATCGGCAGGGCAGGAATTTCAACCGTCCGGTTCGATCGACGCGGACTTGTCGGCGATCCAGAACGGGTCGCTCACCATCGATGCCTTCCAGATCGATGCGCTGGCGGGCGCGAGCACGACGGTCTCGGTCGATCTGGTGATGCTCTACCAGACGTTCAGAACCTACAGCCCATTCTCCCTCTATCCCGGCGGATTCGAAATCCCGATTCCGCTGCAGGAGGGGACGGTCACTCAAATGGTGCTCTCTTCGGTGGTGCCAACCGCGATCAATGTGAAGCAGAGCCGCGACGGCTTCACCTTCATCGCCAATCTTCCCGGAGTGCTCAGCTGGGAAGCCGACTTCGGTACGGGACCAGTCGCCTTCGAACTCCCGGTCTTGCTGCCGGTCGAGGGCGAAGTGATCGTCGGGGCCGAGCAATCTCGCCTCGAGATGTCCAGTACGTTCTCGGCGTCTGGCGAGCAGCCCGCGGACTTTCCGCCGTTCGGACCGATCCCGCTCTCACTTCCGACCCTTCCGCCCGGAGAGCAACTGGCCAACTTGTTGCTCAGTGGCACGATTGAGTCCTTCGCCTCTGAAGTCGATCTCTCGATGCTCATCGTCGCCTTCGCAGATCTGGCGTGGAGCCCCGCGGACTTCAATCACGACGGCGCCGTGAATGGCGCCGACCTTGGGCTGTTGATCGGAGCCTGGGGCGTGTGCGATGGTTGCCCGGAAGACATCAATGATGATGGTCTGGTCAACGGTGCGGACCTCGGGGTTCTCTTTGGTGATTGGACTGGTTGAACCGACCGCCAAGTCTTCTCGGTGATCTCTCAGAGCAAGCTCGGCAGCGCGTCAAGATCGAGATTGCCACCGCACAAGACGACCCCGATCCGACGGTGACCCTTGGCCCGGAGTGCCTCGCTTCGGACGGCCGCAATTCCGACGGCGGCGCTCGGCTCGATGACGAGTTTGGCACGTTCCATGACCAAACGGAGTGCCTCGCGGATCGCTGATTCCGGGACCGCGATGATGTCGTCGACGAGATCCTGGATCACCGGGAAGGTCCTTTCGCCGAGCGTGGTGCGAAGGCCGTCCGCGATGGTTCGAGTGGGATCACCCGCATGGGGCTCGATTCTGCCGCTGAAAAACGATCTGGCGGCGTCGTCGGCCAGTTCGGGTTCGGCGCCGATGATCTCCAGACGTGGCGAGAGCGCCTTCGCGCAGATCGCGATGCCGGAAATCATGCCGCCCCCACCGACCGGAACTACGATGGCATCGAGGTCTGGCACCTGCCCGAGAAATTCGAGGGCGATCGTTCCCTGGCCGGCGATGACCCGATCGTCGTCGTACGGTGGGATGACGGTTCCGCCGGTTTCTTGAGCGACCCGTGCGCAGGTCTTCAAGCGACTTTCGAGCGTTGGCTCGCAGTCGTGCACGATTCCGCCGTAGTCGAGCACCGCGTTCTTCTTGACCATCGGTGCGTTGGTCGGCATGACGATGTGCGCTGGGATGCCACGTCGACCTGCGGCCCAAGCGAGCGCTTGCGCATGATTTCCCGATGAATGGGTCACCACGCCGTGCGAGGCTTCGTCATCGGTGAGGGAGAAGACGGCATTACTCGCGCCTCTCGCCTTGAAAGCGCCCACTTTCTGGAGATTTTCGCACTTGAGAAAGATCTCGCAGCCCGCCACTTGATCGATCGCCTGACAGGTGAGGACGGGCGTCCGATGAATGTGCGGCTCGATCCTCCGGGCGGCGGCTCGGATGTCATCAAGGCTTGGGCGTTCTGAGTGGTATCCGGACATTCAGGAATTCTAGGGGAGGGACTGACGGTGGAAGTCCAAGTGCGGGATCGACGGGAGCCGGCGTGCTAGAGTGCCCTTGCCACTCGGGGCGTCGCGGCCGAACAGGCCGTGGACTGAGATGCACCCGTTGAACCTGATCCGGTTGGTACCGGCGGAGGGAATGTGGCCCGACGACGCATCAAGGCGTCCCGGACCCTCCGCGCTGGTGTCCAGCCCCATCGGCCATGCGGCCCGAGCGGAGTCCGAGATGATCACGTCTTCCACCGAAAATCCCACCTGGCGATTCCCGATTCACGGCGCCAGCGATCCATCCTCGACGGGTCAGGGTACGACCCCCGGTTCCTTCGCCCATCGCGCGGACATCGGCGGGCCGTTGAGCTTCAGCTCCCCTGATACGCCGGGCATGCCGGAACCGAGCACGTCGACGGCCTGGGATTTTCTACCCGAGGGTTGGACGATCGAAGTGGTTGGCAGCCCGGACCTTGGCTGCGGTGGGCACAACCAGACGAGCGTCGGCGAGTGGATTCGCGCGGTCCCGACGGCCGGCTTCGAACCCATCACGCAACTCGAACACGCTCGAATGGGCACGATCACGCCTGAGATGACCAGAGTCGCAGAGCGCGAAGAGCATCTCACCGTGTTTCAGGTTCGGGACGAAGTCGCTTCCGGACGTCTGGTCATTCCGGCGAACCGGAATCACCTCGCGTTCGATCTGGACCCGATGGCCATCGGTCGGGCGTCGAAGACCAAGGTCAATGCCAACATGGGCGCGTCTCCGGTCAGCAGTTCCACCGACGAAGAGGTCGAGAAGCTCAGGTGGGCCGAGCGTTGGGCCGCGGACACCGTGATGGATCTCTCCACCGGCGGCGACCTCGATGCCACCCGGTTGGCGATCCTTCGAAACTCGACGGTTCCGATCGGTACCGTGCCCATCTACTCGATGATCATTGGGCGAAAAATCGAGGATCTCAACGAGGCGATGATCCTCGAGACCCTTGAACATCAGGCGAAGCAGGGCGTCGACTACTTCACGATTCATGCCGGTGTCCGCAAGGCGCACATTCCATTGGTGCGAGATCGCCTCATCGGAATCGTGAGTCGTGGGGGAGCACTGCTTGCGAAATGGATGCTCACGCACAATGCGGAGAATCCGATGTACACCGCATGGGAGAAGATCTGCGGCATCATGCGTCTGCATGATGTGACGTTTTCGATCGGTGACGGCCTGCGGCCTGGCGGTCTTGCCGACGCGACCGATGCCGCGCAGCTCAGCGAGTTGGAATGCCTTGGTGAACTCACCGAGCGAGCCTGGCGTTGCGGCGTCCAGGTCATGGTCGAAGGCCCCGGCCACGTTCCGTTTGATCAGATCGAGTTCAACATGAAACTGCAGCGACGTCTTTGTCATGGCGCGCCGTTCTACGTCCTCGGCCCCCTGGTCACCGATATGTTCCCGGGCTACGACCACATTACCTCGTGCATCGGCGCGACCGCGGCCGCCTATCACGGTGCCTCGATGCTCTGCTACGTCACCCCCAAGGAGCATCTTGGTCTTCCGAAGCGGGAGGACGTGAAGCAGGGATGTATCGCGTATCGCATCGCCGCCCACGCGGCCGACGTCGCACTCGGAATTCCCGGCACTCGCGACAACGACGATGAACTAACCAAGGCCCGCGCCGCCTTGAATTGGCAGAAGCACTTTGATCTCTCCTTTGATCCAGACACTGCTCGGGCGTACCACGACGAGGATCTCGACGTGGATACCGATTTCTGTGCCATGTGCGGACATGACTGGTGCAGCGTTCGGATCTCCAAGGAGATTCAGGAGTTCGCCAGCGGAAAGGCCGAAGGATTCGATCCGGGCAAGGCGATTCGTTCGGACGCACTGACCGCTGAGCAGCAGGAGATTCTCGAGAAGCGAGGAGTGCTCAGCCCGGAGGAGATCCACAAGCTCGCGAGTAAGGCGAAGAAGGATGTGCCAGTCGAAGACGGAAAGGCGTCGTGCCATTCCGACTACGTGGATCCCGATGAAGCGAAGCGGATTCAGGGCGAGACGCTGGTCCAATTGAATACCGCACCCGCCCATAACCTCCCCAGCCACGATCCGATTCTCTGAGTTCGTCCTCTCGCCGCTTCACGGCGTCCGAGAAGGAGATTGATCAGGGCGACCCGGAGCGCAATCTCGGTCTTTCTGATACTTCGTTTGCAATGCGAGGTATCTTTCGAAGGGCAGGGATTCAAGTCATGGAAGGTAAGCATGCGGGTCAGCGTCGTCATTCCAGCTTTTAATGCCACCTCCTTTCTGTCGGAGACCCTCGATTCGCTTGCGAATCAGGTTCGGAAGCCGGATGAGGTCATCGTGGTCGATGACGGTTCCATCGACGGGACCGCGGCCCTGGCGGAACGGCACCCGATCGTCACGCAGGTCATCGTTCGTCCCAACGGTGGTATCTGTGCGGCCCGAAACGACGGCATCGAGGCATCGGATTCCGATCTCGTCTTCCTGCTGGATGCGGACGACCTCTGGCATCCGACGTATCTGGAACGAATGATCGCGATGATGGAGAAGCACCCGGAAGCACTTGCCGGGTTTACGCGATATCGCTGCTTC
>CALFOM010000016.1 GCA_937919685.1 uncultured Phycisphaera sp.
GTCGATGATGTCGATGATGTCGATGATGTCGATGATGTCGATGATGTCGAAGCTGGTTTCCGGCCCGCGATTCAGGATTCGTGGAGAAGTGCGCGGATGCCGCCGCGGCTGAGAAGTCGCGTGACGGCTTCCCGCTCGGGCAGCGCCGACGCGTTGATCGACTCGAGCAGCTGGCGAAGTTCTGCCGACTTCCGGAGGTATCGCAGAGCGAGTTCGGAGACCGCCTTCGGAGTCATACTGTCGAGGAAGTCAATGCCTTCTCGATAGACAATGCCAGACGCGAGTCGATTCGCCATCATCCAATGGAGGTATCGCTCTGGAAGCTTTGTCCAGACCCGATCACCACCGGTCTCGAAGAGAATCTTCGGAAGGTGGTCGTGCACCAGTTGTCGGCCATGCTCCAGATCGGTCTCGCTCCAATCCGCGATCGATGCGGCGATGGCCGAGGCGGCGGCGTTGATGATGCGACTCAACGAGGTTGAGAGTTGGGGAAGGCTGGTCTCGGGGTGGCGTTGGTGTTCGGTGATGAGCAACTCGGCCTCGAGGCGGGCGAGTTCGCGGAGCTTCACGAGCACCTGATCGACGTAGACCGACTTAATCGCAAGAAATTCTTCCTCTTCCAGCACCATGCAGGCGCAGATTTCGAAGCTCGAACAGATCACGCCGCATTTGTTCGCGGAGGAATCCTTGATGATCACGCATCCCGCGTCCCCGAGTCGCTCTCGTGCCTCCGGCGTCAGGAACAGGTTGGCGCCCTCGGAAATGACCTTGGCGCTGGGGGTACCGTCGGCCTGGAGGAAGTCCCGCCAGTTCCCGGAGTGAATCGTCGCAGGGCGACCACCAGCGGGAATGAACGCATCCGCCACCACGCGATTGTGGATGGTGTTTCGAAGCTGAGGGCCGTCGGGTTCGTCGACGTCGTGCACCGAGCCGCGTGGCCCGAGCTTCGATCGATCGTACGCGGCGATCGGAAGGGCTTGCTCGAAGAGTCGCATGAGCTCACTGGTTTTGAAACCGTCGGGATCCTCCGCGCAGCCGGAGCCGTCGGCGATCGCAATCACTCGGGCGTTCTCGCCATAGTCGCGATGAAGGATGCGAATCATGTTGCCGGCAACGTCACCATCCGGGCCTCCGGTGATCTTGACCGTGAAGGGTTGCTTCCGTGGGTCGATGCCCACCGACTGAAGTGCGACTTCTAAGAAAACGTTGACGCCTTCGCTGGTGACGCCGTACACCTTGTGGTTGATTCCAGCCCCGGGCTTCGAACTCATGAAGGCCGTTGGGAGCGGATAGCCGCGAAGATGAGCGCGGCGCACGATCCACTCGATGTGGGCGGGGGTGATGTTCTCGTCGGGGCCGAGGTAAATGAGCTCTTCCAGTCCGCCGCGGTCGACAATCTGGCTCCGAGTCTGCTCCTCCGGCGTGATCAGGTCGAGCAGGGAGTTCACGAAGGCCTTCACGCATCGGTCGATGCCGGCATCCGGTTCGAGCAGGATCGCGGCCTTGGCTCCGCCTTCGGGAATGTCCTTGTTCTTGAGCTGCTGGGCGAACGAGAGGCCGTAGACCTCGTCGTACAGGCGCTCGGCCTCGCGGCCGTGGATCGCTTCGGTGCGCGGCATCACCACGCGGAGTCCGCCGCGCGCGATGTCCTGGAATCGGACATGGAATCCATCAAACCCACGACCGTGTACGAAGAACACGCCATAGGGGAGCGCTGGGCGGTCGTCGTTCCGGAGGAATTCCGGGTCGAGGCGGAGAGCGAGGCCGAAGCGGCCGTGGACGTGGTAGTTGGTCCGAAGGACATGGCGGACCGCATCGAGCATGCAGAGCAGCACCGTCCGGGATGTTTCGCTCGACGCTGTCCGTTCGATTTCGGCGGTCAACTCTTCTGCGGTCTTCTTGAATTTCTCGTCGCTCATCGGCCCACGGGGGTCGAACCGTTTCTTGAAGAGCAGCGCGATCGACATCGTCATGGTGATGTTTGCCCATGCGCAGTCCTTCACCCGGTCGAGCGTAAATTCGAAGGGGGCCTTTGGATTGAGCACCTGATGGACGAGATGCGAGAGTCCCAGAGAGATCTCGGTCAGTCCGATGTGGAGCTGCGGGTGCTTATTGACCATGTCGAGGACGTCGTAGTGCACCCATTTGATTCGGGTGAGGTCCTTGCGAACGGTGTTCCAGAGGCTGGAGGCAGGATCGATGGCATTGCCGTCCGGGCCTTGCACCACGAATCCCACGTACGTCACCACGCCGTGACACGGGTCCTTGATGAGGTCGAGATACGCGCGATTGATGCTCACGCCGTGCCGTGCGAGCAGGAGGGCGCATCTCTCGAGCGAGGTGCGGGTCCTGGCGTTTGCGAAGACAACCGTGATCCGGCTTTCCTTGGGATTTGATTCCGGCTCGATTTCCACCAGCGTGCCGTCGGTCCCGGCGACTTGCTGGAACAGTTCGTTGTGATGGGAGATCCGCAACGGCGTCAGCGTGTTGACGTAGTCCGACGCGCAATTCTCAAAATGCGCGCGGATCTGATCCGGCGTCCAGTCGGGGCGTTCGGTCGCGGCGTACTCGATGGTCGCGTCGAGCTTCTCACGCTGCCGAGGGTCGGTTTCGTCAAAGGGCTGAGGTTCACCGAACTCGAAGGTGTCGAGGACCATTCTGCCGTCGTGACTGGTATGGACTTTCGCGGCGCGAAGCGAGAAATCCATAGGCAGGTTTTTCACGATGTCCGCGAGCACGCCGGGGTTGTCTCCGGTACGGATCGTTGTCCAGATGGATCCGTCGTCGCTGGTCAGCGTCATGTCCAACGGGCGGGCGGCGGAATGGGCCGCCACGATCGCCTTGAGATGACTGAGCTGGGTGATTTGATCCGTATCCTGGAAATACATCCTCGGCATCTGTTCCAGAAAATGAGGAATCACCGACTCCGCAGTGTCTTGAAAACTACGGACGAGTTCCGCGATCAGTTGCTCTGGCTCGGCATGGCCGTGGGGCGTTGGCGACTGATCGGAGAGGGCGGATGTGGCCATCGGTGGAATGTCCTTTTGGTCGACCCGGAATCATCCCGACGAGAAGACGTCGGGGAAACGGAAAAGGCTACCCTGTAATGCAACCCTTACTCAAGGGATCGACGAGAACAACCTTTTTCTTTCAGTGAGTTCGCGGAATTCACCTCACCTTTTCAGAGGGATGAAGCCACGCGAGGCGATTGGAATTCGGACATGCTGGGTCTGACGATTGGAAATTTCGACGGCGTTCACCTCGGTCATCAACGCCTCTTGGACGCGGGACGGTCGGTTCTGGGTAATACCGGACGTTTGGTGGCCGTGACCTTCGATCCCCAGCCGGCGGCGGTGCTTGGGAAGGCCGTCGATCCACCTCTGGTGTCTCTGGAACGTCGTCGGTCCCTCCTCCGTCAGGCGGGGGCTGACGAGGTCCTCGTGCTCGAGACGGATCGGAGCCTCCTCTCGCTCGAGCCAGAGGCCTTCCTAGATCATCTGGATGCCGTACTAGGGGCCTCCCCGGACTGGATGATCGAGGGACCGGACTTTCGATTTGGCCGCCGTCGTGAGGGAACCGTCGCCACGCTGCAGAAACTCGGGGCAATTCGAGGTTTCGCGGTGCGAGTGGAGCAAGAACTTACGATCCCCCTTCAGGACGGCCACGTGATGCCTGCTCGGAGTTCGGCGATTCGGCAACTCCTCCGGCTTGGACGAGTTGAGGATGCGTCCCGCTTGCTCGGCGGCCCGCACGTCCTTCATGGAAAAGTCGTCCAAGGTGACCAACGAGGGCGGACCATCGGCATCCCGACGGCGAATCTCGATCTGGAAGGTGCTCTTCTTCCTGGAGATGGCGTCTTCGCTGGCGTGGCGATCCTCCCCGATGGCTCTCGAAGAGCGGCGGCGGTCAGCATCGGCACCAAGCCGACTTTCGAGGCGACGCCTCGGGTGGCCGAGGTCCATGTCCTCGACTGGGACGGCGAACTCGACGATTATGGATGGAGTCTCGATGCCGAACTTCACCGACGCCTCCGTGGTCAGTATCGCTACGACGATCTGTCCTCCCTTCAGGCTCAGATCGATCGGGATCTCGCCGACGTTCGTGCGGTCATCGGTGAAAAGTTGGTCACCTGACCGGCCTCTGACCTGCTCGCTCCTCTTTTTTGAACAATTCGCAAAGGTAACCCTGTGACCACACTCCGAGACGGACAGCACCCCGGCCATCCTTGGGACGAACTTGGATTTTCGTATGAGTCGAATGCCTCGGCAGCCGACCTCGCGGCGGCTCTTGGATCCGCTTCCTCCGTCCTCATCACCACGCATGAGAAACCCGACGGTGATGCGCTCGGTACGAGCCTCGCGTTGCATCGAGGCCTTCGCCAGATCGGGGTTCGCAGCTGGATTCTGGTGGCCGGGCCGCTGGATCAGAATCTCCTCGCGATCACCAATGATGACGATGATGTTCGCCACTTCGAGCAATGCGGAACGCCGTCGGACGAAGATGAGCCGGATCTCGTGGCGGTCGTGGATACGGGGGCCTGGACCCAGTTGGACTCGATGAAGGATTGGCTTCGGCCACGGGTCGACCGAGTCGTCGGCATCGATCACCACGCGCGGGGCGGATCGGTCGCGGGACGACGGCTGGTCGATACCGACTGCGCCTCGGCGACTCAAGCCCTCGTCCCCGTGTTAGATGCAATGGGGATCGATCTTACGCAGGATGGCGTCGCGACGCCGCTCTTCCTGGGGCTCGCGACCGATACCGGGTGGTTTCGTTTCTCGAGTGCCGGACCGGCGGTCTATCGGCTGGCGGCAAGACTGATGGATTCCGGGGTGGACAAGGACGACCTTTACGCGAGGATCGAGCAGAACGCCACGCCGGCTCGTTTTGCGATGATCGCCAGAGCGCTGACGTCGTTGAGTTTCATGGGCAATGGGGCGGTCGCGGTGATGAGGCTCTCCATGAAGGATTTCGCCGAGACCGGCGCCTCGCTCGAGGGACTCGCGGGAATCGTCAACACGCCGTTAGAGATTGGCTCGGTCCGAGCCTCGATTCTTCTGACCGAAGCCGCCAAGGGGCTGACGAAGGCAAGTTTTCGGTCGAAGCCTGCCAGCGGTGGACTGGGGATCGTCGATGTGAACGAATTGGCGGCCAGATTCGGCGGCGGTGGTCACGTGCACGCCGCGGGTGCGAGGCTCAAGGTCGATCTCCCGGAGGCCGTCGAAGCCATCGAGGCGGAACTCCCCGGCTTCCTAAGCTGAACCAGATCAGTTCGGAGAGGCATCCTCGGATGCCGCAGCCGCTCCAGATTTCGAGTCACGGACTGACTTCTGGTCCTCGGTTGGGGCCAGGGTGGCGTCCTGTTCAATCGTGAAACCCATTCGGGCGATCGAATCTTGGATTGTCGGGATGGTGTCCGGACGGGCCAGGACCGTCGTGGTACCGCGTTGCCAATCTGCTTCGCAGGTGGTCACGCCGTCGATCTTGGCGACTTTGGCGGTGATCGCTTCCGCACAGCTGCCGCAGTGCATTCCAGAAACTTCGATCACGAATGTTTGCGCTGGCGGCCGATTCGCCGCGGCACTCGCGTCGCTTTCGCGGGCCTCGCGGCAACCGCCAAGTGTGAATTGGCTCAAGAAGACCATGGCGATCATCACGATCATCAAGAAGATCGAAACCAACGAGGCGAAGGTGTGGTGATCGGAGCGGGGTCGGGCGATGGTGAAGAAGGTCATGTCGGTTGGTTCCGCGGGCAAGAAGATCGAACGACTCTGGGTGATTTCGAAAAGTCAGGAGCGAAGGAGGTGGGCCGGCGGATGATCGGTGCCGAGCACCGAGGCCGAATCGACCTTGAACCAGTCGGTGAGGAGTCCGGCGTAGACCGAACGAAAGTCGATTCCGAAGCGAAGATCACCGCCATCGAGATCAGTCAGCGATGGATGATTGCCAACCACGCCCGGCCGTACCTGGGAACCGATGAGAAAGACCGGTGCCGCGGTGCCATGATCGGTTCCGCCCGATCCGTTCTCGGCCACCCGGCGTCCGAATTCACTGAACACCATTGTGAGGACCTGATCCGCGCCGCCTTGGGCGTCAAGGTCGGCCTGAAATGCCTTGACCGAATCACCGAGTTGCCCCATCAGATTCGCATGACTGCCGGACTGGTTTCCATGGGTGTCGAATCCACCGAGCGTCGCGTAATACACCCGAGTGGGCATCCCGTCCCGGATCATCGCGGCGATGAGCCGGAGTTGATCGGCGAGCGGACCACCGGGATAACTGGCGTGAGGGGATCGTCTCACCGCGGCCCGAATCCGATCGCTTGAGATCTGGGCGTCCAGACTGGTGCGCATCAGGTAGGCCGCCTGCGAGTCGGGGTCGATGCCATCGAGCGCTCCGGCTCGGACGACCTTCTCGTACGGCGTTTTCATCGCGGGATGAAGATCCTCACCTTTCCAACGGAAGAGTCGAGCATCTTCGAACGAGACTGGTTTCTGAACGTCGCCCATCAGTGCCAAGGGCGCTTGGCGACCGATCGAGATCGCCGCTTCGGGGGTCGGCGATCCGTTGCAGGTATTGTCGAAGTATCGACCCAGCCATCCTGTTCCTTGGCCGTCCTCGCGACCGGTGTGCCAGATGTCCATCGAGGCGAAATGTGATCGATTCGGGTTGGGGTAGCCCACGCCTTGCACGATTTCGAGTCGACCGTCGTCGAAAAGGGATTTGAAGCCAGTCAACCGTGGATGGAGTCCGAGCCCTGCGTCTTCATCGAGTTCGAGCGCCGCGCCGGCCGGTCGGGTCGAGCCTGGTCCGCCGAATCCAATTCGTGGCCGAAGCTTGGCGTACTCGTCTGCGTAGTACGGAATCACGGTGTTGAGGCCGTCGTTGCCGCCACCCAGTTGGATGATCACCATGACGCGGTCGTCCGGAACGCCGGGAGCGCTCGCACCCATGCCGTACTTCGGCATGACGCCCGCGGCCGCGTTCTGAACGAACCAGGGAATCGTCGCGACGGTGGAGGCCAGCGTCGCCCCGCGCTGCAGGAAGAATCGACGGGAGTAGGCTCGAGGTTCAGAAGACATGGACTTCTCCGAGGCGGGGTGCGCTCAGGCGAGCTGATATTCAGGCATCGCGGTGATCAAAGCAAGCATGGCGGTGATTCGATCTCGATCGATCCGATCGCCGACGTCGCGGAGAAAGGATCGAACCGTTGACCGACGGTCGGGATGCACCGTCGTGCCGAGCGTGAATCGAAGGAGGTAGTCGACCACGAGATCGGGATCGGGTGGGCCATCGGCGGTGAGGTGTTCGATCAATCTCTCTGAGGCATACGGTTCGGGGGTTTCGCCGTTCCGCTCGGCATCGAGCCCCGGCAATCGTCCGGTCAACTGATAGACGAGCGTGTTCTGACGGACAAAGAGCGTCGAGGTGTTGATCCAGGACCGTCCTCCGTCCCATCCCTTGACCGACGGAGGTTGGAGGAGATTTTGCCCCATCAGATCGGTGGCCTCGAGAAGCACGTTCTCGTTGCGTACCGGTGTGCCGAGTTCCCGGATCGACTGCACGACGAGTTGAATCGGACTCTTGATGATCGATGCCCGACGCTCGGGGGCATAGAAGTGCCGGCTCCGGAAAAGCTGGCCGAGGACGGGCGTCAGTCGGTACTTCGATCGTCGGAGCGTCTTGGCCATTCCTTCGACGACCTTCCTGCCCTCCGTATCCGGACTTCCCGGTCGATCGTCGACGAAGAATCGATAGAGCTTCTCGCAAAGGAATATCGACGATTCGGAGCGCGCGAGCAGGACGTTCACGAAGTCGTCGCCGTCGAATGCGCCCCTTCGTCCGAGGATCAACTTCTGGCCGGCGTCGTGTCGCTCCTTCCGAAACTCGAAGGCATCGTCGGCGAAGGTGAATCCGGTCAAGGCTCTGGCGCCCTCCCGGATGTCCGCCTCGGTGTAACCGTTCCCTTCGCCCAGTACGAAGAGTTCCATCAGTTCGCGGGCGAGATTCTCGTTGGGTCGTCCCTTTTGATTCTGATCGCCGTCGAGATACTGGAGCATCGCGGGATCCCGGATGATTGATCGCGTGAGCGTCGCGAAATCGCCGAGCGCGTTGGCGCGGAAAAGGCGGTTCTGCATCATCAGATGCCAGCTGTCCTCGACCGTGCGGTATCCGGTGGCGAAGTGCCCATGCCAGAAGAGCGTCATCTTCTCTTCCAATGGCTGCGTGGTCTCGATCATCCGCGTGAGCCACCAGCGGCGGATATCGCGAAGTTGCCCGCGATCGCGTTGTTGTCGCTGTTGCCGATCGCGGCGATATCGTTCGACGGTCGCTTCATCACCACGGGTCCGGGCATCCGCGAGGATCTGATTCTCCTCCATGCTGCGGGGCCTCATGATGTCCCCGTCAAACCGATCTCCGTCGTCCACCGTCGGGGTGAACTCGACGAGGCGATCCACCGCGCCGTCGAGGCCGGCGGCATGAAGGGTCTGGATGACCTCAGGCGTGCCGCCGAAGCCGGCGCGGCGGAGCAGGTGTGCTGCCGACCAATAGTCGAAGTCACGGTCGGGAAGGGGTACGAGCGGATTCGCGGCCATGTTCAAAGCGTAGCCGCCGAGCCATCGTTTCCGCGGGTTCGTCGCGAGAATCAGGCCTGTATCGTGGACGAGGCCCTCGACAGCCGTCCGATCGTCCAGCCGGCAATCGCGGTCAGGGCCGCGGCGGGCAGGAGAAACCACGTGCGATTCTCGATGAAGCCAAGCCAGCCGAGGGGGCTTGCCGCCAGACTTACCAGCGCGATCGCCAGTACCCATCGGCCCGGGAGCGGCCGATCGAATCCTCGGACGGTGGCCGCGATCACGTACATCGGGAATGGAATCGCATAAAGGCCGAGAAGCATTAGATAGACATTCTCGTCGGCGATTCCGGGCATGCCGAGCAGGGCGCCAATTGCGATGGCCGCGAAGATCGGAAGACTTCGGCCGAATCGCCCGGCCGGCATCGTCATCACTTCGCGGAAATGTGCTCCGATGGTGAAGAGCAGTTGGAGGGTCCACTGGGCGACCACGACCGGGATGACGATCGGCATCACCGAGGTTGGATCTTCCGAATTGAAGGTCGTGGCCGCGAACGCGAGCATCATCGCGAAGACGATGCCGAAGACGGCGAACGAGTGTCGGCTGGGAGACTGCTGGCGGGCGCGATGGAAGGTCGCGTCCAGGATCGGACAGGCGAGGAATCCGAGGGCCATCAAGGGCACGATTCCCAGCACCGGACCGCTGCTTGACGGTGCCGAGACGATTGGGAATCCCCCGATACGGTCAAAGGCGATCGTGAAGAGAACGCCCGAGGCCGCGGCAACCAGCGTCGCGAGCCATCTCCAGAAGAGGTCGCCACGGGCGGAGAGGGCGGCGGCTCCAGCGGTCCAGGTGAGGATCGCTCCGAGTACCGGCCAGGCCAGAAGGTCCGCAGCCGCGCCGGTGCCGGCTGGATCGGGGTCGCCCGCGAGTTGCGGCGCGAAGACGAAACTTCCGGTACTCCAACCGACGAAGAAGATCTGGAAGGCGATCGTGGCGATGCTGAACCAGCGGATTGGGCCGGCGTGCGCCGTCGCGAATCGGCGGCTGCGCTCGGGCGTAAAGAGATAGCCGAAGGCGACGCATCCGATCAAGTTGGGGATTGCGAACGCCCAGAAGCCCGCCCATCCGAATCGTCCGAGCAGGATGATCGGCAGGAACATGCCGATGCACCAGGTCCAACTGCAGGCGCAGTAGGCACCCCATCCCACCGTCGCGGCGATGCCGCCGAGAGGCGTTGGTCGGATCGAGGGGGAAGCGGCGGCCGCCTGGGTCATTCCGAGGGTGTGCTCCGCTCGAGCCGCCCACGACGCTTCTGTCGCAACTCCTCGGCGAGTTCTTTCGGCGTGCAATGAAAGGTGATCGAGCACCGGCCAACCTTGAGATCGCGGTCCTTACCCATACGACTCATCTGCTGGCTGATCTCGAGATCGAGGGCGATGTTGAATTCACCACCCGTCTTGATCTTCTCCTGGACGTCTTCGGCGTTCGCGACGCGGTAGACGGCGGGCCCGTAGCACGGCCGCAGGAAGCGATACTCCATGCGCTTGCAGATGACCTCGTATTCGCTGCCGCATTCGGCGAACAGGTACATGCCCGCCGCGACCTCGGAGTTGCCGAGCAGGGCCGCGCCGGCCATCGCGTTGTACCAGTTGCGATTGAACCGGCGATAGGGGAGGACCGCGGTGAAACTCTTGGCGTCGATTCGGCGGAGGCTGATGCCACTGCGAAACGCGAAGGGCAGCCAGATCAGCGAGCAGACCCGGTGCCAGAAGTTGTTCTTGGTCGACAGTCGACTGAGGTAGGCCTCGATCCGCTTCCCGAGCGACTTCTTCGTGGGCATCATTCCCGCGGGCGTCGAGGCCTCGGGGTCGTCGTGGGACGAGTGGTTCACGGGGGCGATGGTCAAAAGGAGGCGTTCTGGGCGTTGGCGGTTTCGGGCGGGAGTCAAACAGGCCCATAGTAGGCCCGGGGACATCCGGCCGCCATGAGCCGCCTCGGCGTGCTGAAGGTGCGATAAACTGTCAAGCGTCGATTCCTCTCGTTCTGGACCGCCCCACAGGCATATCTCGTCCCGGAATCGAGCGTTCAACCCCGAGTTTCACCCGCCAGTCATCCGCCTGGCTCCCGGCTATATTCCCAAATGACCAATCCCAATCTTCCGATCGCCTGCCTTGGAGTCTGCAGTTGGAGCCTCCGCCCGACGGATGGCGCGGCGTTGGTGTCTTCATTGCAGCGGATCGGACTCCCCAAGGTTCAACTGGCCCTTGGTCCGGTGCTGGAGCGCCCGGAGGCCTTTGGTGATGTCCTCGTGAGGCTAAAGGATGCGGGAATCGGAGTCGCCAGCGGCATGTTGGAATCGGTTGGCGAGGACTATTCCACCCTGGAGACGATCAAGGCGACGGGCGGTGTTCGCCCCGACGCGCACTGGCCCGCCACTCGGGATCGCGCGGAACGGGTCGCTGACCTCGCTGGGACGCACGGTATCGAGCTGGTCACCTTGCACGCGGGCTTCATTCCTCATGCTGCGAGCGACCCGGTACGAAGCGTGGTGCTCGATCGTCTTCGGACGCTCGCCGACGTCTTCGCCGAGCGGAACGTCCGGGTCGGACTCGAGACTGGGCAGGAGTCGGCGACGACCCTCCTCGAGGCGTTGCATGCGCTTGATCATCCCTCCGTCGGCGTCAACTTCGATCCGGCGAACATGATCCTCTACGACATGGGGGATCCGGTCGAAGCGATCCGGATGCTTGCCGATCAAGTCGTCCAGGTCCATGCGAAGGATGCGATCAAGACGTCCGAACCGGGAACCTGGGGGGCCGAAGTTCCGCTGGGCCGCGGCGAGGTCGATTGGGACGCATTCATCGCAGAGGTTCATTCGATCGGACGACCGATCGACGTGGTGATCGAACGAGAAGCCGGTGAAGACCGAGAAACTGACATCCTCGTCGCCAAGCGACGATTGAGGGGATCCTGATCCGATGCCGACCTACGAATACGCCGTGATCAAGCCGGACGGAACGCTGGGAGCACCATTCGAAGTCTTTCAGTCGATGTCGGAGGCGCACTTGAAGAAGCACCCAGAGACCGGCGAGCCGGTGAAGCGTCTCGTCTCGGCGCCGGGCCTGGCCCTCAAGCACTCCAACGCCTCCGACAAGTCGAAACTGAGCGACTCGAATCTCGATCGACTGGGATTCACGAAGTATCAGAAGTCGGGTGACAACACCTGGGACAAGACCGCGGGCAAGGGACCGGATTCGATCAGCCGTGACTGACTCCACGAACCAGACTGTCCGAGTGCGCGATCTTCGTGATCTGCTAGATCGGGCGAACCGGGCGTACTACGTCGATGCGGATCCGATCATGTCGGACCGGGACTTCGACCTCCGGCTCGCAGAACTCGCGGGGCTCGAGGACCTTCATCCAGAACTCCATGATCCCGACAGTCCCACCTCGAGGGTGGGTGGTGAACCGGTGGCCGGTTTTGAGTCGGCGGTTCATGCGGTGCCAATGACGTCGATCGACAACACGTACTCGGTCGAGGATCTTCGCGCCTGGCACGACCGGGTGGTGAAGGGACTCGACGATCTCGTCGAGCCGGGTGGTTTCGGAATGGTCTGCGATCCGAAGATCGATGGCGTCGCGATCTCCCTGCGGTACGAAGTGGGCCGTCTGGTCTCTGCGACGACGCGCGGCGACGGCACCAAAGGCGATGTTGTGACGTCGAACGTGCGGGCGATGCGATCGATTCCCATTCGTCTCGCCACCGATGATCCGCCGGCGATCTTCGAAGTGCGGGGCGAGATCGTGATGCCCAACACCTCATTCGAACGAGTCAATGTGGAACGTGAGGCGGCGGGAGAGCCGGCGTTCGCCAACGCTCGCAATTCGACCGCAGGGTCGTTGAAGAGCCTCGACCCAAAGATCACCGCGGGGCGTGGGCTTCGTTTTATCGCCCATGGGCGGGGGGAGTTGGTCGGCCTGGACGTCGGCGGGTACGCCGCCTTTCTGGAGATCGCGAAGTCCTACGGACTTCCGATCAACGATCAGGCGGTTTCATTCGATTCGATCGACGCGGTGATTGAGCGGGTCGAGTCGTTCCGGAAGGAGCGGCAGGCGCTCGGCTTTGGGGTGGACGGCATGGTGATCCGGGTCGACCGGTTCGACCTGCAGGCGGAACTCGGAGCCACGGCGAAGGCGCCGCGGTGGGCGATCGCCTTCAAGTATCCCGCGGAGCAAGCGATCACCACGCTGACCGCGGTCGAATGGCTGGTCGGGAAGGGCGGAACACTCACCCCGCGGGCAACCATGGAACCGGTCCTGGTCGCCGGCACCACGGTTCAGCACGCCACGCTCCACAACATCGAGGAGATCCGGCGGAAGGACATTCGGGTTGGTGATCAAGTGGTCGTCGAAAAAGCCGGCGAAATCATTCCACAGGTGGTGGAACCGGTGGTGGCATCGAGATCAGGAGCGGAGCAACCGATTGAACCACCGTCAGTGTGTCCGGATTGTGGTGGCGTGATCGAGCAAGAGGGGCCCAAGCTTTATTGCACGAATTCAGAGTGCCCCGCCCAGTTCCGCGAGAAACTGAAGTGGTTCGTCGGTCGGGATCAGATGGATATCGATGGCCTGGGCGAGAAGTTGATTGATCAACTCGTCGATGCCGATCTGGTTCATCACTTTGCTGATCTCTTTACGCTCGAACGCGATGATTTGCTGGGGCTTGAACGGATGGGGGAGAAGTCGGCGCAGAAACTCCTCGACGGCCTCGAGACGGCTCGTGCCCGAGGCCTGACACGAGTTCTCGCGGGGCTCGGCATCCGGCACATCGGGGCCAGCGCCGCCAAGACGCTCGCTCGGAATTTCAAGAACGCCGAGGCGCTCCTCGCCGCGGACTTCGACACCCTCGAAGGCCTTCCGGATTTCGGGGAAATCACCGCGCAGAGCCTCCACGATCATCTCGCCAGTGAACCGGCGCGAGCGACCTTCAGTCGACTCGCCGAGGTCGGCGTTTCGCTGGAGAGTGATCTTTATCGATCGGCTGCCGACCCGGAGTCGGTTGTTGACTCCTGTTTTTCTGGAAAGACGATCGTCATCACGGGCACGCTTGAGTCATTCGGTCGGAAGGAACTCGGCGAGCGACTCGAAGCCCTCGGGGCGACGATCACCGGCAGTGTCTCCCGAAAGACCGACCTGGTAATCGCCGGCGAGAAGGCGGGAAGTAAACTCGCCAAGGCGATCGAACTCGGCGTGGAGACCTGGGACGAATCGAGATTGCGATCCGAATGGCCGACGGACGAGAAGCGGCCTTGAAGACCGTACAGACGTCGTCGTGAGAACCGGCAGCGGAGTGTTCGATCGCACGAAGGTCCAGCGTGGAGCCCCGGGCGGTGTGTCTTGATCCGACCCCCCTTGACGTGCCGGATACACTTGAGGGCATGAGTCCGAACGCCAGCCCCATGGGTCAGGTCTATCTTGGCTTCCGCAGTCTTCTGGTGAAGATTGTGGTTTTCGTCGTGATGGCGGCACTTCTCGCGTGGGCGATCGGTGGGACCCTCTGGCCGCGAACCGCGATGCGGATCGTGGGAACGCCGATCATGATCGATGGTGTGAAGGTCGCCTTGGTCGACCAGATCGGTGATGGAACAGGGACCTTCGGTTTGGCAACCGTCGGTGACGAGAATCAGATCCTCCAACGATGGCCTCGTGCCGAGTTGACGACGCCGGTATGGAAGGACGCGTTGTCTCCGGTGGCGACGCCCGATGGCACGGCTGGAGCCGTGGCAGCCCAAGTCGTCAACCGATGGCGGGTCTGGATCTTCGAGGATGGATCCGAGCTTCCCAATGGTGTGGGCGCGTGGTCATTTGAGACCGCTGGCCGCCTCGAGGCGGCACGTCTCCTCGACGGCGTGGCCCGTGGAACACTGCCTCCGAAGGCCGACGAACCGGCGGGGGATCAGTCTGAGGTGACGGTAGACAAGGGAGCGATCGATCCTGGTTCGTCCACGGACGCATCGTCCGGTCCGAACTGAACGACCCCGCCGATCCAGAGTCCGGCAAGGACGATGGCGAGGGCGATTCGATACCAACCGAAGATTGCGAGTCCATGATTGGCGAGATAGCCCACGAGCCACTTCACTGCGAATGCGGCGGAGATGGTCGCGACCGCGATCCCGAGGATCAGGGGGAGGACGCCGAGGGCGATGATCTCGTCGCCGCTCTTCATCGCCTTGTAGACACAGGCTCCGCCGAGAGTGGGAAGCCCAAGCAGGAATGAGAATTCAGCCGCTTGCTTCGGACGGAGGCCGACGAACATGCCGCCGACGATGGTCATCATGGAGCGGCTGGTCCCCGGCCACATCGCCACGCATTGCAGCAGCCCGATGAACAACGCGTTCTTCCAGGTCAGGTCCTCGATGTCGATGAAACGGCTCGCACCCTCCTCGTTCTCCGCGCTGGCGTAGACCCGGTCCTGCCAGCGTTTCATGCCGATGAGTAGCAGACCACCTACGGCGAGGGCGCCGATGACCGGCCATGGTCGGAACAGGGCTGCTTCGATGATGTCGTCGAGCAGCACGCCGAAGATCGCCGCCGGGATGAAGGCGATGACCAGGTTGATCAAGAGACGTCGGCCTCCGGGGTCCTTCCCCAGCAGGCCCTGAATCATCGACCAGACCCGGACGCGATAGAGGCCGATGACTGCGAGGATCGCCCCACCCTGAATGACGATGTTGAACGCGTTGACCGCAGACTCGATCTTGGGGTCGCGATCAAGGCCCAGCAGGCTCGCCACGATGATCAGATGGCCGGTCGAGGAGACCGGCAGATACTCAGTGATGCCCTCGACCAGGCCGAGGATGATGGCGTCAAACGGCGTCATGGGGTCCATTCGCTTGAAGGGTGGACTCGGAATCGACATTCATCGGTGAGGTCGGTCCCAGCCGGAACTTCATCGGTCCACTGGCCCGGTGTCCTTGCATCCTCTTCTCCCATCGGAGCGTCATGCAGGCTGGTTTTGGCCGCTCTCGCCCCCACGGGAGCCTGGCGAGCCGAGACGCCGGGAAACAGGTCAAAGGGCATGAAGAGGTCAGCATCGGGCCTAATAGGACGGTTGATCCGGACGATCCGTTTGGATTAGTCCGACAACTCTTCAGTCGGCGCGAAATGTCGTCGATTCATTTTTCGAAGCTGGAGTTCGTCAGTCGGACGGGCTCGCTTCGATGCTGGAGCGCTGCCATGCAGGTTGCCGAACTCACTCAGGATCTCACTTTTCGCACTCACCGTGATCGTCGTCGCCATCGCCGATACGCGGTTCGGCCCATGTACTCCTTGATTCGCCTTCAGACCGAGTCGGGTGACCGTATCGATGGTCACATCTACGATCTCGCGGTCGGCGGTGTCCGGTTCGAATGCGATGTGCCGTTGCCGGAAGGAAGTCGAGTTCGGTTCGAGATCGAACTTCCTGGCGGTGCGGCCACCCTCCACGGATGGGCGAGCATCATCCGAATCGCCGACGAAGACACCCGGACTGGCACCATGGTGCTGGCGGCGGCCTTCGAGCGGTTCGACACGAGGATCGAGTCGGGCACGCTCACCCGCTACCTCGAACAGGGCTGCCTGCTTCGGTCGGCTTGACGCCTTCGGTGTGGTTTACGGCGTGAACGAGACCAGCTCGGCGACCACCGCGGAAAGCGGCCGGTTGTCAATGTCGATTTCGGCATCTGCGAGGCCACTGAAGATTGGCCCGCGTCGCTCGAGCATCAACTGCATCTCTTCGGTCGGCTCAAGGCCGCTCAAGGCCGGTCGGCGTTGGTCATCAACGATTCGACTCGCAAGATTGGCGGGCGTGTCCTTCAACCAGACGATTCTGCCGAGGCCCTTGCGGCGGGCTTCCTGAAGCATCGCCTCGGCGTTTGGCGCCGTCGGGGTTCCACCGCCAAGCGCGATGATCGAGGGATGTGGTTCGTCGATGGCACGCCGGAGGGCGGAAGACTCCGCCTCGCGCCAGGCGATTTCGCCCCGTTCTTCGAAACAGGTCTTGGCATCCGTACCGCAGACGGCTTGTGTTCGGTCGTCGAGATCGATGAACGGCCGGGAAACAAGATCGGCCGTCGCGCGACCGGCGGTTGATTTGCCGGAGCCGCGAAGGCCGATCAGGATCAAATGCATTCTGGAACCAGACTCAGATGGTGGTCAACCGCTTGCGTCCGAGGGCACGACGGCGATTGATGATCTTGCGACCAGCCTTCGTAGACATCCGGGCACGGAAACCCATCTTCCGGACCTTCTTGATTCGGCTTACCTTGCGAGGGTAATGCAATGCCATGGGGAACTCCGAAACCTTGCGGGACAGGGAAGAAACCGGCGAAACTTCGGGGGCCTCGACGCTGGAACGCCGGGGTCCGACCCGAAACCGGGGGAGTCGTGCCGGGGATCCCGGCAGCGAAGAATTCGAAAAGGTAGCAGGATCATGACGAATGGTCGACCCCATCGGTGGCGAATTCCCACGGGATCCTTGATCCCGACCCCGATAACGCCGATGCTGGGGAAGATCGGGTCCTCCGGTGTCGTGGTGCACAGCGGAGGAGTAAACTCGGATTCGATCTCACGGGCGCGCGTTTTCTCCCGGAGCCGGTGCCGGCCATCATGGGCCTGCCACGACCCCAGGAGCAACCGCTCGACCCGTCTCATGTGTTTGGTGCTTCCGGGCCAGTCCTCTGGCTCGGGATTTTGACGGGAATTTTTATGGAGTTGATGGACAGACTCGCGGAAGCCGAGCGACGAATCGGATATCGGTTCAAGGATCGCGAACTCCTGGCGCGATCGTTGCGTCATGCCTCGTCGGCGGATGACCGACTGGACTCCAACGAACGACTGGAATTCCTCGGCGACGCCATTCTCGGCATGGTGGTCTGCACGGAACTCTTCGATCGATACCCGGACCTGCTCGAGGGCGAGTTGACCAAGATCAAGTCGAATGTGGTCAGTCGACGGGTCTGCGCGGAGATCGCCGAAGAACTGGGGCTCGGCGAACTCTTGGAGCTCGGTAAGGGCATGAACGGTCGCGGAGACATGCCGTCTTCGCTGCATGCGGCGGTGTTGGAATCGATCATCGGCGGGATGTATCTTGACGGCGGGTTCAGCCGCTCTCGTCGGTTCATTCTCGACCTGCTCGAATCGCGGATCGAGCACGCGGCCAAACTTGGGCATCAGCACAACTTTAAGTCAGTCCTTCAACAGGTCTTCCAGCGGAAGGGGCTTGGGGCGCCTTCGTATCTGGTCCTCGACGAAAGAGGCCCCGACCATGCGAAGTGCTTTGAAGTGTGTGTGGCGGCGGGAAGCCGGCAGTTCGAAGGATGCTGGGGTCCGAACAAGAAGCAGGCTGAACAACAAGCCGCACTTGCAGCGTTGCTGCATCTTGATCTTGCAGTCACCGATGCCGATGGCGACATCCGACTCGCGGAAGCCTGTTGGAACGATGATCCGGTCGGCCGCGATGTCATCGAGACGTCTTCCACGAAGGATCCGGAAGAGACCGACGTCCAAGCAGAGGCACGCGATTCAAGTGGACTCGAAGGCGGGCGTTCTTCCGATGACGTCGATGCGGCTGACGATGTCGAGACGCTGATCGAGTGAGTGCCGTTGGATCAGACGCTGGTAAGCCACTGGACGAGCAAGGTGGCCAGTCCGATGGCGATTCCAAGCCCAGCACCGAGCGTGACGAACCCCAGGTTTCCCAGCCGTTTCGAGCGGCCGCGCCCCGCGATGATCTGGAGCGGGCCGACGATGTCTTCCATGGATTCGCCTCGGCGAGCGCGATCTTGAATCACCGCGATCACCAGGCTGGCATCAAACTCGCGGACTCCAATCGACTTTGAGAATCGAAGCAGATCCTGCCGTCGTTCGGGTGGAAGGACGGCGCCCTCTAGGCTCGCCACGATTCTGCCGGCCAGAACCAAATGTGGCGATGCGATCTTTTCGATCTCCGAGACCCCCAGGCCCGTCGCATTTGAGGCGAGTCGATTTTCGAGCGCGATTCGCCCTCGGGCTTCAGCAAGTTTTCGCGTGGCCCGGATCCGCACATCTTCTGGCGCGAATGCCGGAACGAGCGTGAGATTCGGATGCGTCGACGACATGGGCTGATCCCGGTGATGAACCGATCCGAGTTGGAAGGGCTGACGAGTTACAACCGACCGAGTTGGCGGGTTCGTTCTTCCACGTCGAGTCTAGAGGGGGTCGGGGCGGATCCAAACGGGATCGTCGCTTCGTCCACAGCGGCGCCCTTCTCGGACGGCTCATCGTGCCGTCTGAGTGGATCATGTCGAATATGCAGGCCACCGCGGTGGCGGTCTCGAAATCAGGAGTCGGTCGACTGGGGGGCTTCCGACTTCGGCGGCTTCCGAAAATCCAGATCTTCGATGCGACCGAAGACCGCGGTGGCGATGTTTGCCAGATGCGACGCGATTCGCTTGAAGTATCGCGTCTGCATGGAATACGAAACGGCTTCCTGCATGGTGATGGTGGAGCGATCGTCCAGCAGTTCCGTGGCGAGTTCATCGCAGGCGGCTCGGACGGCATCCGCGGCCTTGATCGCGACCTTTGCTTCCTTGGTGTCAGAATGCTGGAAGGCGGAACGGACGAGATCGAAGATCTTCTCGACTTCGCCGGGGATGTGCTGTATTCGTTCCTGATAGGGCGAGGGGGACTGGCCGAAGTCCCCATGCTCGGTGACTTCGTAGAGGTTCTTGCAGTAGTCGCCGATTCGTTCTGCATCCTTGGCGATCGACATCAAGGCCAGGCAGGCGGCGATGTCGGCGTTTCGATTCACCGAAAGATGCGTCACGATGTTGCCGCGGAGGGACCGGAGCAGGCGGTTGATGTCCTGGTCACGGGTGAACACGGCTTCCCGCACGTCTTCGGGATTTCCGCCGGCAAGGACGGCATGGACCTCGCGAAACATCCAATGTCCTGCGGTCAGCATCTCGTCGAATTCGCGGAATGCATGATCAAGGGCGTCGCCGCCGCGAAGTGCTGCAAGAAGGGCTCCGAGCATGATGACAACTCCAATTTCGAATCAATCGTAGATGAACACTTCGGTGATGATCAGGCCGATCGCAGGAATTACTACGAAAACGACGGCCAAGAAGATAAAGGCCCACTTCTTCGATCGGCTTGCCAGCGAACTGTAGGCCTTCGAGATGCGGATCGGAATCTTCCGAAGGGGATACCAAATCAGGTTATCGCAGCAGTTGAAGAGGACATGGGCGATGGCAACGGTCACGGCGGCGCTGGTGGGATTGGCCAGTGCGGCGATCAGACCGGTCACGGTGGTGCCGATGTTGGCGCCCAGCATGAAAGGGAATGCCCGCTTCAATTTGACGGCGCCCGCTCCGACGATCGGCACCATCAGGCTGGTGGTCACTGAACTCGACTGGACGGCGATCGTGGAGAAGATTCCAGAGAGCCACGCTACAAAGTCGTTGCGGAAGAAAACGGTCGAGAAGAGGCCTTCGAGGCGGTTCAGGACCGCGCCTTTGAGGTTCTTCACGAGGAATACCAAAGCGAGGAACAGCAGAAGAAGGCCGATGATCGAGAGCGATATCGAACTGCCCATCGAAGCGCCGCCGCTGAACCACTCCGTGGTTGACTGCAGGAAATTGACGACTGGTTTTGTGATCACCTTGATCGGGTTGGTCGGCTTGGTCACTTCGTCAAAGCCCAGAGAGCCCGCGATGCGACCGGCGATATTGGCCAGAATCCCCTGGCCGTTCTTGAACATCACGCTGGTGATCCACTCGATCGGGAAGAGGATCATCACCGTCAGGATGTTGGGTACCGCATGGAGCAACGCCGCCGCATAGGCCCGTCGGAACTGCCTCCGGATCCGCATGGTTCCCAGTGAGACGATGAGCCCGGTCACGCTGGTGCCGATGTTGGCGCCCATGACTGCGAACACCGCGGTTTCGATTGGCATCTGGCCTGCGGCGACCAGAGTGATGATCAGTGACGTCGTGAACGAAGAACTCTGAACGATCGAAGTCACCAGCACCGCGCCGAATAACGCGAAGAGGGGGTTGTGTCCTTGCGCAATGATCATCTCAAGCCAGTCGGACTGCTTTCCGACGCCTTTGAGGCCCGAACCCATCACGTTGATCGCGCAAAGGAAAAGATAGAGCGCGATCAGTGCGAAGATTGCGTTTGATATCGGGAAGGATCGTCGAGAATGGGCCAGCGATGGGTTCGAGAACATCGGATCTACACAGGCTCTCTGGTTTGATCGATCGAAGAGGCGGCAGGCTGAGGCGGCAGGCTATCGGTGGTAGCCCTGCCACGCCACTCTCGCAGGATTGGCGACCCGCTTCTGCCCGTGGTGTGGATGACGTGACAATTCCCGACCGACCGACCGCGCGGCGGTCTCAGGTTCGAGATCGAGGGTCTTATTGAGGGCGTTATTGAGGGCGTTATCGAGGGTG
>CALFOM010000017.1 GCA_937919685.1 uncultured Phycisphaera sp.
ATCTCCGGCGCCTTGCACGAGGTCGCTCGCCGCGAAGAGGACGTCAACGCTCCCGATCTCACGCGACCCGACGGCATCCGCTCGAAGGTCATTCCGATGGACCAGCGCGAACTCGGGATCGAAAGCCAGATCCTCCGGGACCTCGGCCTCTCGAAGCTCCGGCTGCTCACCAACCACCCCCGTCCGTGGCCGACCCTCCACGGATTCGGACTCGAGGTGGTCGAGCGCGTCCCGCTGGGTTGAACCCGCTCAGGGGCCGATCAGCATTCCTCGTTGGAGCGGTTCCCCGGTGGCCTGATCGCGCCACACCGCCCACGTTCGGCCGCCGTCTTGGGAGATCTCTGCCGGAACCGCATCGGGATCGTCCTCGTCGACGACGGCGCCGAGGCAGCTGATGTTCACAACGCTGCTTGATGGGGCATCCCCCGTCGGCACCGCGGAAAACTCGATCGAGGCGATCTCCCGGTCCTGCGTCGGCAGGATCACGCCGAACTGATACGCGATGTACGGATCATTGGACGGGGGGAACGACGCTTCGAACACCAGCCTGGTCTCAGGCAACCTGTCGAGCATCATGCTGGGACCTCCGTCGGTGAATTCGATCGTCACGCGAAACGGGGTGGGTGGCCGAACGATGCCGGTGTTTCCGCCGACCTCCGGGGCCCCGAGGTTGAGACGAAAGCCGACGCTGCCCTTCGCCCCGGTGGGCACGGTCATGATGAATGCGTCGGAGATCGAGAAGACTCCCGGTGGCACGGGCTGTCGGATGCGCACCAACCTGCCTCCTCGCGTGTCGAAGGTCCATGGGTAGCCCGTGGCGAGCCACCCGTTCGGCAACGGGGGGAGTATGGCGATCGGGAGGGTGTCGGGATCACATGGCTCGTCGGCGCCGTAGAACCCTCCTTTGGTGCAGTCGAAGGGCGACGATTGGAAACAGTCGTTGTTCACGAGGACGCACGCACCCGTTCGCGGGTCGGAGGGTGAGATGACGAAGCGATCACTCGTGCTGTCCCATCCCAGGGCTTCGCAGTCGAAGTTCACCCCGTGGGCGGACAACGCACCAAAACGACCGACTTGCACGAGCCGGCCGAGCGGATCACCCGCGTCGAGGTAGCGGTCGCTCCGATAGTTCGCGAGGACCTCGCGACCGTTGCAGTCGAAGACGAAACCCGGTGCGGGTTCGGGGTCGCATTCTCCCCAAGCGGCCAGGAGCAGTGGAAGATCCCGGCCGTCGACCACGCCGTCGCGGTCGAAGTCGGCCACGCAGGGACCGACGATGGGACACGGACCCCAAGCGGCCAGGAGTATTGGAAGATCCTGGCCATCCACCGTCCCGTCTCCATTCAGATCGCCGGTGCAGGAACTCACGAGCGTCGCAGTCATGGCGTAGCCCACACCGTCAGGCATTCCAGGCCAGGTCGTCAGGGAGGGTGTCCAGTCGATCCGCACGCCGGCGGAGGTCGAGGAACGGACCACGCGGTCGGTGGTCTTGACGACCGGTGCCGCCTGGATCCAGGCGTCACTGTCGAACAGCACGCGTTCGTCGGCGGCATCCACGATTCGTACGGTCGAGCCGGCAACGACCAGTGGAAGCTCGCCAGCGGGTACGAGGACACTCGGGAGGCCGAGCAGGTTCAGGGTCAGCTCGACAGGGCCGTCGGGGTGATTCACGAACTGGGCGTGCTCGAAGTCGAGGGGAATGGGGGTGATGCCGTCCCCCAGACGCACGCTCGCGGAGCCTTCACGCCAGGTGACCGGCGGCGGCTCGATGCCGATGGTCCTGGTGCACGACTGAAGAAGCAGGTCGGGACCACCGCCGAGGATCGCTTGCCCGGGCCGAGTCCAGACCCCGGGCTCCCGCATCGAGAGTCGACCCTCCGCCGCCGAGGCGACGATGGCCAGTCGGGTTCGATGGGCGATTCGCCAGGCGGAATCTTGCAGTTCCGCCGAAGAAGGCGGATGGAGCTCGAGGTGCAGGGCCGCCACGCCGGCGACCATTGGTGTCGCCTGCGAGGTTCCGCTTTCGAGCTTGAAGCCACCGTCTGGTACGAGTCGGTCTGCGATCAGGATGGCGGCCCCCGGTGCCCAGAGGTCGACGAACGGTCCGAAGTTCGAGAATGCGGTGGGGTGATCGGCCGCGTCAGTGGCGCCGATGGTGGAGGCGAAGAAGGACGCCGCTGGTATCTTCCAAGACGCGGGGTTCACCTCGTTTCCGGCGGCGACGAAGATCGGGATCCCAACCTGCTCCACGGCGGCAAGCGCGGCTTCGTAGGCGGTGGGAATGATGCCGATGGCGGCCCCGCCGAGTGAGAGGTTGGCCACCGCCGGAACCAGTTCGTCCGCATGCGCCACGGTCCAGTCGAGGGCCGCAATCACAGCCGCATTGGTGATCGATTCATCCAACTGCTCGACTCGCAGGGCCGCGATCGAGGCCTCGGGCGCGATGCCGATGGTCGAGCCCGCCGCGATGCTCGCGACGCCGGTGCCGTGGCCATCCTTATCGTCGCCGTCCGGCGCGTCGTCACCCGTGAAGTTGAGTGACCAGCGGACGCGGTCGCCGAACTCCGAGTGGTCGGCGTTCACGCCGGAGTCGATCACCACGACGGTCACGCCCGCGCCCGTCGCGCCGCACCGATCGAGGGCGGGGGCGTCGCCGTCGGGTGACGAGATGCGGCGGTGTTCCCAGGGTGGATCGAATCGATCGTCGTCCCCGTTCGCGGCCCGGTCGAGACGGCCACCGAGGTCCGGGTCGACGGCGACGACTCGTGGATCACCGGCGAGTTGGCCGGCTTCCGCCGGCGAGAAAGCGCCGGCGAATCCGACGATCGCATGACGGTAGCGATTCGAGAGCCGATCCGGCGGGATATTCGCAGTGGCCAGGACCGCGTCGACCGAAGCGTCGATGGACAGCGGTGCGATCCCCTTCCCCGCGGGTCGTTCATTGAGCATCACGATCCAGGTCGGCTGGCCGGACGCTTCGTCGAT
>CALFOM010000018.1 GCA_937919685.1 uncultured Phycisphaera sp.
CATTCGTCTCATTCGTCTCATTCGTCTCATAATTCATCGCCGGGCGGTCGAAGGACCGCCCGGCGATTTTCATGGCGGGTGCGGTCAGGGGGGGAAATCTGGATCATCGCCCGTGAACGACCTTTTTTCTGAGTGTACTTTTCTGCTTCCGAAGTAGACTCGAAGGAGTTACTCCACAATTCCCAGATCCTTGTTACTCGGAGATGAAGAGATATGCGTCGATCCATTCATTCGCTCGCCGGTGCAACCGGCCTCCTGCTGACCGCGGGACTGCATGGGCAAACATGCGATACCGTCCTGAACACCGGTAGCCTTGATCTCACCCAAGGCGGCGTCTCGTGCGCTGCGGGCGGGATCACCACCAACAACTACTTCGCCAAGAGCTATGACTTGAGCGTGCTTCTCCCCGGCGAAGACTTCGAGCTCAGCTGCATCGAATTCGGCGCTACGAACAGCGGGTCTGCGCTCGCGGGTGGCGTGACCGTCTACTTGGATACCAACGGCGGAGCGCCTCAGGGCCCCGGAGTCGACCTTGTGGAAGTCGCCTCTGTGGACTTCGAAGTCCCACAAGCCGAAAACCAGCTCTACCAGGCGTCCTTCGATCCGCCGCTCTGCCTCGGGGCCGATGCGACCTACGTGATCGAGCTCTTCATCCCCGCATCGACGGACGGCTTCGCGTCGATCGCCGGTAATGTCGGCCCGGATGACCAGACCTATATTCGTACCGACGACTGCGGCCTTGGCACCTACGTCTCCTACGCGTCGATTGGTTTTCCGACCCAGTTCTGGGCTCAGCAGCTCATCGGCGAAGCGGGCTGCGACGGCGTGGTCTGCGACTGCTACACCGGAAGCGACTGTTTCGTTCCTCATGAAGAACCGGGATGTGATGATCCGATCTGCAGCGCCACGGTTTGTCAATTTGACCTGTTCTGCTGCGATGTGACCTGGGATGAAAACTGTGCCGCGATCGCCGAAGCCTACTGTGGCGTATCCGGCTTCCCCTGTGACTTCCCCGCCGCCAACACCACGGAGACGGAAGTCTGCGGCGACGACACCAACGGCGGCTGCAACATGGACGTTCCCGCATTCGAGTCGATCTCGGTTGGCGACGTCGTGGCCGGCACCTACTTCGCCGACGAAATCGCGGCCGTTCGCGACACCGACTGGTACGAGTTCACGATCGACGAACGGTCGATCGTCACCTGGACCGTTTGGAGTCGCATTGCCGTCGACAACTTCATCATCAACGACCAATGTGGCGACCAGCTTGCGATCGTCTCTGTAGGTTCCGGCGAATGCCCGAACGTCAACACCGCGTGCCTCGAAGCCGGCACCTACCGTGCCTTCGTCGCCCCGATCGTCGATGGAAACCTGCCTTGTGACCTTCCCGAGATCCCCGAGTACGTCGCGTCCCTCGAAGCTGAAGGCACGGACGGCTGCCCTGGATTCGATGAATGTGCCGGAGGCGCTGAGTCAATCAGCCCTAACTCGGATCTCGCGTTGACTGCAGGTGGCATCAGCTGTGCCGCAGGCGGCATCACCACCGAGAACACCTGGGCCGTCACGCTTGATCTGGCAACCGGATCAACTGGTGGTTTCGATGTCTCGGTCTCATGTGTCTCCTTCGGAGTCAACAACGGTGGCTCCGCCGTTCCCACACGCGTCCAACTCTGGATTGATACCGATGGCGGTGATCCAGTCGCACCAGGTGTCGACCTCGAACTGATCGGAACTCGCGAGACGGTCAGCGTGACCGGCCAGAACCTGCAGCGAGCATCCTTCGACCCCCCGATCTGCGTCCCCGCAGACACTCAGTTGGTCGTTACGCTCGCGATGGATCCGAGCACGGATGGCTTCGCGACGTTCGGCGGAAACAACCTTCCCTCGGACAGTTCGACCTACATCCTCAGCGCCTCGTGCGGACTCACAACGTTCACGAAGCTGGAAGACATCGGCTTCCCCGATGTCAACTGGGTCGTCGATCTCGAAGCTGATCTAGGCTGCGATGACGGCGGCTGCACGGGTGACTTCAACGACGACGGCGTCGTCGATGGTGCCGACTTCGGCTACATCCTCGCAGCATGGGGTCCTTGCAAGGGATGCCCGGAGGACCTGGACGGCAACGGCACCGTGAACGGTGCCGACGTCGGGCTCCTGCTCGCGGTCTGGGGCGCCTGCCCCTGATCGGCCCAACAACTCAAAGAAAGAATCCTCACGGGGCGGCCTTCGGGCCGCCCCGTGTTTCTTTCGCGGTCGCCGCCCACGACCCCCGCATACTCCGTACCCTGAACCAAATGCCCTCGAGCCCCGTTCCGATCATCCTGTTCCTTCCGGCCGTTTTCGGCGACTGGCTTGTGAGAATGATCGCACCAATCGGTGCGTTCACGCGATTCAGCCTCGCCGTTGCCGGCTGGACCATCGTAAGCCCCGGCACGTGGCTCAACCGCCGGAGAATCGCACCACCGATCTTCACCGTCGGCGTGGCGAGCATCCCGGTCGTCGCCACCACCGGCATGTTCATCGGCATGATTCTCGCCCTTGAGGGATTCGCCCAGTTCAACGCCATTGGCATGGCGGACCGCATGGGCGGAATCATCAATTCCAGCGTCGTCAAACAGATCGGACCGGTACTGGCCGCGGTGATGGTCGCAGGCCGAGTCGGGGGCGCACTCGCCGCAGAACTCGGCACCATGCGGGTCACCGAACAACTCGATGCCATGCAGGCGATGTCCGTCGATCCGATTCGCAACCTCGTGGTTCCGCGGTTCGTCGCCTGCGTCGTCATGACGCCGATTCTGACCATGTACTCCAACGCCCTCGGAGTCTGGGGCGCCTGGGCTATTCTCACCGGCCTGTACGACGTCAATACTGCCGACTACTGGTACTACACCGGCCTGGTCGTCCATTGGTGGGATCCGTTCGCCGGACTTCTCAAGAGCGTCTTTTTCGGTGCTGCCATCGGCCTTGTTTCGTGCTGGCGGGGATTCACCTGCGCTGGAGGCGCCAGCGGCGTCGGTCGCGCTGCCACCAGCGCCTTCGTCACCAGCTTTCTGGCGATCATCGTGATCAATCTCGTGCTCGCCAGCTTCCTCAACGAGCTCTACTACGTGCTCTTTCCCACAGGGATCCGGTCGGTTCTCGGCTGAGCCCCTGGAACACGAACATCGGATGATGCGAAGAATGCAACGGTCCCTCGGAGTCTTTCGAGCAGGAGATTCAACTTGGCCGACCTGACCAGCATCGTGTCCGTGGCCGCCAGTCTTGCGTGTCTCGCGTGGTCGGGGCCCAGTGTCATCTCCACCGACGACCAAGACAGCGCCACGGGTGCCTGGTTGGTCGCGTCGCCCGCGGATTCTTGGCCCGGCTGTCCTGCCCCGCCGCTCTACCGGAACGACCCGCGTGGCTACACCGTCGGACTGTCCATCGACATCGGCGCGACCTCACAGACTTCCGGCGTTCCAGATCCATTCATTTCGGCCGGTGGCTCGATCACCATCGAAGCCGCGACGGTGGACACTTCCACTGTTTCGGATCTTCGAGGTTTGGAGTCGTCGGTCCGACTGAACGGTATTCCCCAAGTCGATCCGCCGCGAATCGAGGGAGACCCATTGAGCGGGTCACAACGAATCAGACTCGACATTCCACCAGGTGCCCTGCAGACGATTTCCGCAAGAGCGACCTGGCCCGCGATCGCCTTCAGCATCGGGGTGGACGAACCGATGGCCGCGAAGATCACCTGGCCTCGGGAATGGACGGCGGAGGTCGCGAAGTTTCTCACCCCAAGCCAGAGCATTGAGTCCGATCACGAGGTGTTCAAGGCATTCGTGGCGAAGACGACCGAAGGCCGCCTTCGTCGAACGCCGATCTATCTGGCGGCGAAGGATCTCGTGCGTCGAACGATCGTCGAGTTCCAGAACATCGACAGTCAGACACTCGCCAGAGAAGGCCAGGGAACGATTCGCGGATTTCGATTGCAAGGCGCGCTTTCCAGCACGAGCGCTCTCTCGGTGACGCCCGGCGACATGGTCTGCACCTGCGTCGCAGTATTGCGGGCAGCTGGTATTCCAGCCCGACCGGTCATCGGCATCTACTCCGGCAGCGGGAACAATCCCGACACGAAACTGCCTAAGGACCGGACGACCCTCTGTGTCTGGGCGGAATTCAATCTTCCAGGCGCGGGCTGGGTGCCCTTTGACCCTTATGAGATGCGCGGCCGCGGGCTCCCTCAGGCGAACGTCAACCAACCATGGAAATGGTTCGGGACGATCAAACAAATGAACCGTCGCGTTGTGCTCGCCTACGATTTCGCGCCGTTCAATCACGGGGTGATTCAGAACTGGCCTGCCGGCTGGGCGTGGACCGTCTCAGGTCGTACCACGGCGCCGTTCCGGATCGTCGATGCCACCGCACCGCTGATGGTGAGTCGCGGCCAGATTCGGCCTTGATCGTCAGTCATCACTGATAGGGCTTCGATTTTCGCGCAAGAACGCGTCCCGATGCGGGACAGGCATCGGGACGCGTGCATAGAACGGGCTGGAGCCGGGCAAGGCCAGCCATGATTCGTTTCTTCTCACTTGGGTGGGACGACTGTTCGGATTCGTTTCCCAGTCTTCTTGATCTGGACGCCACGTTCCGCGGAACCGACGCTCTTTCGAACGCCGCCACGGCGGGGCTCGCTGCTGGTCCGACCACGTGATGCCGGGCCGATCTGAATCACTCGCCGTTCCATGCTCGTGTCACCGACCCGCACCGGTCGCTGGACGTTTCGGCGTCTGATGAAGTCGCTTGGATCTCCACCGATCAGCATGGTGGTCGCAAATACCGCCCGATCACCAGATGTCACCCGGCAATGATGCCGTATTCGAAAACCATCTTCGATCGAAGGGGCCACGAGACCGGGATACGGCGCCCCGAAATTCGCGTCTGCAACGGCGTTTCCGGAACCAGTGCCACCCATCATGAACGGGCCGGGGTGAAGCCGCTTGGCCTCGTCGTCGTCGATCATCACCGACCAGACCGAGGTTCCAGCGGGCACATCCAGGGTGCCGCCATCGGCATCCATGTTGAGTGTGACACGGACACTTCCGCCGATGGCGGAAGCATTCATGATGACTGGGTCAAGATTGAATTCCGCCTGCATGTCGTAGAGGTGACGCGCTCCGGTTTCGTTCAGAATCGAGGCTTCGCCGTCGAGGCTGGCGTTTCCCATCGGATCGAGATCGGCCGTCCAGTTCCAGACCAATGTGAATCCCTCAGTCGAATCCACATGTTCTCCGACGAACTTGAGCATGCCGTCGACCATGACACCTCTGGAGGCGATCAGCCGCGGTTCTCCATCATCGATCGAGATCGCGATGATCGCGGTCGTCAGCTCGTCAACGCCGCCCGGCGATCGTTGATCACCTGTTTCTCCGGCCACTGCCGCGAGCGTGACTATGAGTGAACCCAGAATGGATGATTTGATTGGAAACACGTGAATTGTCCTCTGTCGCCCCTGAACCTTGGAATCCACACTCGGACGCCAGACGACTTTCATATTGCGAACGCGGCATGGCAAGAGCGGTTTCTGCTGAATCCCTATTCATGCGCGGGTGAAGACGGTGGGGTCGAATTTTCCGATCGTCGGGGAAGGTCCGCAAACCAGACCCGCTCAATGAAAGTCCCGACTGCGTGACTCAAGATCACCGTCAGAAGACCGATCGGGGTCTCGCCGGCCGATTTGCTCGAGTCGGCTCACCACCAGATGAATAACGTCGTGCCGACGTTCGATCCGCCCTACCGCGATCAGCGCCGCAGCATGACGGGCGATCCTGCGATATCGAACATAGATCTTGGGTTTAATCACCAGATTCGAGATGCCTGTTTCATCTTCAAGTGTCACGAAGACAATTCCTCCGGCCGTTGAAGGACGCTGACGTACCAAGACCACCCCGGCGACCGCAAGCCGACATCGATCCGGACATGTCTTCTCGTCGGCGAGTTCTGAGGCGCTTCGAACGCCCTGCCTCGCCAATTCCGACCGCAGGCACGCGATGGGATGCCGGCCGAGCGACAGGCCGATCGACTCATAATCGCTGGCAATTGACGCCAGCGGTTCTACTTTCGGAAGGATTGCCGATGGCTCTTCGATCCCTCCACCGGCGATGCGGATGACGTCACCCGGCGATTGCGAGCCCCGCGAAACGGTCACCGGATCACGAGCCTCCAGTTCGCCAAAGAGCGGCAGATCGTCATCCCGCCACCGTTGCAGTTTCCAGAGAGCCTGTTGCCGGGTGATTCCCAACGAACGAAAAGCATCCGCCCTCGCAAGCCGTCGAAGGCTCGACGTTGACAGTCCGCTGGCATTCGCCAGTGCTTCGAGCGTTTCGAATCGACCATGCCGACGAACGGTTTCCATCAAAGAACGGGCATCCGCCTGCGGCAGACCGCGAACCAATCTCAAACCAAGCCGGATCGCCGGCTGATCCTTCGCGACGCTCGGTTTGGGCGGGATCGCGGTGCCTCCCGCTGCCGACCGATTCGATTCCATTGGCGTAAACCTGTCCCAGGGCATGGCCGCCGTCCGCTCGAGGTGACAATCCCAATCGGATTCCTGCACGTCGATTCTTCGAACCTCGACTCCATGTTCCAGTGCATCCCTGATGATCTGGGCCGGAGCATAAAACCCCATGGGCTGACTATTGATCAATGCTGCAGCGAAGGCCGCAGGCTCGCGACACTTGAGCCAGCCGGAGGCGTACACCAGAAGCGCGAAACTGGCGGCGTGGGATTCAGGAAAACCGTATCCGCTGAAGCCGCGAATCTGGGTGAAGACCTGCTCCGCGAAAATCGGGTCATAGCCTCGAGCCGCCATGCCTTCCTGCAGCCGTTCACCGAAGGCCATGATGGCGTTCCCTTTGCGTTTCCAGGCGGCAATGGCACGTCGGAGTTCGTCGGCCTCGCCGGGAGTGAATCCCGCCGCAACCACCGCCAGCGACATCGCCTGTTCCTGAAAGAGCGGCACGCCCAAGGTCTTCTCCAGAATCCGACGTACCGCAGGATCCGGATACGTGGGAATTTCCTCTCCATCACGTCGGCGAAGATACGGATGCACCATGTCACCCTGGATCGGCCCGGGCCGCACGATGGCCACCTCGATGACCAGGTCGTAGAAACATTTTGGTTTAAGCCGAGGAAGCATCGACATCTGTGCTCTCGACTCGATCTGAAAGACCCCCACGGTGTCGGCGCGCGAGAACATCGCATAGACCGCGGGATCCTCCGCGGGAATCGAATGCAGTTCCAACCGATCAGGTCCGGGGCGATCGGATCGGTCCATGTTCACCAGATCCATCGTTCGACGGATGCAGGACAGCATTCCGAGGGACAGACAGTCGATCTTCAACATCCCCATTGCATCGACGTCGTCCTTGTCCCATTCGATCACCGTTCGATCGGGCATCGCGGCGTTTTCGACCGGAACCATGTTCCAGAGCGGCCCGTCGGTGATCACGAATCCTCCGACGTGCTGGGAGAGATGACGGGGAAACCCCAGAATCGATTCTGAGATCACGAAGAGCCGGGCGATGGTGTGATCATCCGGGTCGAGCCCAAGCGCCCGGACCCGATCCGAATCGATGACGCCATCGCTCCACCAGTCGGTATCCGAAGCGAGCCGGTCAACGAGATCTTTGGAAAGTCCCAGTGCGGTACCGACTTCGCGTATCGCGCTCCGCCCTCTGTAGGTCACGACCTCCGCTATCAATGCGGCGCGATCTCGTCCATAACGACCGTAGATGTACTGAATGACCTCCTCGCGTCGCTCATGTTCGAAATCGACATCGATGTCCGGCGGCTCATCGCGTTCTCGGCTGATGAACCGCTCGAAGAGCATGTCAATCCGCGTGGGATCGACTGCGGTGATTCCAAGGCAGTAGCACACCGCGGAATTCGCGGCAGCTCCACGGCCCTGGCAGAGGATTCCACGCCCCCGGGCAAAACGGACCAGATCGTCGACGGTCAGAAAGTAGCGGGCGTAATCCAGTTCGTCGATGAGTTGGAGTTCGTGATCCAACTGCGTTCGCACCGTTTCGGGAATCACCGGACCGAAGTGACGCGTTGCCCCTTGCTCAACCAGAATCCGCAGATGGGAGATCGGCGTCGCCCCCGACGGCGTGATTTCCGCCGGGTATTCGTAACGAAGGCGATCAAGACGACACTCCCGCGATCGCTCCGTCAATTCGAGCGATCGGACCAACGCTTCGGGGTGATCTGAAAACCGACGCCTCATCCACTCGGCTGGCCTCAAACGACGTTGATCGTTCGGCCACAAACGACGGCCGGCCTGATCAAGCGTACATCCATGTCTGATGCAGGTAAGCACGTCCTGCACCTCCCGGCGAGACGCCTCGTGGTAGTGAACATCGTTCTGGGCAAGCATGGGAATTCCCAGTCGTCTCCCCAGATCGGCGGTGCGTTCGAGCCGGATCTCCTCGTCCGGATCTCCCAGCCGCTGGATCCCGAGCGAAACAGCGTCGCGGCGCACCAGATCGGTGAGATTGACGAATCCTTCGAGAACCTCGATCAGAAACCGATCGATTGGCGTCACCGGAAGGATGGTGATCATGATGCCGTCGTGATGCTCCAGAAGATCGTGAACAGTGAGGAGGCATCGCCCTTTCGGCGCTCGGCGTTTTCCAATCGTCAGGAGGCGGCACAAGGTTCTCCATCCATCCAGATCGACGGCGTGCACGGCGATCTCCACTCGTCGGCTCGGCGGATCCAGAGGCCGCTTGGATTCCCAGTCCAGATACCGAGTGCCGACGCTGCGATCGTGCCAGAGTTCGATCCGGGCGCCGGGAACCAGATGGATGCCCGCCTCTTGAGCCGCCAGATGAGCTCGGACGATCCCGGAAACGGTGTGACGATCCGTGATCGAGATCGCGCGTGCTCCGAGTTGGGCGGCCGTGGCGACCAGTTCCTCTGGATGACTCGCTCCTCGAAGAAACGAAAAATTACTCGCGGTCACCAGATCGACAAAGCCGCAGGACTCCGAACCGGACAGTGTCATCCGTTCCGCCTGTTCCACCTGCTCTACTTGTTCATCGCCCTTCCGGCCCGCCGACTGTTCATGACGTCGTTGCCAGGGGTGTCTCACGAATTTGTCTGCTGGTTGCTGAGGCATGTGGAGGTCGTGTTTGAACCCGCGGCGGTCAGGCCCAAGTCCCATGCAAAAACCATCGTTCCGTCGACGCGGCTTTGAAGATCCAGATCCAGAATCCCGAGTCGGTTCGAAGTCGCCAGTAATCGCGTCGAAGTTTTTCCCCCGCAACTGATCGATCCTCGATCGAATCGGAACCAGACGATCGCCACCACGGTGCCCCGATGCATTCCGGTCCCTCGACGGCATCGACGCCCCAACGCTCGCCGTCACGAATGATGACGACCGGGGTTTCATCACGGCATTCCACTTCGATAGGGACCGGTGGCCGATGAAGAACCGTCGGTCGCAATGCCTGAGCAGGAGGCCCGATCTGAAAAGACCACGCGGGCGTTTCGGTGTCCTTCTGATCGATCGGTTCGATTCGAGCTTCGTCTTCCGGAACATGACCCGACAGGCCCGCGGCGCGATGAACCGAACCGGATCCAAAACGCGATTGAACGAGATCGATGAAGGCCGATCGATCGGAATCTGCTTCCCGACTCGCCGCTCGCATGTCGTCGATCGCACCGCCGATCATCACGACAGGTTCATGCCGGAGACGACGGTGACGTGGGATTTCAAGTTCGATCGAATCAACCCCGTCATCAAGCGGGAGACGCTCAATGACCGGCTGAAGCATCGCCCAGAGATGTTCGCGGCGCCGAGTGGCCCGGCTCAGTTCGACCCCTTGGATCCAGGTCGGAAGATCGGGACGCTCGACCCGAACTCGAACGATGCGAGCACCAGACTCCAGGTCCTCCAATCGACGTCGAACGCGATGCAGAAGATCTACGATCGCCAGTTCGATCGCCTGACGTGAACGAACCGGCCCATTGAATTCAATGCTTTCTGAAACCGTGATCCGCGGCCTCACGGGATCGAGCACCAGCGGCAGACGTCCCATCGCCTGATCCAGACGACATAGAACGGCGCCTCCATACCGAACCGGCAGCGCCGATCGCGGCATGCTTTGAAGCTGGCCGACCGAACGTATGTTCACCTCATGGATCGCTTCGATCGTTTCGGCGGACAGTTCGAGGCACTCCACGGGAAGCGAGGCGAGAAACCCTGCTTGTCGGCCGCGTGGAATAATTCTTGAACTCATATCACAGCCCGATCCCGATGCGCCCGCCCCATATCCCGCCCAGGCTCGTGCCGCCACCGCGGTGTCGGCGATCGCAGTCGTCACTTGAAGTCCCGCGCCTCTGAAGGTCCGACCGACCCGATCGAGTAATCCTGATTCTCCGCCACGCCGATCGAGCATCCGGCTGCAGCCGGTCAGATCCAGCAGGATTCCTGCGGGTTCATCGATCGCCGTGATCGGCGCAAAACGCAGACATTCCTCCGCAAGCCGCCGCAGATCGGACTGATCACGAACGGGTGTGGGCGCGACGACCAGCACGGGTTCTGCGCCTTGAACCTCCGCGCTACCGGCCTTCGGGGACGTTCGCCATCTTCCCTCGGTCTCCGACATTGCCATCGCTTGCGCCTCCGCGAGCGTCATCCCCTTGTGGATCCCCCGCCGATTCGCCAGTGAACAGCAATCGATCACCCGTCGAGAACCTCGATGCATTCCAACCACCAGAACCGGTCGAACCCCGCCGGATCCCGCGTCTTCCGCGGCGACCGGAATGCCCTCGTGGCCGATCGCCTGGAATGTTGATTTCTTCTTCGAAGAGCCCGCTGCGGTCATGTCCGATTGGCCAGCCGCTCGACGACTTTGTCGACGGCGGGCCAGATCCGTGGCCAGCCATGGGAATCGAATCGCAAGAAGGCGTGTCGACATGAGGCTCCTTTTCGACCAGGCTGATCGAGCGGTTGGAGGGTGACATGGAAGATGAAGTGGAAGAAGAAGTGGAAGAGAAATTGGGAGAAGAAGTGGGAGAAAAATTTGAAGAGGACAGAATCGATCCGGCAGTCTTCGGCGACGCGACGGATGGCAGGTCCCAATCGGCATGAACCAGTCCAATGACCGCTTTCCCTTGGGAAGGTGGAGATTGCGGCATCCTTGCTCGAAGGAGCCGAACCGACCATGCCGCGATTCGGTGATCACCCCGACAGTCTTTCGCCGACGGTACGACCGACCATCGCGTGATCGCCGAAGAACGCGTCAGTCGATCTCGTGGCGGTCGAACCATGAGTACGAGCAACGGTGACTCGCCTCGTCGGCTTCTTTCCGCAACCGCCACGTGAAGGCGACGGCTGTCTAGAGGAGCGAACCCGGAACCATCGATGACTACGGCGTCGATGGAAACGGTTCGAACCGCTTGTTCGAGACACCATCGCCTCGCCTGTCGATCATCCTGAGGCGGTGTGACGAAAAGCGAATGCTCAAGCAGCCGACCGTCGATCTCAGAGGCTTCCTCTTCGAGTCGTTCTTGAAAAGACGGCTTCAATTCATCCCGTGCCCGGAAGCACGCTTCGACGTCGAATGCGGCCGGACGTCGTCCTCCCAGCAGATTCCAAGGGGCCGGCAGGCATCGATGTCCGATCCAGACGATTCGGGGCGCGGGCCTGCCCATCGAATCATGGCTCACTCGCAAACGATGAAGCAATGAGATCACCGGGCCGAACGGTGGGACCCAGTCCGAGCTCGGGACAAGGCGCGCTCGATCAATGTTGGAATCAGAAGTCGCGGTGATCCGAGGAGTTTGGTACGGATCACCGATCCATTCGTGAATGCCATGACGAAGTAGGCCGCCATCCATCCGGGCATCGATGCTGACGCCCGAATCATCACTTCCGTCTTCAAGAAGCCCGAGCCAGCCCGTCGATAGTCGTTCCAGAGCGAGATCGGAGCCGCTTGATTCACACGATGCCATTGATCCATGAAATGCTCCGACATGAGATGGCACCCCGCCAGGCAGGTCATCCAGAGAATTTTTTTCATGCGCGTCATGCGCGTCATGCGCGTCATGCGCGCCGTCGTGCTCATGCCAGGCTTTCAGAAGCCGATCCTGACGATCCAGACCGCTGGTCCCACCGATCGAGTGGTGGATTTCGTGGCGCAATCGTGAGAGCAGATCGGCCCGGTCGACAACCCCATGGTCGGCCGCTTCGGTCAATCGTGAATTTGAGGGTGGTTGGGAATGGGAATCAGGTGGTTCTGGCATGTGATTCACGGAATTCCGATCGACGGCTTCTTGCCATCTCAACGTTGTAAAACCTTCTCAAGCACAGACCGATTGATCCCGATTGATCCCGATCGGTTTCGAGCACACACCGATCGCACCACGAATATGGGATCGCGGTAGACGACACCTCGAAGGGCCGAAAGGTCCTTCGCGATGCTGATCTGGTTGTCGTGGCCCTCTCCTGAGCCCCCACCATGCTTCCAGTGCACGGCGACTGATTCTCTTCCCCCCCTGTGATCTCCAGATCACACGGGCGACCCCAGCCACAAGCAAGGTCACAAGCAAGGTCACAAGGTGAAACAACTCCTCGGATGATTCCTGACGAGATCTGATCGGCTTTTGTTAGGGTACTTCCCCATCGCCTGAAGTCAAGCGGTGAAGCGTCGGGTTATCTGGTTATCTGATCATCTGATCATCGGGTTATGGCGATCATCAGGTCATCCGGTCATTGGATCATCAGATCATCAGATCATGGGGGTCATCGGATCATCAGATCATGGGAGTCATCAGATCATCGGGGTCATGGGAGTCATGGGTTATCCAAG
>CALFOM010000019.1 GCA_937919685.1 uncultured Phycisphaera sp.
CGCGATTCCCTGCCGAATCGGTGGCCTCTGCCAGCGACCCCTTCCGCGACCAGACCATCGTCCTGCTCCGCCGGATCTACTCCGATCAGATCCCGCCTCGTGAAGGCATCCCCATCGACACCCCGGGGGGAATCCCCGATGGGTATGCGGGGAGCGATCAAGCTCGATTTGAACAAGCCATCTGGTCTCGTTTCTGGACGCTTGCCTCGGATCCGGACGCCGCGCGACGATCGGGAATCCGGGTCGCCCAAGGCGAAGCGGTCTACAAGCCAATGCAACCCGGGGAGACGTACGAACTCCGAGTCGAAGCCGCTGGCGGCATGACGCTGGTACCGATCAACGACGTCGTCATCGCCGGCGTCGGCAATTCCGAGCGTTCGCTGCCCTGAGAGACCCGCCGCGGACTCCGTTGAACCACGACCGCATTCGATACGATCGTGGCATGATGCATAACCGTATGACGTTCCGTTGGCCAATCCTGCCTGCACTCTTTTTGATGCTGGCTGGCTGTGCCGCCAGCGGAATACAGGTCGGCGTTCAGAACCGCTCCGAGCAATACCTCCCGATGCCGGCGCCGAAGACCATTCTGAGCAGCACTCCGCCGAATTGCGCGGTGCTCCCCACCTTCGCCTCCGGTTCCAATGCGGGGGTGGCCTCATTCGCCAACCTCTCTTTCGCCTACGTCGCCAGAAGAGAGATCAAGGATGCCAACATCCTCTCTCACGCCGATGTCGTGAATCGTCTCAACACGACTGGAGATGCCGCGCTCCTGAACGAGCTTCTCGCTTCGATCGATCCGGGTGACTTCCTCGGTCGGGCCGAACTTCAAAAGGTCGGAAAGTCACTCGGGGTCGAGTACCTCATGCTCCCGCGGCTGGCCGACATCATCACCGACAATACGACCCGATTCAGCTTTGCGGGATTCACCTTCATCATGACCGGTTGGACCACCGTGGAGATCGGACTGCAAATCTGGCACGCACCGACCGGCCAACTGGTCTGGCAGGCGACGGGAAGCGGCACCCTTGCCGGTGAGAATCTGGTCGGGAGTTCGCCCGCGATCCAGACCACTCTGGACGCCCTGCTGACCGCCATGCTCATCGACTTCATCGATGGACGTTCCGAGTCGGTTCTCTCCATGGATCTCCCCCAACCGAAGGCGAAGAAGATGTCACCGCCTTCCGATTCCGCCGCTCCCGGCGGTTCGACCCTTGAGACGACTACGGCCCCGAACACCGTGCTTCCGACTCCGACGGCTGACCAACCATGAACATCAACGAATCGAACAACTCGATCGATCTTCGGAGCGACACCGTCACTCGCCCGACTGATGCCATGTGGGATGCCATGCGATCCGCGCCGCTCGGCGATGACGTCCTTGGCGACGAGCCGAGTGTGCAAGCCTTTGAAGAAGCCGTCGCCGCGAAGGTCGGCAAAGAAGCGGCCCTGTTCACACCCAGCGGAACCATGGCGAATCAACTCGCCATCCGCGGCGCATGCGAGGCCGGCGATGAGATCATCGCCCATCGTGAGAGTCACATCATCCACTACGAGACCGGAGGCCCCGCCGCACTTTCTGGGTGCATGGTGGCTGGCCTGGATGGCGATGCAGGCATGTTTGCGGCCGACGCGGTACATGCCGCGATTCGGCACCGCGACATCCATGCTCCTCGGTCCCGCATGCTCGTGGTCGAGAACACCCACAATCGTGGCGGCGGTTCCGTTTGGTCGATGGAACGATTCCGCTCGGTCACTGATGCCGCCAGAGAACACCATCTGCATGTCCATGTCGACGGCGCCAGATTTTTCAATGCCGCGACCGCCGCCGGTTACGAACCTTCCGAGTTTGCGGCACTGACGGACACCATGTCGATCTGCTTCTCCAAGGGGCTCGGCGCTCCGGTGGGAAGCGTACTCCTCGGCCCACGAAAATTCATCGATCGATCACGAAGGTTCCGGAAGATGCTCGGCGGCGGTATGCGTCAGTCGGGGATCCTCGCCGCCGCAGGTCATTACGCCCTAGACCATCACGTCGCCCGCCTCGCCGAGGACCACGCCAACGCCGTTCGACTGGCCGACGGACTCGCGAAGATACATGGCATCGACGTCGACTCACCCTTCGATGGCTTGCGCACCAACATTGTCTTCTTCCGACCGGACCCCGCATGGGGCGGCGCCCCCGCCGTCGCAGAGCAACTCTCGGCTCGAGGCGTCAAGGTGCTTGCATTGGACCCGGACCGTATCCGTGCGATCACCCATCTGGACGTCGATGGAGCCGATATCGACCGGGCGATCGAGATCGTCGCCGGACTCGCCCACCCCGCGTGACGAACCCTCGTCCCCAGGATCCACCTCCAGTGCCCGACACTCCACTCGCCGCCATCTTCGATCTCGACGGAACCCTCATCGACTCCTATGAAGCGCATCACCGCGCCTGGAAGGCCGTCTGCCTCGCGCATTCGATCGACCTCACCCCGGCGCAATTCGCCTGGAGCTTCGGCCGGACCAATCCCTCGATCATCGATCGCATCTGGCCCGATGCCGGACTTCCCGCCCCCGACGAGGAGTCGAGGAACGCCATCGCCGACGCGAAAGAGACGGACTTTCGTCGCGAACTCGAACAATCGTTTCCAACCATGCTCGGCGCCCCCGGACTCCTTGCCGATCTCAGTCGCTCGGGCTGGCGGCTGGCGATCGGAACCAGCGCGCCTCGGGGAAATCTCGAGACTGCATTGCGATATCTGCCACACGCGGATCAGTTCGATGCGACGGTCTGCGGCGACGAGGTCGTCCATGGCAAGCCTGATCCGGAGGTCTTCCTGCTCGCGGCGGAACGGCTCGGGATCGAACCCCAGCGCTGCGTGGTAATCGAGGACGCCGGGCCGGGAATTGATGCGGCCCGCGCCGCCGGGATGACGTCCGTCGGGCTGGTCTCTACGGGGCGGACCCCCGACGAACTCGACCATGCACATCTGGTCGTTCGACAACTCACCGAGTTGAACTCCGAACGCCTTGAGGCCCTGATCCAAAACCGCTGATTCGCATCCTGCGCTGATCTCGCCGGTTCCGTCCGATGCCGACCCTTTGAATCTTCCCTTCACTCCACGAAAGCCTGACTCCCGCATGAATGACCCACGATTCGACCGCCTTGCCGAACTGCTCACCACGCACTCCACGAGACTCGAAAAGGGCGAGCACGTCCTGATCGAGGCCTTCGATGTTCCAGAAGCATTCATCTGCG
>CALFOM010000020.1 GCA_937919685.1 uncultured Phycisphaera sp.
AACCAACCAGATACCCGATCGCCTCACGCCCGATTATCTCGACGTGCCTTCAAGGTCTTCAAGGTCTTCAAGGTCATGGCCTGCGCCTTGGCCATCGCCACGGCGCTCTGCTCCCCATTGGCGATGGCAGAGACCACCGACGCGTCATCCGAAGGGACCATCGCCGCGGTACTCGACTTCAGGTTCGATGCCGTCGAACCGCTCCCGGACGGCGAGGGACTCGCCGGCGCCATCGCGGGACGGAGCGGTTCGACCCTGATCATCGCCGGAGGCGCCAATTTTCCTGACTCGCCTCGATGGGAGACCGAGAAGGTCTGGTACGACACCATTCAGACACTCGACCTGACGGCAGACGCTCCTCGGTGGAAGACGAGTGCGAAACCGCTCGACGGACCAATCGCGTACGGGGTGTCATTGACTCACTCCCGCCATGGAGTCATCTCCATCGGTGGCGCGAATGAGACCGCTCACCTCGTTTCGTGCTTCACGCTCTCCATCAAGGCCGGCGAAGTGATCCGAACCGAGCTGCCCGATCTTCCCGTACCCCTTGCCTACGCGGCCGGGACGATCGACGGCGACACCGTGGTGATCATGGGCGGGCAATCGACCCCTGGCGGCGCCGCAAGCGATGCCGTATTCCTGCTTGATCTCGGCGCCGAAGGATCCGCGTGGCAACGTGGCCCCCCGATTCCCTCCGGCGGCCGCATCCTGCCAGTCGCCGCGACGCACCGCGGCCACGTGCTGCTGTTCTCCGGCGTTGCCTTGGAACCCGATGGCGAGGGTGGTCATCGGCGCGTCTCGCCCTACTTGGTCGAGGCGTGGAAATTTGATCGAACGTCGGATTCAAAACCTTGGATTCAGTTGGCGGATCTTCCCCGACCGACCGCCGCCGCCGCCAGTCCTGCCATTGAAGTGGGATTCGATCTGCTCGCCATCGTGGGTGGTGATGACGGTGCCAATCTCCAGAAGATCAACGAACTCAAGGATGATCATCCTGGATTCCCCGAGGACGTCCTGGTGTATCACTCCATCACGGATCGATGGACGACTCGCGGCGCCTTCCCCGGGCGTCGGGACGCCGGCGTACAGGTTCCAGTGACCGCCGCAACGATCCCGATCGTGGGTACCGGTACGGCACTCGACGGCAGCACCTTGATCGCCAGTGGCGAGATCCGTCCGCGGACCCGCACGCCGATCCTCACTCTCGTCACCCCCATCATTCCCGTGCAATCGCTCGCGATGCTCGACTGGATCGCGATCGCGATCTACGGCGTCATCCTGATCTGGATGGGCGTCCATTTCTCGCGCCGCGAGAACGGAACCGATGACTTCTTCCTCGCCGGCCGCCGGATCCCTTGGTGGGCGGCGGGCATCTCCATCTTTGCAACCTCGCTGAGTGCCATCACCTTTATGTCGATTCCTGCGAAGAGCTGGGATACCGACTGGATCTACTTTCTACAGAACCTCGGCATTCTCATCGTCGCGCCGTTCGCGGCGTTCCTGCTGGTCCCCTACTTCCGACGTCTCAACGTGGTCACTGCGTACCAGTACCTTGAGTATCGTTTTCACTGGTCGCTCCGGCTCGCGGCCAGCGCGTTGTACATGCTCTTCCAGGTCGGCCGTGTTGCCATCGTTACGCTTCTTCCGTCGCTTGCCCTCACCGCCATCACAGGTCTCGACGTCAACCTCTGCATCCTGATCATGGGCGCCATCTGCATCGCCTACACCGTGCTGGGCGGGATCGAGGCGGTGATCTGGTCCGACGTATTGCAGGCAGTGATCCTGCTCGGCGGCGCGGTCTGGGCGCTGGTGATCCTCGTCGGCGGCACCGATGGCGGACTCTCAGGACTCTTCGCCGATGCGGCGGCATCCGGAAAACTCGAATTCGCGGACCCCTCCTGGGATCTGACCCGGTCGTCGCTCTTCGTCATCGTTCTCGGCGCAATCTTCAGCAACCTGATCCCCTATGCCAGTGACCAATCGGTGGTCCAGCGGTACCTGACCGTGCGCGACGAACGGGAGGCCAAGCGGGCGATCATCGGAGGCGCGATCCTTGCCGTCCCTGCGTCGATCATCTTCTTCGGACTGGGCACCGCACTCTGGGGTTTCTATCGCTCGAATCCCGAACTGCTCCAACCCACCGAAAAACTCGACCAGATCCTCCCGATGTTCGTGGTCACTCAGCTTCCCATAGGCGTCTCAGGCCTCGTGGTGGCGGCGCTCTTTGCCGCCGCCATGAGCAGTCTGGACTCGGCGATGAACTCCGTCGCGACGGCATTCACCACCGACTGGTATCAGCGGTTCTTTCCGGGACGGGACGATCATCGGCTTCTCCGAGTCGCGAGAATCGCGACGATCGGCATCGGGGTGATCGGCACCGGAGCCGCCCTGTTGATGGTCCGAGCAAATGATCCGAGTCTTCTTGACCTCTGGTTCAAGGTTCTCGGTCTCTTCGGATCGGGCGTCGCCGGCGTATTCCTGCTCGGTGCGATCACCAAAAGAACCGGCCCGATCGCCGGTTGGGCCGGTCTGGTGGCTGGAGCGATCTCCGTCTGGACGGTCGGTTACTTCACGGAGATCAGCGGTCTCGCCTACGCGGCGGTCGGCGTGTTGTCCTGTCTCTTGGTCGGCGTGGCGGTCGGATTCATTGACCGACGAGCGACGCCGTTCGAGCTTCCACCCCGCGAGTCGTGATCATGCAGAACCCCCGTGACTTCGATCGTCACGGGGGTCCACCGGAAAAGAAGGAAGCTCCGAGCCAGTCAGACTTCATTGGCCAGCCGGTCAAGCATCAACCCGAGATCGCCGCCATCCGTCAGGCCGTCCTGATTGAGATCTCCCTGCCCGGTGCCGAACCACCGGAACAGCTGAATAAAGTCCCTGAATTCGACGACCCCGTTTTGGTCCAGATCCATCGGATCGTGAAGTGGCTCGAGGAGTCCTGGGGCAGCGGCGCTTCCGTCCTGTTTCCTAGAGTCAGAAGCCGCCCCTGGGTCAAGACCGAAGAAGGCATTGATCGACTTGATCAGCTCGCCGGCGGTGGGCAGATCGTCATTCTTCCGGCCCGTCGGCACCTCGTCATTGACGGCCCAGTCGTACGGGCTCGTCCCAATGGTCGAGATGCCGCGAGCTGAGAATCTGATCGGCCCGGCCTCGGTGGCCACCATCACCTGGTCCGATGTGGTTCTCGCTGATGCGGCATCCGCTCGCCCGGCGTCAGAGTCCCCCAAGGTGGTGGATACCACGGCAAGGGGCATCAGACAGGCGAGAATTCGGTTTTGAGTCGTCGTTTTCATGGCATGATCCTTCGAAGAAATGGTGTGAGATGATTGGAGACATCACCTCGTAGCGCGAGGACCAATCCGTGTGACATCTGCGGCCAAAGAAACTCCGGAATTCACCTCCCACGGCGTGTGAGGACCGCCGAGGTTCTACGATGGTTGGCTCCCCGTCGCGGACCCACCACGAAGCCACCTGTGCGCCACGCCTCATTGATCCCCTCTTCCTCTTCAGCCCCCCTGACCATGCGACTGATCCTCGCCACTTGGTGGCCACTCGCCGCGAGTTGGGTGCTGATGGGCGTAGAGATGCCACTGATCACCGCCGTTCTTGGGCGTCTTCCGGACGAGACGGTGCAACTCGCAGCCTACGGCGGCGTCTTCTTCCCCATCAGCCTGGCCATCGAAGCTCCGGTCATCATGTTGCTCGCGGCGAGCACCCGCCTCTGCGACTCACCGGAGAACTACCGGTATCTCCAGCGATTTTCTCGAGTCCTGGGGTTTGGGCTGACCGGCGTCCACGGGTTGATCGCTTTCACGCCGCTCTTCGATCTCATCGTCATCCCGCTTCTCGATACGCCCGAGGCGGTCGTCGAACCGGCGCGGCTCGGCTTCCAATTCATGCTTCCGTTCACCATCGCAGTCGCAGAGCGGCGATTCCATCAAGGTGTGCTGATTCGATTCGGCCGCCAACGAAAAGTCGGTATCGGAACCCTCATCAGACTGGTCGGAACATCCACCCCACTGCTGATCGCGTTGGCGGTCGATGCGAAGAACGGCGCAGCGATCGCCGGTATCGCGATCTCGTGCGGCGTGGTCAGCGAAGCGATCTACGCCCGAATCTGCGTCCTCAGCGTCGAGCGAGGGCCATTGCTCACCGCGGTATCCGAACGAGTTCTCGACTTTTCGACCACGATTCGCTTCTACTTTCCGCTGGCGCTGACCTCAGTTCTCTCGCTCGCGTCCTACCCCGTCTGCAGCGCCGGAATGAATCGGATGCCGGAGGCGTTGACTTCGCTCGCAATTTGGTCTGCCGTATCAGGACTCGGTTTCTTCACAAGGTCCAGCGGCATGGCCTTCAATGAAGTCGTGATCCGGCACGCCGGGGACCCCGGTGGTCGCAAGGCACTCCGCCGATTCATGCTCATCGCAGGAACGATCATGTCTGGCGTCGTGGCATTGATCGCGGCCACCCCACTGGGCGAAGCGTGGTATATCAGCCTCGAGCGCATCCCGGAAGAAGGAATGGACCTCGCCCGCATCGCGACCTGGCTGCTGATTCCCATGCCATTCCTGACGTTCCTCATCAGCTACTGGCAGGGCCTGCTCGTAGATGTTCACGAGACCCGACCGATCTCCGAAGGGGTTGCCATCGGACTCACCACCATCGCCATCGTGCTTGGAATCTTCGTCGGCCTCGGAACCCTCGGGGGTGCCGTCGCCGCAACACTCGCGCTCACCCTGTCAAGCGTGCTTCAAGCCATCTGGCTTGGCTGGAGATGGCGAAACATCCACAACCGCGCCCAGTCCCACTGACCGCCCCTTGGCGATCACATTCCGATTGACTGGCACTTGGATGCTCCGAATGCCGCGACTTCCCGCCTCGGCTGAGAATCTCTCCGCGCCCGGAGCTCATTCATCTGGCTGTTGATCGCATCAAACCGGTCGGAATGCCCGAGCCCGGCATCGAAAAGCCGTTCTTGCTGCTCCCGAAGCACGAGGAGTCCATCGTCGTGCAGGCCCAGCCGCGACATGATTGAAGCGAGAATCCGCATCGCATCGAGAACAGATTCGTCCACGCGGCCGAAAATCGACTCCGCCAACAGCGCGACGCGACTCCACGAGGCCATCGCCGATTTGTAGCGGCCTTGATCCGTCAACTGCGCTGCACGTTCCGTTTGTAATTCCAATTCCATCAAGCGAGTCACAAACTCTGAGGTCATCGGAATTTCAATATCTCTGCCATCGGCCTCTGAATGAAAACGATCCGCGTGCTCTCTCGGCGACGAACTGAATCTTTGCTCGATCATGTTTTATAACTTTCTGAAGGTCCTACTCGATGCCGAAATACCCACCGCATTCCGGATCTCCTTCTAGAATAGAAAAAATAAACGAGGCTTCAATAGGGGATCTTCCCCAGTTCCCGGCTCGCGAGATCCGGGATAAGGCAAATGCCCCACTTGAGGTCATCGGTTTCGGCGCTGACGCAGTCCATCGATCGTGACCGCCGCGACAATGATTCCACCGATGATGATTTCCTGAATGGAGTTGTCGATTCCAGCCAGCGTGCATCCAGCGCTCAGACAACTGAGCATGAAGGCGCCGATCATGG
>CALFOM010000021.1 GCA_937919685.1 uncultured Phycisphaera sp.
ACAGGGCCGAGGGGGCATGGAGAGGCCGTCGGCTGACCGGCACCCCCGATCGGCCCAAAGAGGCCGAGAGAACCGCCCCGAACGACGAACACGCGACTGAACATCTAAGAGGACGGCATCTCCTCTTGATTGACGACCCCGAAGATTGACGACCCCGATTCTGACATTGGAATCGGGGTCGTCATGTCCCATGCGGAACAACCAACCGAGAAATCGATGTTTCCCGAACCTGAACCCCTTTTTCCGAGGCGTGGATTCCAGTAGACTTCCGGATCTGGACCGTTGGTGACAGGTGAAACCTGGCGCCTCATGGGGTACGCCTTCGCGGCTTCGCGCGTGCTCCCGTCCACTCCGGCCGCGGACTCGGACCGTCAACCACGACGCTCCGGACCGCGCCACGTCATTCGGGATGGTCCCGATCGACGGCGTCTGGTTCCGATGCTGCGTCCACGAAATGGTGGCGTGGTCCGTCTCCCCTCTCGATCGACAACACGACTACTCCATGTTTCGCAGGCATTCCGTCCGATGACTTCGGTGGGATGCAAGGAAGCGCTCCCCCGGTGGTTCGCCCGAAGATCGGATCCGATCGACTTTTTTATCGATCACGTCCTGCTTCGAACCACCGACCACTGGCCCGTGGTGTAACGGTAGCACACTTGGTTTTGATCCAAGCAGTCCTAGTTCAAATCTAGGCGGGCCAGCTTCCTTCCTTGACTGCGGTGCAGAAATCAGGCATTTCTCTGCCTTCCCGAGACCAATGAACCAATCGGCATCACAATCTCCCCACTCCAATGGACGCGTCGTCGACGCCGTGATCCTCGCCGCGGGCAAGGGAACTCGGATGCAGAGCGACCTGCCAAAGGTGATGCACGAGGTTGCCGACCGCCCGATGCTCCACTGGGTGGTGGACGCATGCCGGGCCGCGGGCGCCGAGCGAATCGTGGTGGTGATCGGATTCAAGGGGGACCTGGTTCGAGCGAGCCTCGCCGGATCGAATGACATCGAGTTTGTCGAACAGACCGAACAACTGGGAACCGGACATGCCGTGGACCAGGCCAGGCCTGCATTCACCGAGACGCCGGATCACGACGTCTTCGTCCTCTGTGGTGACGGTCCACTCATTCGGCCGGAGACCCTCGACACCCTGCTCAGGACCCATCGTTCCGCCGACGCCGACGCGACGCTTGCGACCGCGATCATTGAAGACGCCACCGGCTATGGCCGGATCGTCCGGGATGCCGAAGGCGGTTTCTCAAGAATTGTCGAACAGAAGGACGCCACGCCCGAGCAACTCCGCATCCGCGAGGTGAACCCTTCCTACTACTGCTTCCGATCCGGCCCTCTCTTCGAACGGCTATCGAAAACGAGCAACGACAACGCGAACGGTGAGTATTACATCACCGACGTCTTCGGTCTGACCCGCGAGGACGGCGCCACCGTGGCGGTGGTCGATGCGGTTCCCGCGGGCGACGTGCTGAGCATCAACGATCCGGAACAACTCGGTGTCGTCGACGAGATCATCCGAACCCGCCACGGCCTAGCCCCTACGGAGAAGAACTCATGACCGCGAGTGATCGCGAACACCTGAAGATCTTCGCGGGACGCGCGGGCGGAGAACTCGCCGCGTCGATGTGTGATCACCTCGAACTTCCGATGGGCAAGAGCACCTCTTCGGTGTTTCCCGACGGCGAGATCTTCGTGAAGCTCGACGAGGACGTCCGCGGCCGCGACTGCTTCGTGATCCAGTCGACCTGCCAGCCGGTCAACGACCATCTCGTCGAACTGCTGATCTACATCGACTGCCTGCGGAGAGCCTCCGCGAAACGAATCACCGCGGTGATCCCATATCTCGGATACGCCCGCCAGGACCGCAAGGATGAAGGTCGCGTACCGATCACCGCGAAACTCGTGGCGAATCTGATCGCGGCCGCTGGTGCGGATCGGGTCCTCTGCATGGACCTTCACGCCGCACAAATCCAGGGCTTCTTCGACATCCCCGTCGACCACCTAAGTGCCGCACCGGTCTTCGTCGAACACTTCCTGGCGTCTCCGGAGGCGCTGGAGGAGATCGTCGTCGTCTCACCTGATGTCGGCAACGTCAAGGTCGCCAATATGTACGCCAACGTTCTCGGCTGCGACATGGCCATCGTCGACAAACGAAGGCAATCCGGGACCGAAGTCTCCGTCAAGAATCTCATTGGCGACGTGGACGGACGAACGGTTCTAATGTTCGACGACATGATCTCGACCGCTGGCACGGTGTGCGAAGCGGCCAGGCTGGTCGTCAAGAATGGTGCACGCGACGTCATCGTTTCCGCGACCCACCCGGTGCTGGTCGGCATGGCGATGGAGCGAATCGCCGAGAGCCCCATCTCGCGGATCAATGTCTGCAACACCATTCCGGGGGGAGACCGGCTCGATCCCATCAAGGACAAGATCACCGTCCTCAGCGTCGCCAAACTGCTCGGCGAAGCCGTCCACCGAATCCACCACGACCAGTCCGTGTCCGCGATGTTCCGGACCGGCGTGGGAACCAAGCGTTAGATCCACACACTCCGTCAGCGCGGCCATTCCGCCGACCTGACGTTTCGAATTCGACAGGAGATTTCAACCATGACTCACGAAACCCCCACGCTCGTCGCATCCAAGCGAGAACGCCTTGGCACCCGATACGCCCAGCGCCTTCGCAAATCCGGCCAGTTGCCGGCGGTCATCTACGGCCACGGCGCCGATCCCATCTCGGTCAGCGTCGACGAGAAGCAGACCCTCGCCCACCTCCACCACGGGCAGCATGTCTTCAACATCGAGATCGAAGGGGAAGGCACCGAAACTTGCCTGGTCAAGGATCTTCAATTCGGCTTTCTCGGCGATAACGTGATCCACCTCGATCTCACCCGAGTCAACCTCGACGAAAAGGTGAAGATCCTGGTCCACCTCGATCTGCACGGCGAACTCAAGGCCGCCAGCGAGCCCGGCGCCATTGTGATGAATGACCACTCGGAGATCGAAGTGGAATGCGCGGTCCGCGACATTCCGGAGTCGATTCGCGTCGACCTTGGAGATTACGAATCGTCCATCAACGTCGGCGAATTGAACCTCCCCAAGGGAATGGTCGCGATCACTCCCGCCGATACCAACATCATCCACGTCCAGATCGCCGCCCCCGAAGAGCCCGAGGAATCGGCCGACGATGCCGCGGGTGGCGACACCGGCGACAGTGGCGACGCGGACGGCGCCTCCAAGTCCGAAGGCTGATTGAAGACTCAGGCGTCGGGCCGCCCCCAGTGGGCCCGATGCGAAAGGCAGGAAGGTACCCCGCAAATGAAGCTCGTCGTCGGATTGGGAAATCCCGGACTGGAATACGATCGGACTCGACACAATGTCGGGTTCGAGGTCGTCGACCGGCTCGCCCGACGACACGGGGATCCTTCCACGGGAACCGCCCGGAACAAGTTCACCGGGCTGGTGGTCGAAGTGACGATCGGCGAAGAGAAGGTCCTCCTGCTCAAGCCGCTTACCTATATGAACGTCTCGGGCAAGTCCGTGGCGGAAGCGATGCGCTTCTACAGGATGTCACCCACCGATGATCTCTTGATCATCGTGGATGACACGGCGATCCCCTGCGGTTCCGTGCGGCTCAAGCCCGGCGGAGGTGCCGGTGGACACAACGGCCTTGCGGACGTGACAGAAAAGCTCGGTACCGATGCCTGGCCGCGACTGCGGATCGGCATCGATAAGCCCGGCCAGATCCCCTTGAAGAACTACGTGCTCGGGCGATTCACGCCCGAGCAGCAGGAACTCATTGAGCCGTCGCTCGATGAGGCCGCAGATGCGGCAGCGTGCTGGGCGAGCGAAGGGCTCGCTCCAGCGATGAATCGATTCAACCGGAGGGTCGCCGGCTGATCCGGCACCGATCCGATCGAACCGGCGGATTCTCCGCCCCCCAGGCGCCGCATACCGCGGCGTCGCAACAGGAATGACACCGATGAGCGAAGTCCGACACGGAATCTACGAGGGCATGTTCCTCTTCCCCCAATCCGCCGCCGCAGACATGCGTGGCGTGGTTGATCACGTTCAGTCCATCCTCAAACGAGCAGGTGCCGAACTCGTCGCGATCCAGAAGTGGGACGAGCGCCGACTTGCCTACGACATCGCGAGCAACAAGCGTGGGCTGTATATCCTCACCTACTTCAAGTCTGATCGCTCGCAGATCCCAACCATCGAGCGGGCCTGCAACCTCAGCGAGCTCATGCTTCGAGCCATGATCCTTCGAGCGGACCATGTCCCTGCTGAAGAGATCGAAGCAGCCGATCAACGAGAGGCACTCGACGACGAGATCAAGCTTCGAGAGATTCAGGCTGTCGAGGACGCCAAGGCTGCCGAAGCCGCTGCCATCGCAGCCGCTGCAGCGGTCGCCGCCGCCGCGGAAGCCACCGCCGCCAAGGCGAAAGCCGAAGCCGAAGCGCCCGCTGCCGAAGCCGAAGCGCCCGCTGCCGAAGCCGAAGCGCCCGCTGCCGAAGCCGAAGCGCCCGCT
>CALFOM010000022.1 GCA_937919685.1 uncultured Phycisphaera sp.
TACGTGTGGTCTTCTTGGCAGCCTTCTTACGTGTGGTCTTCTTGGCAACCTTCTTAGCTGTGGTCTTCTTGGCAGCCTTCTTACGCGTAGCCTTCTTTGCGACCTTCTTTCGGGTCACTTTTTTCTTCTTAGCCATGAAAATGGCTCCTTGTAGTTGCGCTGTCGGAGTGTCGGAGAGGAGTGGCCGGCGCAACGGCGCCCACTCCTAGGAAATTTGTACCCTCTTCGGACACATATGGGAAGAACCTTCACAAAAAACGTTGTTGATCGCTCCGAGCGAGATCCGGCCAGCATTCGCCTTTGCTTGGTTGGAGCGGAAGGTCGACTGGGACGACTCGTTGCGGAACTCGCCTCCGAACACAATTGCAAGGTGGTCGCGACCGTCGGTCGAGACGATTCCGAGCCAGTGCCAGAGGGTCATGAGCCGCTCGACGTCGTCATCGACGTGTCGTCACTCCAGGGTGTTCATCGATCGGTCGCGATCGCCGAAGCGCATGAAGTGCCGTTGTTGGAATGTGTCACGGGTTTGGATGAGTCGGCAAAAGCAGTGCTCTTGATGGCAGAATCAAAGATTCCAGTCCTTCAAGCATCCAACACTGCAATCGGCGTGGCGATTCTCAGAACTGCGCTTCGTTCCATCGGACGGTTGACCGACTCATGGACAGTAACGATCTCGGAGACGCACCATGAAAAAAAAATCGACCGGCCGTCCGGCACCGCGCGAAGCCTGGTGAAGGACCTCCAGATCACTCGAAAAGACATCGAAGATGAAGATATCGTCTCGAAACGAGTCGGCGAGGTCGTCGGGGAGCATGAAGTCACCTTCACCGGCGATGACGAAGTAATCAGATTTCAGCATGAGGCGATCGACCGGCGCGTTTTTGCCCATGGCGCGCTTCGAGCAGCATCGTGGCTTGCGAAAGGTCGCGCGCCCGGTCGATATTCGATCGAGGACACGCTGGGAGATCTCGGCGATCCTCAGGGGATCACTGGTTGACCAGGTCGTAGAGCGCTCGCGTGGCATTTCCGGAAGTGAGTTCAGGCACGCGGGCTCGGAGTGATCCGGATTGGGGATTGAACCACCATGTGGCCTGATTCTGACGGGTGATTGAAATCTCGCTCGGATCTTGGCGTCTGCCCTCTGATTCGGGGGCGATTTCGATCCAAGGCTGGTCCGGCGCGGCAAACCAAGCATTTCGCGGAAGCGGATTGAACCAGCCCGGATCGACGGTCTGAACCCAACCGGCTCGAGAGACGGCCACACCCGCCAGGGCGCTCCGCAGTCGGATTTCGGCGTGGATTCGATCCTTGGCGAGCTGGGTGGATTCAATGAAACGTTCCTCTTGCCGGGCGTCGTCGTAGATCCGCCAACCGCCAAGGACAAGCAGGCCTGCGGCGAGGATGGTGAGCACGTGAAGCGTGGACCGCATGAAGAACTCCCTTCCATTTCGTCGCGAGGGGTGAGTCTGGGATCGGAATCGACGAGATTCCGTGTTCCAGTCGTCAACCCCGACTTTGCTTGCGAGTCTCGGATTCGGAGCTGAGGGGTGCAAGAAACACCTTGTTTCTTTGGGGCAGATTCCTAACGGTCATGACGTCTGGAACGATCGTGTGGTCAAAAACGCATCGGGAGGCGACCCCTTCCGATGCGAATGGGCGACGAACCACCATTCCGACGGGTACCCTTCCGAGTCGATGACACAGGCTTCCAACCACCTTCGTACCACTCGTCTCGACAACGGTCTCCAGATCATCACGGAACGAAATCCGTCTCAGCGTTCGGCCAGCGTGATCTGGCTGGTGCCCGGAGGGAGCGCCTGTGACCCTCTCGATCGAGGTGATGGTTGGGCGACGCTTCTTTCCGAGTTTCTGATGCGCGGCTCTGGCGAACTCGATAGCCGAGGATTCTCAGATGCGATGGATCGAATCGGGATGCGGCGTTCGGTGTCTGCCGACACGTATCACCAGCACATTTCGGCCACGCTCGCCGGTTCCGATCTACGGCTGGGAATTGATTTTCTCGTCGATCTTGTTCTGAAACCACGCTTCCCTGACGACGCTTTGACACCGGTCAAGTCGCTCTGTCTTCAGGAACTCTCGGGAATTGAAGATGACCCTTCGAGTTTCGCGGCGGTGCGGCTCGACGAGATCCGCTACCCATCTCCCTTCCACCGGCATGGTCTTGGCATTCAGCAGCACATCGAAGCCACGACGCCCGATGACCTCCGTGGGCACTGGGCGGACGTGGCCAGGCCATCGGGTTCGATTCTGGCGATTGCGGGTGACGTCGATCACGATCGCGTCGTCGAGCAGTTGTCCCTGAAACTCGTCGACTGGACCGGAACCGGTCCGACGCCCGCCCCTGTGGGCAAACCCGTCGGCGGAACGCTCCGGATCGAGCGAGACACCTCGCAGGTTCATCTGGGAATCGGTCTTGACGGGCCGATCGCTGCCGATCCCGACCATCTCGCTTTTCGAACTGCCGTCGGCGTGCTTGGGGGCGGAAGTTCCAGCCGCCTCTTCTTGGATATCCGCGAGCGACGTGGGCTCGCGTATTCCGTCTCGGCCCGGTACTCGGAGGGGTTCGCACTCGGTGCCTGCACGATCTCCGCAGGAACCACGCCGGAGAGAATCGCCGAGACCTTGGAACGCATCGACGCGGTATTGGAGAGTTTCGATGACGGCCCGACGGACGAAGAAGTCGGCCGGATCGCCGTCGGCCTTCGCGCCGGAGGACTGATGCAACAGGAACACGGGCCATCCCGTGCCCGGCAACTCGCTTTGGACGTCTTTCGCCGAGGGACGGCTCGGTCAACCGAGGCCATTCTCTCGGAGTTCGACGGGATCGACGCGGATGACGTCCGGCGGGTGGTCTCGGAACGCATGGGACCGGCGTGGCGGTCGGCAGCGATTCGTTGCCTTCTCGGTCCGGCATCGGCCATCGCCGGACCGGCTTGAGAATTTCAACTCCGGGCTGATCCAGACTTCTTGAGACGTCCGGAGCATGTCCGTGGACGTATACTCCGGTCTCCATGGCACGTGAAACGTCCATCCTCGACGAAGGCACCCGAGTCCGAGTGACTCAGCAGGTCCCCCAGACCAATAACGTCTGGTCGACCACGTGCGAAGGTGTGGTGATCCGGTATCAGCAGGCAAAGACCGGGTCGTGGTACGCCCATGCGAAAGACGATCGGCTCTGGCTCGACCGCCTCGAGATTCGACTCGATAGCGGAGAGATCACGACGCTCAATCTCGATCACTACACGTTGATCGAAGATCTGTCCGATCCGACCAAGACGCCGGCGCCTCGCAATCCAACTGAGATGGAATTGGATGACCGGCACCGTCCTTGATCGCCCCATCCGGCATGCCATCATCCCAACGATGCTCCTCTCGATGATTTGGAGCGTCGCGGCTTGCACACCCAACAAGACCAATCCTCGCACCGACCTTGCTTGGCCTTGGTGGCCGACGCAGATGCAGATCTCGGAACTCACCAGGGTGGGTCGACCTGATGCTGATGGAATTCGGCCGCTCGAGGTGCGGATCCTCTTCACGGATGTGGATGGTGACCCGACGAAGGCTTGCGGCACGCTGGAGATTGCGGTGAGCCGCGAGGCGGAGAACGATGAAGCGGTGATCGAACGACTTCCGCTCGATGACCGTGAGACGTCCATGGCGTACTTCGAACCAGTGACCGGGTGCTACTTCGTACCCATGTATCTCGATCTGCCCGGACTCGTCAAGGGTCGTCGGCTCAGGATCGAAGTGGTCTACGCGGGTCGCGACGGCGCCCGCCTGACCGAACGGCGAGGATTCGATCTGCCGTTCTCACTGTTGAACTGAGACCACCTTCATCCGTCGATCAGTCCCTTCTGTCGGTACTTCTCCTGGTACTTCGCGTACAGGCGCTTCTGCCGATCACCGAGGTCGATCTCGCGCCCGTCGATCCACGCCCGCATCGGCGGATTCGCGATGTCGAGCGGGTCTCCGTCACAGAGGAAGAAGGTGGCGCTGTGTCCCTGTTCGAGTGAACCGAGACGATCTCCGACGCCCAGGATCTCGGCAGGTCCCCGAGTGATCGCACGCAAGGCTGCATCGTGCGGAAGTCCGTGAGCGGCCGCGGTCGCAGCATGATGGGCGAGCCCTCGTTCATGGGCGGGCTCATCCTCGGCGGCGATCGCAAACGGAATCCCAGCTTGATGGAGTGCCGAGGCGACCGTGAAGGGCCGATCGATCGCATGATGCCTCGCAGAGGGAAGACGATGGACCTCGGTCAGAATGACCGACGCTCCAGTTTCCTTGAGCAGCGGAAGGCATTCTGCGGCGGCGCTGCCGCCGACGATGACCGGTCGAAGTCCTCGAGCCATCGCCCAGGCGAGGGCGGTCTCGATCTGGCCGCGTGAATCGGCGCGGATGAACACCGGCCGCTCGCCGCGAAGAACTGGTTGCATGGCTTCGAATCGAAGGTCGGTCGCGACGGTCGGATCCGCCGCCCGGGCATCGGCCCATGCTTGGGCATCATCAAACCACACGTCGATCGCCTCGAGTCGGGCGGTGATGTCGGATCGCTGGGTGTCACCACCTCGACGCATCCATGGGGCACGGATTGGCGCGGCCATTGGCCAACTCACGATGACCCCGGCGTCGCGGACCAGCGCCAGATCCTCGGTCGTCCATCCGTCCATCCTCAGAATGCTGGCCCGGCCAGGGATCGTTCCACGCTGGGGCATCGCCATCGTGTGGAGAATTCCCGCCGAACGGGCCACCGGAATGAGATCACTGTCCGGGTTGACGGCGATCCATGCGGCAGCCTCCGGGCTGCGATCGCCTGACTCATTTCGATCGTCGGTGGCTTCCACCTGTCCGACTTCGAGGAGTCCGATCTGGCTGGCACTGGAGATGAAACCCGGCACCAGGCTCAGGCCTCGGGCGTTGATGATGGTGGCCTTGTCGAGAACCTGCTCGGGTGGATCGCCTTCACCGACCGCAGTGATGCGGCCCGCATCCAGTCGAATCCAGCCACCGGCCACCACGGGCGGGTAATCGTCCGAGACGGGATAAAGCGACGCATTCACGATCACCAGAGGGTTTTCCTGCGGCGGCGCGGGGATCTGTGCGGACTGAGCCCAGCCGGAACGGCCGACAACCAATGCGGTCAACGTCGTGAGTGTGATGTGCAGCAGATTCACTTGGCTTCCTCCGATCCGAGAGTCTCAAGTCGGGCACGATCTCGTGCCAGAGTGCGAGCGAGTTCGATCATCGAAGCGGAACCGCATCCGCACTCCCCGGCGCGAATCGCCGCGGGGTCCTCTCCTCGAGCCACACGCTCGAGCAGCACTTCCTCGCGATCTTGGAGCATCCGGGCGAGCAGTCCCGTCGGGCGGGTCCCACCGGGCCGTCTGGCGCCTCGTCCGCCTGGTCTTCCACCCTGTTCCTCGGAGTCGTTCGCGGCTTCCGGTTTCTCATCGTCTCCGCCCCCGCCTCCCCCAGCTTCCGCCAGCAATTGGCCGCGTTCGGCCATCGCCGACGCGTGGGCATTGGAGGCTTCTTCGCGGTCGTAGTAGCGAGCACCGTCGATCCAAGTCTCTTCGCAGCGGGCGTAACTCGACAGCGGTGGCTGGTTCCACAGGACGAAGTCGGCATCCTTGCCGGGTTCGAGCGAACCAACCCGGGCGTCGATCTGCAGTTGTCGCGCGGGATTGATCGTGACGAATTTCAAGGCTTCGTGGGGTTCGAGGCCACCCCAGCGGACGGCCTTGGCGGCTTCGTCATTCATCCGGGTGGCGACTTCGTCGTCATCAGAATTGAACGATACGACCACGCCGACCTCATGCATGAGCGAGCCGTTGTAGGGGATCGCATCCATCACTTCCATCTTGTAGGCCCACCAGTCGCTGAAGCTGCTTGCACCGGCCCCATGTGCGGCGATCTCGTCGGCGACCTTGTAGCCTTCGAGAATGTGCTGGAGTGTCCCGATGCGGACGTTGTAGCGTTCGCAGAGTCGCAGAAGCATCAGGATCTCATCCTGTCGATAACTATGGCAATGGATGATTCGATCGCCGTCGAGGATCTCGACGATGGTGTCGAGTTCGAAGTCGGGTCGGGGCGGCGATTGTCTCGCCTGCTCCTCCGGCGGGAGCGCCAGGAATCGATCACCGGCGGCGTCGTATTCGCGAGCGGCTTGGAAGGCGTCTTCGATGAATGCGGCGACGCCCATCCGGGTGTTGGGATACCCACCACCACGTTTGACGTTCTCGCCAAGCGCAAACTTGATTCCTGGCTTGGCCCCCTCGAACCGCATGTCGTCGACTGTTCCGCCCCAGCGAAGCTTGACCACGGAGTTCTGGCCGCCGATCGGATTGGCAGAACCGTGCAACTGGTTGGCCGCAGTGAGTCCGCCCGCAAGCTGTCGGAAGAGATTGATGTCGTCGGGATCGATCACGTCGCCAATCCGCACCTCCGCGGTATTGGTTTGGGCGCCTTCGTTGACGCCACCGGAGATTCCGGTGTGGCTGTGACAATCGATAAGTCCGGGCGTGACGTGCATGCCGGTCCCGTCGATCTCGAGGATGTCGTCATCATTGGTGACGAGGTCATGGCCCACCGCGACGATCTTCCCGTCTCGAACGAGGAGATCGGCGTCTTGTAGGACGCCAGTGTCAGCGCAGGTCCAGATCGTGGCATTTCGAATGACCACCGGGCGTGGTCGCGGCGAGTCGAGTCTGCCGTACATTCCCAGAGGCGTGGGGAGCCGTTCGATCGTCGCGATCGCGGTTTCCGGATCCTCGGACTCGGCGTCTTCTTCCGGTTTCGTCGCGTCTTCGCCGTTCTTCGGCGGATCGTCTTCGCCGTTCGTCGTCGCGTCTTCGGCGTCTTCCGGCTCGGGCCTTGTCTTCAACTCGAACGGAACGAACTTGCCGCTGGTGGTCTGAAGTGAACCGACGACCCGGTCGTTGATGACCACGGCCGTGGCGATGACGTCGCCTTCGAGTCCGAACATTTCGCCGTCGGAGGCGAAACCGAGGTTTCGGCGGGTGAGTTTCGTATTTCGAAGTCCGCCGCGCTTTCCTTTCTTCGGTGCTGACGCTTCATCACCGTCTCCCATGCCGGCAAGTCGACTGCCGGTGATGTCTGCCGAGCCGCCGCCAGGACCGCCGCTGCCCGTGCCGGTGATCGTATCCCCAGCGATTTTCAGATTCATGTTTGACGAAGGCCCCTGCTCCATCGAGATCGTGAGGTCGATGCTCGATGCCGCCCGATCGAAGCGGCCGTTGACTTCCGCGCTGAACATTGGATTGGTGATTCCCCCCGTGACTCGGTCATCGGGGGTGAGTCCGAAGGTCATGGTCATGGGGATTTCGCCCATGTTCGGGATCTCGACCACGCAGTCCCAGACGCCGGAGACAGGGTCTTCACGGCCGGGTTCTTCGTTCGCGGGTTCGGCAGCTTCGTCGCCCTTGTCATTGTCCTCGTCGCCTTCGCCCTCGCCTTCGTCGCCCTCGGCCTTGTCCTTTGCATCCGCTTCGGGTTCCTCGTTCTCGGCGGTGATCGTGAGTCGATTGCGAACCGGATCGATTGTCGCTTTCAGGTTCTCGCGCACCGTCCCGTCGACGACGACGTCGAAGATGCCGCCGATCATGAACTTGGTCGGGGCCTTGATTTCGCTTCGTCGTCCGGCGACCCAGACCTCGCGGACTTCGGTGCCTTTCGCAAAGAGCTTGCCGTCGACCACCAGAAGGTTGGCGATTCGGCCCGGTTCGACCGTTCCCACCAGCGATTCGATGCCGAGGAGGCGTGCCGGTCGGGTGGTGACGCAGGCCAGGGCTTCTTCCGGCTTGAGGCCGGCGTCGATCGACTTCCGAACGGCATCGTGGAACGATCCGGGGCTGTCAAGGCGATGCGTGGTCAGGGCGACCGAGATGCCTGCTTCCAGAAGACGCCGCGGATTTGAAGGGGCGTGCTTCCAGGTCTGGAGTTCCCTGAGGGTGACCCGATCAGCGGCGTAGGGATCCTTCACATCCGGCGCCTTGGGGAAGTTCAGCGGGGTGATGATCGGAAGTCCCGTCGCAGCGACCTCGTCGGTCCGACGAAACTCCATGCCAGATCCGAGCAGGACCCCCTGAAGTTGGAATTCCTCGGCGATGCGAGCGGTGCGGATCGCATCGAGCTCATCACTGGCGTCGAAGATCACGATCTGTCGTCCGTTCATCGCATCCTGGAGGGCGTCGAGTGCGTCGGACTGTTCGGGAGGCTCCATTCCACTCGGGTCGTCGGCAAACATGGATTGGTTGCGAGCATGCCAGCGGGCTTCTTCGAGGGTCTGTCGAAGTAGGGCGATGGCACCCATCTTGGAGCCCGGGTATCCACTGCTTCCGCCCCAGCCACCTTGCTCGAGGGCAGCGAACATCATTCCTCGATCAGTCAACGGTCGTGCATCAAGATCACGCTCGGCCAGCAGCACGATGGCGCCGTTCCCGCGAAGAATGCCTGATTCGGGAAGCACCTGCGCCATGGTGAAGCCCTGCGCTCGGAGGGACTTGCGCCCTTCGCTGTCGATCGTCATCGCATCCCGCATGTCAATCTGCGGGACGATGCGGCTGTTCCAGTGGCTGCCTGCGCCGTTGCGAGCCTGCTCAAGTGCCGCCCCGGGACTTCGCACGACCGAAGGATCGATGAGTCCGGCGTAGACGAAGTGATCCGTCAGATCCCTGACTCGGTAGCCGGCAGGAACGTCGAGTTCGGTTCCCACCGCTTCGATCATGCCATCGCGAAGCAAAATCGTCGCGTTCTCGATCACCTCTCCCGGTCGCGGCACGAGCGTGACGCCGACGATGGCGTCGCGTCGGATCTCCGGACTCCGAATGTCGTCCGGGGGCGGGGTGTGTTGCGCCACGGACGCGGAGACGACCAATGATGACGCCATGAGGATGAGGCCGACGAATGACAAACGGATCTTCACGTGTTTCAACTCCTTTGTGTGCCTCCCCGGGACCGGAAAACGCTTGTAGAGGCTCGGACTGTCAGATGGTAGGTCTCGCGGCAAAGATGGTTGCGATTTCACCAATTTCGGCGATCCAAAAATGAAAAGGAGCCGCCGTCCCGGGGGGGACGGCGGCTCCTGAAATCGCTGGTCTTTCGGTACTAGGCGAGGGCGTTGTCGATCATGCGGTTCATCGCGATGTCGAGCCGGGTATCCGTGTCGTAGTTGCCATGACTGATTTCCGACTGAATACGGGCGATTTGCGTGGTCGGCGCGTCGCCTCGGGGCTGGAGGTCGGCATATCGCTGGGCCTGATCGGAAAGTTCAACGGCATCGACATTCCGTCTCCCGAACCGGTCTGGGGCGGAACTGGCGGGTCGTGGGGTGGGTTGGGTTTGTTCCGCTCGTTGCAGGCGGGACGTCGATGAACCGAGATTTCCGGCGATGTTGGCGATGTCGGACATGGGTCTTGATACCTCTGCGGCGCTCGGTGGAGGCCGCGTGTCTGGGGTTGAGAACTGCTTCCTGTTTGCTTCGCTTGCACGGTCCGAGGCGGGGGGGTTTGTTTGCCTCTCCGTGCTGACATTCATATCGTCGTCTTGAGTGAAATTACTTGAACGGTGCTCGATGACGGGCCAAAAACTGCAAACCTTTCCTACGCATACACTTAGGCTGAAACCTGAGGCCCGGAGCCAGTTCCTGGCGTCCGCTCGGAGGCATCGATGAGATTGGATCGAACCGGCATGTCCCGTAATCCCTCCGGCGCTGTTTCAAGAGGCTGGTTTTTCTCCGGACTTGGCGTTATCCGAGACGTTTGCGTGTCGGTTATCGCAATTGCTTCGTTTTTCTTAATTTTCCCGATGGGATGTGGGGAAAAGACGGGGAAGGGTGCTTCCGCGGTCGGTGGAGAATCTCCCCGGCGGCTTAGAACGAGCGAATCACTGTTGGCCGAGGGCGATGAGGTCTTTCTTGATGCTCGGACCGCCTCGATGGTTCAGGCGACCGCAGCTGCTCCCGCAGCAGGGGGCATGGATGGTCGTGGTCGATGGTCCTTGATGTTGGTCACCGTGGGTGGCAACAACCATCCGATGCAGGCTCAGGCCATCCGCGGAGAAATTATTCGGACCTTTCCAGAACTCCACGCCACCTTCGTTCGCTCGAGTTCCAAGGGGTCCACGATCTGGTACGGCCGATTCAAGTCGGCCATCGAACCCGCCGCAAAACAGACCCGCGAACGAATCAAGGCTCTACAGCGGAACGGTCAGCCCGCATTCCCTCGTGCCTTCTTCTCGGTTCTTCCGGACGATTCCCCGATCGGTGATCGGGATATCCGGCGACTTCGAAGCATGTACCCCGGAGTCAATCCGCTCTATTCGCTCCAGATCGCCTGCTGGGGAACCTTCGGGGGCGATCAGATCACCTGGGATGAAGTCCGTCGAGCGGCGGAAGCGAAGGTTGCCGCTCTGAGAGCCCGCGGATTCGACGCCTGGTACCACCATGACCCGGTCACCGAACTGAGCGTGGTGACCGTCGGCGTCTTTGACAGTCGGGCGTATGACGGCCGAAGCACGCTGTTTTCGCCTGAAGTCGAATCGCTCTTGAAGGACTTTCCGATCCATCTGATCAACGGGGAGGACGTGATCATCGAGATTCGACCTGGAGATCCATCGACTCGTGTTCCGCAGCAGTGCCGCCTCGTCTCCGTACCGGAGTTGCCGTGATCGATGATGCACCACGCGTTCCCGGATCGCGGAGTGATCCACGGGGTCGCGTGCCGATCATCGGACAGGACGCCGCGATCGATGAGTTTCGAACCGCGCTGATCAGTGGGCGGATTCCGCAGGCCTGGATCTTCCATGGTCCCTCCGGCGTCGGCAAACTCTCCACCGCGATCCGATTTGCACGATTGCTTCTCGAGGCCGACCCCGGCTCCGAGTCGATTGATTCGTTCTCACCACCGCTGGATTCCGAAGCGGCGCACCTGATCGATGCAGGGACGCATCCGGATCTGAAAGTGATCCGGAAGGAACTCGCGGCAGACAGCGAATCGACGCGGCTTCGAGCCTCCAAACAGTCGAACATCCCCATCGGGGTGCTTCGAGAGCACATGCTCGGCGGTGAGGTGGATGGAAAGCACTTCGAAGCTGTTCACACCCGGACTCCGTACAAGGGTGTGCGTCGAGTCTTCATCATCGACGAGGCAGAACTGCTTGACCAGGTCGGGCAGAACGTACTCTTGAAGACACTGGAAGAGCCGGCCTCGCGAGTCATCATCATTCTGATCACCACCCGTGAGCAACGGCTGCTACCGACCGTCCGGAGTCGTTGTCGGCGAGTCGCATTCCGGACCCTCGACGATGGTGCGATGAATGCCTGGCTCGAGACACGCTCCACATCAATCGAAGGGACCGACCCAGAGTGGCTTCTCGCTTTCGCGGATGGTCGTCCCGGGCGTCTTGAGATGGCGGAATCAAGCGGGATGCTTGCGTGGAGCGAGACCGTCGCGCCAGGCATGGCAAGGCTTGAGCGGGGTGAGTGGTCACCGAATTTTGCGGACACCCTGTACGAACTCGTGGATGAATTCGCGAAGCAGGTCGTGAAAGCCGACAAACGTGCTTCCAAGGAGGCGGCGAACAAGGCGGGGCTCGGGCATCTCACCGCGGTGATCGCGACTCGTCTTCAGGTGAGACTTCGGGCGGCGGCGGAGGCCGGTGACGATCAGGCGACGGAGCGATTGGCGCGGGCGACCGAGAGAATCGCCGATTCGGAGTATCAGGTCGCTCGAAACGTCAACATGAAATTCGTTCTTGCGGAGTTGGTTGCAGGCATGGCCGAGGACTTCGGCGTCGGAACCCCCTCGGGCAGTTCGTCGTGAGCGGGCGATCGGATGGACTGGAGATCGAACGAAAGTGGCTGCTCCACCGTCTTCCCGAGCGGCTCGATGGCGGGTCGGCGACGCTGGATCCGCAGATCGAGGAGCTCGTGATCCGGCAGGGATATCTCTCCGCGGCGACTGATTCTGACTTTCAACGAGCGATCAAATGCCCGCCCGATCCAGACGACCCGCCGCAGGTCGGTCGAATTCGAGCGAATCGATGCGCGGACGGGACGACACGATTTGAACACACTTTGAAGTTGGGTTCCGGGCTCGTCCGTCGAGAACTCGAACGCCACATCACCGCTGAGGCCTTCGATGCGGCCTGGCCCGGAACGCTGGGTCGGCGACTCGAGAAGACTCGATGGCGGATTCGAGAGGCGGGTTTCGTCTGGGAAGTCGATCGACTTGAGCAGCCCGCAGTGGTACTCGCCGAAGTCGAAGCGCCGGATCAGGCCACGGTGCTCGCGATCCAGCCTCCCGAATGGCTGGCCTGCTGCATCGATCGGGAAGTGACCTCGGAACCGGCCTTCAGCAACGCCGAATTAGCCTTCCAGCAGGGCCTCCTTGGCGGTGATCCGAATCGGTCGAGCGGACCAGCCAACGATTGACTGGGTTTCAGGCCCGAATTCGCTACCATGCTCCGTCTCGTGAGCGTCCTCCGGTGAGGAAACTACGGCCCCGATGGAGACTCGTTCCGTGTCCACTTTCAAGTGTGCGATCGTCACCCCCTCCGAACAGATCATGGACGACGATGTCGTCGAGGTCGAATTCCCTCAGTGGGATGGTCAGCGGGGCATCCTCCGGAAGGCCGCGCCATTCGTGGGCCAACTGGGAACTGGGAAACTGAGAATCCGTTACGAACAGGGCGAAGAGAAGGTCTTCTTGCTTGCCGGCGGCTTTGCCGAGATGCATGGAGATCGAATTGTGTTGGTTGCCGACGAAATCGTTCCGATCGCGGAGCTGGATGCGACCGCCGCCCAGGCACGTTTTGATGCCGCGGTCGCAGCCATTGCGGAGCCTGGAACGCACAGTCCCGAAGAGAGAGCGCGACTTGAGCACGAGCGGCGGGTCGCGTCGGCATCCTTGGCACTCGCCAAGAGCAACTGACCGATCAAAGAACTCACACGGATCGATCAGGCGGGCAGCAGTGCAGCGCGGTACGCTCCGATCGGTGCGGATGTCCACACCGAACCGGTCGATCTCGAGCCTGGGAAGTTGGCATGAACGAAGACCAAGAGCTGATGCTGCGTGTCGAAGCGGTCCTCATGACCGCGGATCGTCCGCTTGGTGAACGCAAGGTCGCCTCTATTCTCGATCTTTTGGATGGCGCCAGTGCGTCCGACGCTTCAGATGATTCGGAGGCGGCCAAGGGCGAAGGCGGGGGGGTCGATGCGAAGACATCCGACCGAGGGCCTGTCGCGGACATCCGAGCCGCGATCGCGGCGCTCAACAATGCTTATGAAGACGCTGGCCGAAGTTTTCGAATCGAACGGGTCGCCGGCGGCCTGCAGGTCCTCACGCTTCCCCAATTCGCGGCCGACATCGCCCGACTCAAGGGTGTCCGGCAGCAGTCGAAACTAAGTCAGGCGGCACTGGAGACGCTCGCGATCATCGCCTATCGGCAGCCGATCCTGCGGGCCGATCTCGAGTCGATTCGGGGCGTGGCCTGCGGCGAGGTTCTCCGTGGTCTGATGGATCGACGACTCGCCCGGATCGCGGGCCGAGCGGAGGAGGTCGGTCGACCGATGCTCTACGGCACGACTCGCGAGTTTCTGGAGATCTTCGGTCTCGCGAATCTCGATGATCTGCCTCAGGCGAAGGAACTCCGGCCAGCCCCTGCGGCCAAGCCGAAGCCTTCGCCGACAAAGAACGCCGAGACGGCATCAGAGGGCGTGGACGTCGAAACGCCTGAGGCTGGCGTCGCAGCAATGGTCGAGGTTGCCGAGACAGCTCCAACCGATGCAACCGATGCAACCGATGATTGATCGTGGACCGCAGCGTTTCCGCCATATTCCATTCATATCCCAGTCGACGACCAAAACGACGACGATTCTTCATTGCTGAAGAATCGTCGTCTCTGATGAAAAGGGATGTTGAACTGGTCGAACGAGCCGGCGTGCGCCCGTTTCGTGGTCTGTTTCAGTGTCGACGTCGACGTCGTCCCAGGCCAGCCACACCGAAGAGTGCGAGCGTTGCCGGTGCGGGCACCTGAGCGACGAACGTGCTGGTGATGCTGGCCGTATCGCCGCCGCCGAGAATGAAGTCGATTTCAATCGACATCGATTGGATCGGTGCGACACCCTCGAGGGTTGGGATTGGCTCACCGAATGCGTCCGCCGGAATGGCTTCCGAACCGAAGGGACTCGTCTCGACAAAGAACGGCGAGTCGATCATGGACGCGATCTGCATCCCGTCGACGAATCCGGTCCAGAGCGAGAAATCCGGACCCAAGGCCCCGATGTAGCCACCATTTTCGTCCCCAGTGATCGAGCCACCAATGCTTCCACCGTAGAGGGCGGAACCGGAGCCGAATGACGTGGGCAGAAGAATTGAAAGCTCGAATGCGGCGTCCGCGAAACCGAGGTTGCTGATTCCAAGGGTGGAACTCAGGATTTCGTAGCCCCCAGAGCCACCGTTGTGGTTGACGGTCATCTCCCAGTCGATCATGTATCCGGCTTCGGAGGTGATCGTGGAGTAGCTGAAGATGCCACCACCGAGGTCAGTTCCGATCAGAGTGGCGTTATTGACCGATCCGTCGACGATCCAAGAGACGTCGAGGTCGGGCCCGGTGATGGAAGCTGACGCCAGTGAGGCGGACATGAGCAGGCCGGCAGCGGCCGGAATGCTGCGCTTCAAGATGGAGGTGTTTTTGGAAGTCATACGACTGCGATCCCTTTTTCTTCCGTGGTGGCTGAAAACCGAACTGGCTTTCTGAGCCGGCATCTCACACAGGGGAGATTCGCCGACACAAGTTGGAACGTCGGAAGTCTGCTTCCGAACACAATGTTTTCAAGCCACCCTTTCGTGGTTCGGCTCGATTAATCCTCATGCTCGTCCGTCTGAGAGGCGTACGAGCGTTATCGGCATTCACGCATTGCGACGTCGTCGTCGACCGCAGAGTCCTGCGAGGCCGAGTAGCGCGAATGCTCCGGGCGCCGGGGCCGCGATCGCCATGCTCGACGTGAGGCCGACGGTGTCGCCGGCGGAAACCGTGAATTGAAGGAGCATCCCGTAGTTCAGCAGCGCTTCCGGCCCGACTTGACCGGGAATGGTGGGGAAGTCGCCGAACGCCGAGCCCGCGAACGTTCCGGTGAGGAAGTTCCCCGCGGATCCGGAGGCCTCGTCCAGGAGTGTTCCAACCACGATTCCGTCGAAGGGGTCGAAGCTGCTGGCATCAATGAACGCGGTGTAGATCGAGCCCGACTCGAGAGCCGAAACCATCACGCCGTCTCCGTTGAGATCGGTGTAGGTACCGGATACCGAGCCGCCGACCAGTGACGATCCCATGATCGGGCTGTTCAGCAGGTCTGTGGCAAACAGGTAAAACGTCTGCTCAAGGGCAGAGGTGTTGGTCACCGTAAAGTTCAGGTTGAGGTTCTGGCTTGAGGTCGACCCTGAGAGCATCGTCCAGTTCACCGACCAGCCGGCACTGACGTCGCTTCCGGAGAAGGAATACCCACTCTCAGTCCAGTCGGTCTCGCCGTACTCATCGGTCGTCCAAGTCGAGGATCCGGTTTCGGTGAAGAGCCCGATCGATCCACCCAGATTGTTCTCTGCAAGAACAGTGGTCGAGGAGATGAGAAATGCGGAGAATGCGGAAATCGATCCGCCAAGCAGGTAATTTCGGTTCTTTCGCGCCACGATATTGGTCCCTTTTCCCATCGATCGATCTAAGCTCGGCCCTAAAAAAGGTCATCCCGCCTCCAAGCGGAATTGGCTCTAAAGAGCCAAAAGCATCGTCCGATCTCGTTTTTCCAAATCCATGCCGAAGCAACTCTCTCTCGTCGCAATCGGCGGCGTGGAACTTGGTGTTTCACGCCCCTACAACCGAAACGTAGCACTGAATCAGGGCAAGGGAAATGAAATTCCCGGACGGAGCCAAAAAATCGAGCGTCTCTTCAAGAAAGCCCCTGACTACCTCCGAATCGCACTTTCAGAGGTGCCGCGGGTTCGGCCGCAGGACGCTGGAGGGGTGTTTCAGCCCTTCCAATCAGGATTTCTTTCCAGGATTTCGATTGATGCACCCGTTCGAAGCAGCCCCCCGACTTTGACGAGCGCATTCCATCCAAAAACTGGTTTTCCCTCCCAGGTCCGGCCTGCTGCGAGAAGGGAAAGGGGTTCTGGCCCTGTTCGAATCCCGGACTCGGGGTCGACCGTGGTCGCCACGCATCGGACACATGGTTTGACCAGTTCCAACTCGACGCATCCGATCTTGATCCGCTTCCATCCGTCTTCCGCCCACGCTTCGACGCCCGCCATCGTGATGTTGGGCCTGAAACGCCGCATGGCCCAATCACCTGGCACCCCGGCGGCGAGCGTGGTTTCCGAGGCGAATAGGACCGGATAGCCGTCCGCAAGCCCAGTGGTCGCACCTTGTGCTTCTGGTTCCGACTGAACCCATGGATCGCTCGACGGATCGTGGCGGACGAGGCGAACCTTCCGTTGGAAATGGCTGGACAGCCAATCCCCGATGCTGCCCGGCTCTGAGACGACGACCCGCTCGTGCTTCCAGAGAATGGCTTTTTCTCTTCGTGACGCCGTGGAACTGATCGGCTCGAATTCGACCGACTCCGCTCCGATGGTGAGTCGGACTAGATTCGGGAGGTCCGACGAACCGTCAGGAAGATCCGCGAATCCGGGAAGATCAACCAGAAGCCGTGCGAGCCCCGGTTCCTCCCGAAGCGAAATGAACCGCTGATTCTCGTCGACGAGCATCCATCGCCGATCCAGCAGCGGACCACGGGCTGCGAACCACCAAGAGTCCGGCGCGAGTCCGCGGGCGGATTTGACCGGGTGCACGCCGAGTGATGCAACGATTCCATTGGCGTCCGACATGGTTTGCACCGTACTCTCGGGGGCCACGGACCACACGCCAATGCTCTCAATCGGATCACTCCAACTCGATTCCTCTGTTCTGCTCGCGCCGATCGCAGGACATACCGATCTTGCCTTCCGGCTTCTTTGTCGGGAGCTTGGAGGCGTCGGGTGCGCCTATTCCGATCTCCTGAACAGTCGAGCGGTGCTCGCCGGCACCGAGAAGTCGATGACTCTTGCTTCGACCGCTCCAGGAGATGAGCCGTTCGGAATGCAGTTGTACGGCGCGGCACACGATCCGCTTCCTGAAGCCGCGTGCTGGGCCATCGACCATGGTGCGGTGGTCGTCGACATCAACATGGGATGTCCGGTCGACAAGGTGGCGAAGAAGAACGGCGGATCACTGCTGCTCCGTGACTGCCCGAGCACGATCGATCTCGTCGAGCGAATCATCAAGGCAGTCGATCGGCATTCAAACGGCCGAATTCCCGTCACGGCAAAGGTTCGTCTCGGATGGGACGAGGACTCAATTGTGGCACCGCGTCTGGCTCGAGACCTCGAGTCGGCCGGCATCGCCCTGGTTACGGTCCATGGGCGGACGACGATCCAGCGATTCAAGGGCTGCGCCAACTGGGACGCTATCGGCGAGGTCGTGGCGGCGGTCGACCGGATTCCGATCATCGGCAACGGTGACGTGGCTGAACCGGACGACGCGGTGAAGTTGATGCGGCACACGGGATGCGCGGGCGTCATGATCGCCCGCGCGGCGATTCGGAAACCATGGATATTTCGGCAGGCGGATGCGGCGATTCGGCTGGCTCGTCTGGAGCATTCGGATTCCACCGATGATCGGGCGGATTTGGAACGACGGGTCGCCGAGCCGACGTTGCTCGAGAAGTTCCAGGTGATTCGGCGTCATGTCGAGCTTTGCGCCTCCCATCTGAATCAACGCGCCGCCGCCGAACTCATGCGACAGCGAATCTCCTGGTACGGGAAGTCGATGGGACACGTGAAACCGCTCAAGGAGTCGATTCGAACCGCGCCGGACCTCGAAACGATGCGGACCGAGGTCGATCGCTGGATCGAATGGGCGGCGTCGGATGCGGAGGCGAGCGTGCAACCGATGGCGGCCCGCGGCGCCGGTCCACCTTCACACACCCGCCTGACCGGAATTGGCTCATCAGGGAAGTAGGTACAGTGGGACTCCCAGAAGTGGTCGTGAAGAAGATTTTGAGTGGATTTCAGTGATAATTGACCAATATGACGATGACATCGCGCAAGGACATTGTTTCGGCGCTTGATCGGGGCCTCAACGATCTTGAGGGTTTGCTCGACGATTCCGTCACCAACGAG
>CALFOM010000023.1 GCA_937919685.1 uncultured Phycisphaera sp.
TACCTGGCACCGACTGCCACCGTCGAGTCAACGCAGCGAGGAGACGGCGGAGCCGGCCCCGCAGCGATCAAGCAGATGCCACCGAATTCAAGAAAGCGAGGAGACGGCGGAGCCGTCCCCGCAGCGATCAAAAAAGCACAGGGCCGCCCTTTCGAGCGGCCATGTAAGTCGGGGTGACAGGATTTGAACCTGCGGCCTCTGCGCCCCGAACGCAGCGCTCTACCAAGCTGAGCTACACCCCGAGGTGCTTTTTTCGCCGGGTAACGGGGTTCGGAGCCCGTTCCTCGGAATGGCGGGTGAAGGATTCGAACCTTCGAAGGCGAACGCCAGCAGATTTACAGTCTGCCCCCTTTGGCCACTTGGGTAACCCGCCCTTATGGGAGTCGAGGAGTGTAACTATCCCCCTTTCAGTGGGCAAGAGGCAGAAGGATCGCGACCCGGGCGAAATCGAGGGCTCGGTCGTGCCGGACGCCAAAATGCCCTTCCGCTCCTTCGAAACGGCGAGAGAATTGGCGAGTTCTCGGAACGAACGAATCGGGAACACGTCTGTTTTCGTATTCAATGAGTCGACCAGGGCTAGAAATGATCTACCATCTCATCCAGAGCGATCAATCTGGAACGTTGTCAAGTGGCATCGACCGCCGGCGAAACCGTCAAATCCCCAATCGTTAGATACGGAGAATTACCTTGAAGATCGGAATTTCACTCACCGCCGTACTCTTGACCGGCGCTGCGGCGATGGTTGGCCAGATGACCGCCGAAGCCGTTCCAGGTGGTCGAGGCGGACGTGCTGGTGGTATCGGCGCTGATGTCGCCGTCTGCACGATCCCCGACGTCTACCGATGGGGCATGTGGGAGGGCTACACCGGATACTCCGCGGCAACGACCAGCGTCAACCTCGGTGATGTCAACCTCTTATGGGATGCCAGCACCGACCAGCATCCGAGAATTCCCCAGAATGCATTTCGCTACGCCCCCGAGGAGGGACGTTTGGTTCAGATCGGCCAGTCATGGTGCAAGGACGGTTTCTGTGCCCTTCAATTGAATGGCTGCGGCTCGTGCCAGCCGGCCGGCGGTGGTTGCCCCGAAATCCTCGGTCCCGGCTGTGCTGATCCATATTCCAGTTCGCTCAACGGACAGCAAAGTAATCTTGCCCCCCGTTCGCAGTGCAATCCGGTCACCGGACACTTCACATTCCCACCGCAGAATCTTCCCGCCGCCGCACCGACCATCGGCCGTCGCTTGAAGATTCTCACCTATGACCTGAACCCGGTGATCTGGGGTGATGAGACGAACTACTACGTGGACGCGATGTATCTTCATTCACAGGACACCGAATCCGGCAACAACATGAACAACGCGTCCTACCGCGGCGTGAATGTCGGCGCCATTACCAGCACCGGATTCCCGCTCTCCACTTTCGGCAACACCACGATCGGCAAGCCCGGCATCTACGCTTGGGAAGAGAACAGCGACACCGTTTCCATCCAGCCACTCGACTTCCCGAATGACGGACGGGTCCACGTGGCCAGCGACGTCATCCTTCAGGAAGATGGACGCTATCGCTACGAGTATGCGATCTACAACTACAACTCGGGTGATGCGGTCAACGGCTTCAGTATCCCGCTGCCGAGCGGCGTGATCGCAGAAGAAACCGGATTCCACGACAGCGTCGCGCACTCCGGCGAACCGTATGCCACCAACAACTGGACCACAACCCAGAATGGCGGACGGCTCTCTTGGAGTACCGAAGAGTATGCTCAGAACCCGAATGCGAATGCCATCCGCTGGGGTACCCAGTACAACTTCTGGTTCGTCACCTCAGCCGAACCTGCCGATGGCACCGCGGAGATCGAGATCTTCGCGACCAACGGCATCGCTGAGATCACCGTCTCGATTCCAACCGGCTCCGACAACCCCTACGACCTCAACGGCGACGGTCTCGTCAACGGTGCGGACGTCGGTCTGTTCCTCTCACTGTGGGGTGACATGGGTGGCCCCGGCGACTTCAATGGTGACGGGATCGTGAATGGCGCTGACTTCGGTGGACTTCTCGCCGCTTGGAGCTGATCGCGATCTCGAGCATTCGCTCGAAGATACGATCTGCAAGTTCGACGATCGAGTGATCAGATACACAACGGCCGGCTCCTCTGGAGCCGGCCGTTTTTCTTTCTCTACTCGCTGCTTCGACCTCAAGAACGACAACGAAAAAACGCCATCCCGGCTGGTACCAAGACCGACGTTCAGTGGTCTGTCTCGCTGACGAGTCCGGGCGCCAGACGATGCACCGTGAAGTGCACGAAGGAGTCATGCTCCCCGAGCCCTTCAAAGCGAAGACGCCAGTCAAGGTGCATCTGCATGGCGGGTGACATGCCGGAAACTTCGAGACGAATGGTCCGGCCATCGGGCGACTTGGTCCCTCCGGTGATCGGCAACATGGTGATGCCCGGTTCGCCGGTTCGAAGGTCGAGCTGTGGCGATCCATAGTCGCTCGACCAGCGGTAATTCCAGGCCTGTAAGGCGAACGCGGCCGCGAGGTCCGAGTCTTCAGTGCTGACCGGCTGATTGAACTCGATGATCAGCCCACCCTCGACGGCTCGCACCGCCAGCGGTATCGGGAGAGGAGAATCCGATCGCCGAATCCGGTAGAAACCGCCGGGATCCGTCTGGTCCGAGGACCATCCGAACAAGCCGGCGATGTACAAGGAGTGGTCGGTGGGATGGAATCGTCCTCGCATCACGCCGGTCGGCACCTTGATCGGGAGTGGCACGAAGGCCCCTTGATGTACCCCGTCAACTTCGTCCTCAAGCAGAAGGTAGACCTCGCCAGTCCCGTAGGAAATGCCGAGCAGCTTCCCTTCGAGATCTCCCCAGACGCCCTGCGGCACGCGGACCTGCGCGGCGGGAGATCGATCGACCGAGGGGTGAATCCAGAGAAGCGGCCGATCGTAGTCGGGCAGCGGATCGAGTCCGAGCCGAACACCGCTCCAGTTGTTGCCTTGAAACGATCCTTGCTCGATCCGGTTAATCCGATTGGCGGGCATCCAGTGGCCTTCCTGATCGGAACTCCAAGCGACGCCGTCCGAGTCGACCGCGAGGCCGTTTGGCGCCCTCAGGCCACCGGCCACAATCTCCGAAGCGCCGCCATCCGCATCGACCCGGATCAACGTGCCATGTTGCGGATGAACCGGGAGCTTCGCATGCCGGGCGGCCTTGAGGTAATACAACGAACCATCGGGACCGACCTGCAACCCGCTGGCGGGCTCATGAAAATGAGGACTGTTCATCGCGTCCACGTTGAACGCCTCGTACACATCGGTCTCTCGATCACCATCGAGGTCGAGAAGCCGAGTGATCTGATCGCGACCGACCACGAGGATCTCGTCATCACGAGTCGCGAGACCGAGCGGCTGGCTCAGACCGCTGGCGATTCGCTGCCATTCCAGTCGATCAAGATCCGCATCGAGGCCGTCGACCCGCCAGACATCGCCGCTCCAAGTCGAGATCGCGGCTGCCGAACCATCGTCGAGAAAATCAAAGTCGCCGAAGCGCATCCATGAGTCCCACGGATTCTCGTCGGGCCAGGAGACACGATCGATGGCGAATGCGGGCCGGACGGCCGGAAGGGCCTCGGCTCGATCCGCCATGAATTCGGAAAGCCGCGACTTCGGACCACGCCAGTCACGGATCACGCCGTCGATCGGGCGATCACGCTCCGGAATCCTGACCACCACGTCTCCCTCGTCGAGTTGAAAGGTCCCCACGGCGTCCGTATCGATCGTCAACGCCTGAATCAGAGGTTCGCCACTCTCTGCCGCCACCGCCTGCAGCGCGACCGCATCGAGCACGCGATCATGAACTCGAAGCCCGTCGATGTATCCGCTAAACCATGGATCCGAGGGGAACTCCTCACTGGTGAAGCCGACCTGGAACGAATTCCCCGGACTCGGCCCTTCGGGAGACAACGAACCGATGCCGTCCTCCTCGCCATCAACCCAAAGCACCACTTCTCCTTCTTCGGGATCGAGACTCACGGCGACGTGATGCCAATGGCCGTCGGCGACCGGAATGGATCCTTCAACGACGCCGACCCACCCGATGTCAAGGGCAAGGTGGCCATCTCGCACGAAGAAGGTGACTCCGTTCGGCTCCCAGTCATCGTCGATCCCAGTCCGTGAGACGATCGTGCCGTCCTTGGTGGTGTGTATCCACGCCGAAATCGTGATCGGCGAGTGTGCCGGATCAATCGCATTTTCGGTCATCCAAACCGCGCGAGCAGTGCCGTCGAAGTCGAGTGATCGACCTCGGACTCCTCGTCGCCAGGTGACGCCATCGAGACGAAGATCACTGGCCCCACCGATTCGATTGCGCATCGAAGCGGCCGGCTCTTCGTCGAAGTCCCAGCCCGCGATCGCGATGGGTGCGGTGTCAGCCCGAGCCTCGAACACAACCATCGCGTCATTGAGCGGCGCCGTCACGGCATCGATGCGCTGACCATTGAAATCCAGCAACATCGAAATGGCCCCGTCGGGACATTCGAACCGCTCCTCGGCGACGCCTCGACCAGCGGGCACGCGGAAGGACGACGTGTCGTCGTTCTTGGCGCCGAAGGAGACTGCCAACTTGCCTTCGAGCACGATCCGGTCGTCCCATCGACGCGGGCTTCCTTTCGCCCAATCCGCCGCGAGATCCCCGCCGCGGTCGGCAGTCGCCACCCGGTCGAGAAATGCGGGGAGCTGCGCGTCGTCAAGCGTGGCGAAGAGCACGCGGAAGCGTCCACCCCCGGATCCGACGATGGGCGGAACAAATCGAGCAGTCATTCGCCCGGGCTGAAAGTTCTCCCCGTCGAGGATCGCGGCTTCGCCCGAGGGACGAGGATTCGTCGCGGAAACTGATCCCACCCAGCCGACCGCACCAACGAGTTCACCATCACGCTTGATGGTGGTGTAGCGACGATCACCCGCGTCATCACCGACGAACGCCTCGACGTCGTCGTCGATCTCGAACAAGGAGACGTCGAAGGGCGTCTCGAAGTCCGCGACCTGGAATTCCCGCGACCACACGGTGAGACCGTCGCGATGATCGACGCCCATCCGCTCGAGCACCGTTGCGTCACCGACCGAGTACCGCAGGACGACGCCCTCATCTCCCGGGACCATGCCTTCGAACCGCCCGTGATCGACCGGCAAGGGACCGAACGGCACGTTCCGGGGATCGTCGAAGTTGCCGGCGCCCGAGGCGTCGAAAACCATCGTCACGCCCGGCCCGGTCGGGTTGACCCACGCCGGATCGCCCGCGATTCGGGGCCAGGTCCCGTGCGGGCCGTCGTAGACGATGCCGCGAAGCTCCACGAAGTCGCCGTGCCAACCAGCGGCCCATCGAAGTTCGGCGGTGTCGAAGAGCGCCGCGGTCGAGCCGTCCTCGTTCAAGGGGATCGCGACGCCCTTGGAGGCGATGTTCTCAGAATCGACCTCGATCGCCGCGGAAAGGAATGGACCGTAGTCCATGTCCTGCCATGGCTCGCCGGTTCGCTCCTTAAAACGCGGAAAGGAACCCACCGGACCTTCCGGGGACGGGAGGCCGAGCGACCAATGCATACCGTTGACCAGTAGCTTTCGAAACTGCGGTTCGCCGAAGTCTCGGGGATGACCCATCGTGGTCGTGAAGGTCCGCCCGCCACCGGGACCGGTTCGAACCCACGCGATCGGATTCACCGTTTCATCTCCGAGGGCGCCTTCATCGGGACGAACTGGACGTCCGAGCGCCAACACCGTCGCATCGGCGGGCGGAAAATCGTCTCGAACGTGGTACGTCCATGACCGCACGGAAAACTCAGGTTCGACGCCGGCAACCACTGGATGGTTCTGGACGGAATCGGGAATCGTCACATCGGTACGGGCATCGTGGCCGTAGTGGTACTTCCAGGGCGCCCCCAGTACCTCGGCCCCGAAGTCGTTCCACTGCGCCGCGCTTGGATGATCTTCCGGAAAGTCGAAGGCATGGGTGGAGGTACGGAAGCCGACGATCGGCCCACCCCGCTCGATGTACGTTGCAATCATCGCCAACTGTTCCGGTGGCAACTGTCGAAATCGAAGATAGAACACCGCGAGATCCGCCGTCTCCAGCGCCTCAAGCCCTTCGATGTTGTTTCCGGGCCCGCCTTGAAGTCGTTGATCGATGAGGACCGTCGTCTCGAATCCGTAGTCACGTTCCAAGAGATCCGCCATCGCCGTCATTGACCATTCGGATCGGTACTCGCCCTCGCCGACGACGAAGACCACGCGGGGCGGATCATCCGCCCGAGCTCCCGTCGACCAGACAAATCCACAGAGCATGGTCAGCAACGTGATCGATCGAATCTTCATCGTTTTTCTCCTCGTGACCGCCGATCGCCGACTGGCAACTTTGGTCATTCCTCGGTTCGAACCAGAGCCGCACATGGCTCGGGCGAGAGGTGATCGCCCGGGAAGACGATTCCGATGCTCGCGATCTTCCGGGGCCGGAAAAACGGATCGAACGCTTCTCGGGATATCACCCATGAGGTACAGTACCGCCCCCGCCGCTGTAGCTCAGTTGGTAGAGCAGCTGATTTGTAATCAGCAGGTCGCCGGTTCGGATCCGGCCAGCGGCTTTCGCCTTCGAACCACCGTCTTTTTCCCGGTGTTCGAGATCGATCCTCGAAGGCCGGTTCTGGGAAGACGCCTCAAGTCGACGAGGCCTCTTCCGCTCGTCCACGATGCCGCTTCATCGCCACTTGCAGCAAGGACACGTCGGCGGGATTCACACCTGCCAGACGTCCGGCCTGACCTAACGTTCGAGGCTGGAACGTCGCGAGCACTTCGGCGGCTTCGCGGCGAAGCCCTTGAATCCCCGCAAAGTCGAGGTCGCTTGGAATCGACGCATGCTCGGCGCCCTTCAGACGGCGAATCTCCCGATCGGCTCTTGCCACGAACGACTCGTAGCGGCAGTCGTTCATCACCCGATCCACCAGATGCAGCGGACCATCACGCCCATCCGCCTGCGGACCGAGATGGGCCGCAATCTGGCTCGCGGTCGTTTCGGGACGTCGAGCGAGCTCGGCGAGCGTGCGACCATCGGTTCGCGTTGTCTCAAACGCCCGACGGATCGTCTGAAGCTGTTCTGAGCGCTCGCCCCAAAGACGCCACCGCTCATCGTCGACCAGTCCGAGTTCGCGGCCGAGGGGGGTGAGTCGCTCATCCGTCGTGTCGTAGCGAAGTCGGAGCCGATGCTCGGCGCGGCTGGTGAACATCCGATAGGGCTCGCGCGGGATTCGAGTCACAAGGTCGTCCATCATGACACCGATGTACGCCTGCTCACGTCCGAGCCGAACCGTATCAAGGCCGAGAACCCCGCGAGCGGCATTGACTCCTGCGATCAATCCCTGACCTCCGGCCTCCTCGTATCCACTGGTTCCGTTGATCTGCCCTGCGAGAAAAAGGCCGGCGATCGACTTGGTCTCGCCAGTCGCGTCGATCTGATGCGGGCGCACCATGTCGTACTCCACGGCGTAGCCCGGCTTTAGCATCTCCGCCCGCTCGCACCCCGCCATTCCGCGGATGATCTCGATCTGCACGTCTTCGGGCAGCGACGTCGAGATGCCATTGCAGTAGATCGAATCGCCACCGATCGTCTCCGGTTCGAGAAAGACGTGATGACTCTCACGATCGGCGAATCGAACCACCTTGTCCTCGATGCTGGGGCAGTATCTCGGCCCGGCGTCGGCGTCGATCGCACCCGAATACATGGGCGCCCGGTGCAAATTCGCGCGGATTCGCTCATGAATCGCCGCCGTGGTCTCGGTGATCCGACACTCGACCTGCGGCTGCCGCGGAAACGCCGAGCGATCCGTGAGATCGCTGAAGGGAACCGGTTCCTCATCTCCACGCTGCCTTGGAAGTCCTTCCCAGTCGATGGTCGCGAGTGAAAGTCTCGGCGGCGTTCCGGTCTTGAGTCGTCCGAGCTCGAATCCAAGATCTCGCATGGTCGCCGCGATACCGACGGCGCTGCCCTCGCCGATGCGACCACCTTCGGTCCTGGCCTCCCCCACATGCATGAGGGCCCGCATAAACGTGCCGGTGGTCAGGACCACGGCCGCGGCATGCATCTCGACGGGGCTCGGACTCGGAGCATCCGCAGTCCGAGCGTACGCGTCATCGACTGGGGTCACGATTCCGGCACCCGCCGGCAGACGCACGCCTCGCACCGCTCGTCGCCCGTCCACTTCCTCTGTGATGAACTCTGCAACCGTCCCGGCGAAGACATCGATCGATGGGTGCCCGGCGATCAGTCGCTGCGCCTCAAGTCGATACGCCTCCTTGTCGTTCTGGCAGCGAGGACCCCGCACGGCCGCGCCTCGGCTCGTGTTGAGCATCTTGAACATGATGCCGGTGGCATCCGCGATGCGACCCATGACCCCGCCCAACGCATCGATCTCGCGAACGATCTGCCCCTTGGCGAGACCACCGATCGCGGGGTTGCAGGACATCGTGCCGATCCGATCGGGATCCATGGTGATCATCGCCACTCGACCACCCACGGCGCGCAGGGCGTTCGCCGCCGCCCAGGAGGCTTCGATTCCCGCATGTCCTCCGCCGATCACGATCACCGAATATTGCATCGGAACAGGATACGCTCACCCGCCGTCAATCTGCGGAGATCCATCGAATTCCGCCGAAAGAGCTACGCTATGGTTCCTCTAGGAGAAACCAATGTTCAAGAAAATCAGCATCGCCACCGCTCGGTCAGCCCGCCCCCTCCTCGCCGCCTTCAGCGAAGATCTCAAGCCCAAGGCAAAGATCGACGTCCCACAGGCCTGGCGGAAGCAATTCCTCGCGGCCATCAAGACGCCGGGATTCAAGGCTGATATCGGCGAGACGGTCTTCAATGATCGCCTTATCATCATTGGCCTAGGATCGCGGGCGAAGCTCGATGCCGCCGCTGCTCGTCGAGCCGGTGCCGGCGTCTTCAAGGCGATTAATCGCGCCGGAATCGATGCCATTCGATGCTTAGCCAGAGGCGACTGCGACGATCTGGCGACACTCCACGCCGTCGGCGCCGCATTTGCGGAAGGGATCGCCCTTGCCAACTGGAGGCTAGCTGGCTTCGACGGAACCGCCGCCCGCAAGGTCACCAGACATCCTCAACTTCGGATCGATTGGGATCGCAAGACCTTGAAGGCCGGAATGAGCGCGGGGCTCATGCTTGCGGAGAGCGCCAACATCGCCCGCACCTTGGCCGCCACCCCTCCGAATATCTGTAACCCCGGTTGGATCGCGAAGGAAGCTCGGAAGGTCGCCCGGGATGCGGGGCTCAAGTGCACGGTCCTGGACCACAAGAAGGTGAAAGAACTCGGGATGGGCGGCATCGACAGCGTCGGCAAGGCAAGCAAGGTTCCCCCCTGCCTGATCCGGCTCGACTACACCCCTTCCAAAGTGTCCAAAGCGGCCAAGGGCGAACACCTCGTCTTGGTCGGGAAGACCATCACCTACGACACCGGCGGCTATTCCCTCAAACTCTCGGGCGGCATGCGGGGGATGAAGTACGACATGTGCGGCGGCGCCGCGGTCCTCGGGGCAATTCACGCCATCGCCAAGGCGAAACTCGGCATCAAGGTCACCGCGCTTCTTCCCGCCGCAGAGAACATGGTCAGCGATGACGCCTATCGACCCGACGACATCATCACCATGTACAACGGCGTCACCGTAGAAGTGACCAACACCGACGCCGAAGGCAGGCTGGTCCTCGGCGACGCACTCGCCTACGCGTGCGACAAACTGAAGCCGACAGCGATCGTGGACGTCGCGACCCTCACCGGCGGCGTTGTCGTGGCGCTCGGCCACTTCAGCGCGGGACTCTTCGCCAACGACGATCGAATCTGCGGCGCCGTCGAATGTGCGTCCCAAGGGGCGAATGAGAAAGTCTGGCGACTCCCGCTCTGGGAAGAGCACCGGGAATTCATGCGATCACCGTTCGCCGATATCCTCAACTCGAACCCCAAGAGATCTGCCCACCCGATCCAGGGCGCGGCATTCCTCTCCTACTTTGTGGACGAAAATATCCCTTGGGCGCATTTGGACATCGCCGGCGTCGCAAGCCCCGATGGCGATCCCGTCACCGGATCGGGCCCGAGCGGATTCGGCGTCCGATTGCTCCATGATCTGGCCAAGGGCATGGCGACTTCCTGAGCCGAGACGTCAGCGGTCAGGAAAATTTCGAAGGATCGCGACCCGACTCGATCTCACGAATCTTGTCGACTCGGCGTTGATGGCGACCACCATCGAATGGTGTTTCCATCCACGTATCGACGATTCGCTTCAGCAAGGTCTGACCGAGCATGTCGGCGCTCATGCACAGGATGTTGGCGTCGTTGTGACTCCGCGAGAATCTTGCACTCAGCTCGTCGAGCGCCAGTGCCGCCCGAACGCCCGCAACCTTATTGGCGGCGATGCACATTCCGATGCCCGTGCCGCAGACCAGAATGCCGCGATCGGATTCGTGCTGACTGACCGCGTTCGCCACCAGCCAGGCCCGATCCGGATAATCGCAGGATCGATCGCCCCGATTATCAAAACCGAGTTCGACCACCTCATGCCCGGTTCCCCGAAGATAGGGAATCAGCTCGTCGATGGCTTTACGTCCGCGGTGATCACACCCAAGACTGATTCGCATTGCTGCTTTCCCATCCAAAGAGGATCGGAACCGTCGAGAAGATCTCGTCGCCCGAATCACGACCGTGAGGCGGCGAGTAGTTCGTGGAGTCGAACCGGGATCAGCGATTCGATCCGCAAGGCCACACGATCGTACACATCCTGCGACTGGCCGATCGGATCTTCAATATCTCCATCGGGATCGAGCCGCTCAATGGGTGTTTCGGAGCCCTGAGCAATCATTCTGGCGGAATGAACGTGGGAATCGGTCATCCCGAGAACCAAATCCGCTCGCTCGATCATCTCGGAGGTGAGCGGCGTGCTTTTTCCATCGATCTCGATCCCTCGGCGGGCCAGTGCGGCTCGCGATTCCTCCGAAATCGGCATGCCATCTTCGGCGTGAACCCCGGCGGAAGCCACGAATAAGTCGCGCTCCACACCTTCGATCGCGCCGGACCGGAGTGCCTCTCTCGCGATTCCCTCAGCGAGAGGAGATCGGCAGGTGTTCCCTGTACAGATGAATAGGACAGTCCTCATGGTGGCATGGTACCGAGGGATGGGATGGGATATCTGCTCCCGATTGGCCCGAGCGACGGTCGGCGGCTACATTGTCATCACCCTGAACCAAGGAGACCCCGTTGGAATTCCTTCAATTCGATCGCGCGTGGCAGACCCTCACCAGCGAAGAAGTTGTGACCTTGAGCGGCGAGCCGCCCGCCGATCTGGACATTCTCCAGATCGACTACGACGAGCGACGAAGCGCTCATCGAACGGTCTTCGCCAACAAACCGGATCACGACCTCGATGTGGCCGACGCCGAAAAGCTCTCGATCCCACGTGAAAAGGCGGGCGAGGTGCTTGAGCATATCCTTCACAAGTTGCACCTGGCGCCGCTGTTGATTCTTCCGATCGGGAAGTGGCGCCCAGTGTTCGACCTGATCACCAATGCCCTCACACACAACGAACAGTGGATGGCGATCGACGCCGAAGCCACGATCGAACTCAACACCCGCGATCCGCTGCTGTGCGAACCGCGTGATCTCCACCTCCTCAGGGAGATGGCGACGGTGATTCTTCGAGATGGCGTCGAACTCGCGCAGGGAATCTCGATCGCCGCCATTCAATCACCGATCTTGGTCGAGGTGGAGCCTTTGGGCGGTATTCTGCTGACCATCGGTAACGAGGGCCTCGCAGACGAAGTCCGCGCGGTCGCCAACGCCTTCATTTCCGAGTGATCGGAAAAACCGCTTCAACGAAAAATTGAAAAAAGAAGGAGCTCTGCTCGTCAGACGACGACGCGGCCGCCGTGGTCGTCGAATGCCGCCCCGCACGCCAGGCAGTCCACGGCGCCGGGCTGCGAAATGTCCCCGCCGCACTCGGGGCAGACCTTCCGCCGAATGGCGCCGCGGGCCAACCATCGTTCTCCCGCTTGCAGCATCCGCCATGCGAGGACGATCGGCAAAAGGGCGAAAATCGAAAAGATCAGGGATAGCACACCGACGACCGGCATGAGGAAGCACACCGCGAAGGTCGCGATCGCGATCGCGAGATACGAGAAGAACATCGCAAGGGGGTAGACCGAATTGACCCAGCGAAGGGCTCGATACAGAAGCATGATTCGAGTCTATCTCGCGACTTGAAGGACCGGCGGCCACAAAGGAACACCCGCCGGGAGTTCGTCCTTGCGAACCGGTCGGATTCGACCCACTCGGCGGTCGCGAATGTGGATTTCGCGATCGGCGATTGAACTGAAAATCGCCCCGGCCAGCCGCTCGTGGGGGAAGCCGGAACGGTGCGGAGGCCGAAATCCGATGGCGTGAGATCCTCCCATATCCCCATTTCAAGCCCTTGAACGGCACGCGAACGCCGTCGGTTCCAAATGACATGCCGTCCACCGGGTACCAGACCTCGTGGCAAGACCCCTGAATTCCGGGAAGAACCGCTACAATTCGCGTCTACCGATTCACGCTGGCACGTCAACCTTGTGGTGAGTCCGGATTCTGAGCCCTGCTGGCCCGACATCTTCCGGTCAGAGTGCTCCAGCCCGACATTCTCCGGCCATCAGAACGGCCGGACGCTCCCAAGTCTGGAACGAAATATGAAGCTCGTTTGTAGTCGTGATGCCCTTGCCGAAGCTCTTGCCATCGCCGGCAGCGTCGTGATCAGTCGAACCCCGGCCCCCGTGCTGCTCTGTCTCAAGCTCGAGACGAAGGACGGTCTTCTCTTTATCTCCGCCACCGACACGGAGATCGGCCTGCTCCTGGGTGTCGCCGAAGTGGATGTGCGGGAAGAGGGCGTCGCATTGATTCCCGCCGACAAACTGAATCAGATCGTTCGGGCAAGCAACGATGACTCCCTGTCCATCGAGGTCTCGAAGAACATCGCCACCATCACTGGCCGCGACTCGAAGTTCAAAGTGTTCGGATTCGATCCTGAGGAATTCCCGGGCGTTCCAACCTTCGACACGGACGATTTCGAATTCGAAACCAACTGCAACACCTTCCGCCGACTGATCGGACGCACGGTATTCGCCACCGCGGTCGAGAACAGTCGATACGCGATCAACGGCGTGCTCATCGAACGTATTGGACGAAACCTTCGCCTCGTCGCCACCGATGGCCGGCGACTCGCGGTGGCCCGGGGCGAATGCACGACCAACGCCGAGGAGGACCTCACCTCGATCGTCCCCACCAAGGCATTGAATGTCCTGAATCGGCTCATGAACGATCCGGACGAGCCCGTCCGTATCCGACGGAATCGCAACCAGATCCTCTTCCAAGTGGGCAGCGGCCCAGGAGCTCCGGTGCTCTCGAGCAACCTCGTCGAAGGTTCGTTCCCCCCATTCGAGGACGTCATCCCGAAGGATCAGGACAAGAAGGTCCATTTCAAGACCGTCGAACTGGCTTCCGCGGTGAGGCGAGCCGCACTCCTGACCAACGAGGAAAGCAAGGGCGTTCGCTTGGCCTTCGCCGACGGAACGCTGACACTGTCCAGCCGCGCTCCCGAAATGGGCGAGGCGGAGATCAAGATCGAAACCGAGGAGTACAGCGGCGATCCGATCGAGATCGGCTTCAACCCCAGTTACCTCACGGAAGGGCTGAAGCACGCCGACTCAGAGACAATCCTCATCGAGTTGAAGGCGCCCAACAAGCCCGGGGTCATCAAGGTCGGCACCGATTTCACCTACGTGGTGATGCCGGTCAATCTCGGCTGATTTTCGGCCCTCGACCCGAGCATGATCCTCGCGACATCTCGATCGAACAAATGAACAAAGAAGGGCGAGCCGAGAGGCTCGCCCTTCTTTTCTTGTGTCGCATGTCTTGCATGTCTTGCATTGCTCTCGGCCCGAGGACCGAAGCCGGGTCA
>CALFOM010000024.1 GCA_937919685.1 uncultured Phycisphaera sp.
GAATCCGACAGAGGAGGATCCGGGGATTCGCCGCGACCGATCGCGGCGCGACGATCATCCGCATCGAGTTTCGATTGCAGAGCCGTATCACCCTCTTCATGACGGTTGATCACCTTCCAGATGATCCAGCCGACGACCAGCATCGAGGCGGTCATGGCGGTCATGGCGAGCATTTCGATCATGGTTGGTTCCTTCCCTTGGATTGAGCCATCAGGCTTCGGCGGCAATCGCGGGGAAGAGGGGCTTCAACGCGGGGTAGAGGCGTTCGTAGATCGAGTGTCTCGCCGCCAGCACGGCGGCGTTTGGGCCTGCTTCCGTTCGATCGACTTCCCTGATCGTCACCCGGCAGGCCTCTTCGACGCTGGGGAAGGCGCCGGCGCCGACCGCGGCCAGGATGGCGGCGCCGCACGCCGTGCCTTCTGTCGTCGTGGTCGTGATTGTCGGAACGCCGAAAAGGTCGGCGCAGGTCTCGCGCCAGAGTGCGCTCTTGGCGCCTCCGCCCGAGAGTCGGACGGTCTCCGGTTCGACACCGGCCTCCCTCACCAGATCCAGGCACTGGGTGAGTCCGTGGGTCACACCCTCGAAGACTGCTCGAGCGAGATGTCTGCGATCGTGCCGCTGGTCAAGGCCGATGAACGTCCCGCGAGCGTTGACGTCGGGGTAGGGCGTCCGCTCGCCGGAGAGATAGGGAAGGAAGAGCACTCCTTCGGCGCCCGCGGGGACCTCCTTCGCCATCGATTCGATGCGGGGAAACGCTTCCGAGCCCGCTTCTTCGTCGATGTCCGGAACGATCGCCGATCGGAACCAGTCGAGGCTGCCGGCCCCGGAAAGCATCACGCCCATCAGGTGCCATCGCCCGGGGACCGCATGACAGAAGGCGTGGAGTCGGCCGTCCGGGAGTGAACGCCATTCGTTGGTCGGGGCGAAGACGACACCGCTGGTTCCCAGGGTCGTGCCGACGGTGCCCTCCGCGATCAGACCGGTTCCGATCGCGGATGCGGCTTGATCACCGGCACCCGCGACGATCGGAACACCTTCACGAAGGCCGGTCTCCGCGGCCGCGGCCGCGTGGACCGATGCGACGACCTCCGGGCTCTCGGCGGCGTGGGGCCACCAGGCACGAGGGAGATCGAGTTCGGCGAGTAGTTCGTCGGACCATGTCCGATGAGCGCAGTCGAAGACCGCAGTACCGGAGGCATCGGAGACATCCATCACGAGTTCACCCGAGAGCCGGTAGCGAATCCAGTCCTTCGGGAGCAGCACGGTGGCGACGCGGGCGTACGCTTCAGGTTCGTGCTCGCGCATCCAGAGAAGTTTGGGTGCGGTGAATCCTGGAAGCATGCGATTACCGCAGAGTGAGACCAGGCGTTCGATCCCGATTCGGGCTTCGACGGCATGGCACTGCGGTTCACTGCGTCCATCATTCCAGAGAATTGCTGGCCGGATCGGCGTCGCTGACGAGTCCAGGGCGACCAGGCCGTGCATCTGGCCGGTCAGACCGATGGCCTCGATGGCGTCGGCTTTGACACCCGCGATGCGACATGATTCTCCGATCGCCGCGATCGTGCTCGGCCACCAGTCGTCGGGGTTCTGTTCGGACCAACCAGACCGAGGGACGGAGGGGGCGTGACTCCCGCTGCCGGTCGCGACGACCCGGCCTTCCTGATCGAGGAGAACGGCCTTGGTGCCGCTGGTGCCGATGTCGATGCCGATGAAGAGGCTCATGGCATGGATGGTACGTGTGCCGCAGGTCTGCAGGGAGCAAGTCGATCCAAAAATGAAAGGCCGGGACGGAATGCGATCGCATTCCGTCCCGGCACTGTTCGTTCCATCGATGCGTCTCTTGACGCGCCATGCCTCGATGCCCGGCATCAAGGTTTCAAGCCGGCTCAGTGATCTGGCGTGCCATCACCATCATGATCGTGCGAGACACCATCGGCGTGATCGTGGCCTCCGGCATTGCCGTCCACCGCTCCGGCGTTCTCCTCGCCCTTCAGTGAACCGCGGCGAGGCTCGCCTCGCATGGGCTTCCCGCCGACCCAGATCCGAGTGGCGTCGATGACGAAGAGGCCTTCGTCGTTCCGCTCGTTGACCACACCCTCGACCACGACGAATTTCAGGGGTTCGAGACCACCGGCGCCCTCTGCATTGGCCGCGATTGGATCGCCGGCACTTCCCGCAAGACGAATCGTGGCGGAACCCGCGGTGATCCCGTTGGGATCCTCGCAGCAGTAGTCCCAGGGGAGGGGGCAGTGATCTTCGTCGCCCATGAGTTCGCACGACAAGAGCGATGGATCGGCGACCGTGAAGATTGCAATCCCATCGACAAACGGTTCGACCCGGCCGCCGACGCGTGCAAGGAAAGTCACCGAGTCACCGACTGAAGCAGTCGGCTTGATCTGAATGAGATCCGCAACTTCCGCCGGGCGATCGGTGGTGAAGAAGGCCGCCGGAATCATCGCGCGGGTGGGGCCGACGTCATTGGACGCAGTGGTATCACCGCCGCCCTGATCGCAACCGTTGAGCGTGATGAAGAGAGCTGAAAGCCCGAGAAGTAAGTGCGTGTTTCGAGACATGCGAGACATGGTTGAGTGACTCCAGAACGGAATGGAAAAGATGGAACGAGATATTATGAGGAACGAAGGGCTTCGGGTACGGGAAGCCGCAGACAACGAATCGCGGGGATCACCGCCCCTACGACGCCGAGAGTGAGGCCGCCGAGCAGACCGAGGGCGACGACGCCGGGGCCGATCTGGATCCCGAAGACGCCCATGGAGAATCGGATGGTTACCTGATCAAGAAAAAGAATGCCGATGGCGGCTGCCACCAGAGCTCCGATCGAGGCGGTGAGGACCGACTCTTCGACCAAACTGCGGACGATGGCGATTCGACTGTATCCCAGCGTCTGGAGGGTGCCGATCTCCCGGACCCGGCTTGCGAATGCGGCATAGGTGGTGTTGAGCCCGCCGATGATCCCGCCGGCTGCCACCAGAATGGCGGTGATCACCACCATGAGTCGGATCGGGGTGAAGAAGGCGGCGAGCGAGGCGTAGTAGTCGCTCTCTCTGGTGGCCACGAGTTCGAGATCGAGTCGGGTTGCGGCGAAACCGCGGGCGGATGCGAGGTCGCCGTCGATGGTGCGAATCACCACGCACGAGAGGGTGTCGCGTTGTCCGACGATGAGCAGGTCCGAGAGCGGAATCCAGATCTCCCCTTCGATCACCCCTCCGTCAGCATCGATCACGCCGACGATGGTGAAGGGGCGGTCATCGACGATCAGCGTCGCATTCAGAATCTGCTCCGCGTCCTCCAGCCCGAGGCTGCGGGCGGCGAGGCGGCCGATCGCGACCTCGTCGGCGCCGGTCTCCGGGAAGCGGCCGTCGGTCAGCCGTGCCTCCTGATGCACGAGAAAGGCGGAGGGCGTGATTCCGCGGAACAGCGCGTTGGTCTCATCGCGCTCGGTGGCGGAGTCGGCATTGGTCTGGAGTCGAATCGGAATGGCCAGATGGACTTCGGGCGAGATCGCTTCGACCCCGGCGGCGATCGCGATGCCGCGAATGCCCGTCGCGGCGATCCCCGGCGTTCGCATCGGGATCTCGCTGCGCTCGACGCTTTCTTCGCTTCCCGCGCCCATGAGAATGACGTTGCGTGATGAACCACTGATTTTCAGTGACTCTTGCATGCCGCTGACGAAGCCGCCCGCCGCCATCGCCAGTAGTACTACCAGCCCGCATCCGCCGGCGCTCATCAGGAGCCGGCTGGGACTGCGTCCAAGATTCCGGACGGCGTACTCGAATGGAAGTTTGTGCATGAATCAACTTTCTGGTCGTTCAGACCGCACGGAACCCCTGCACGATCTCGCCGCGAGAAGCGCGAATCGCAGGCACCGCGCCTGCAAGCAATCCGAGGCCGACCGCGATCCCGGCGCCGATGAACGCGAGGCTGGGATCGTTCGCGATCTCGACGTTCATCCCTTCCATGGTCATGCTGAAACGACCGATGCTGACCACCACCGTCGAGGTCACGGCGCCAACCACCCCGCCCGCAAGGCCGAGCAGGGCGCCTTCGAGTAGCACCATCCAAGCGATCAAGCCACCGGTGTAGCCAAGCGTCTGAAGAACCGCGTGATCCCGGATCCGGTCCCGCATCGCGAGCACGATCGCGTTGGCCACCAGGGCCAGGACCGCGATCAGTGACGCCCAGCCAACCCAACTGGCGAAACCGACCAGTTCGATGATGTCCCGCACCGCACGGCCGACGAATGCTTTCTCGGGCCAGGTGCTGGTTGGGAATTCGTCGTATCGAAACGCTTCGTCGATACTGGAGGCGATCGATTCCATCTGCGTCGGATCATCGACGTTGACGTTGAATTGGGTCACGATACCCCCCGAACCGCCTCTGGTCACGGTCTCCTGAAGAAACGTGAGGTGGACGTAGGCGACGTTGCGATCCTGCGGACGATCGCTGCCGAGGATCCCCGCGACGAAGACGGTGATTCCCGCCGCGGAGAAACGGTCTCCCACCTTGATGCCTCGTCGGAGGGCGAGTGACTCACCGACGAAGGCCGCGTCACTCCGTGAGCGCCAGGCGGCGGCATCGCCTTCCAAAAACCGTCCGGCGTTGCCGATGGTCGCTTCGAGGTCGTCGTTGGGCACGCCGCGAAAGGTCACGACATCTAGGCTCGCGCGGCAGTTGGATACGAGGATCTGCATCGGGATCACTGACTTGACGCCATCGATGCGCTTGATTCGATCTCCGTAGAACTCAGGAAGCCGACTGGTGAACGGGCAGAACCGGTTTTCCCGGTAGACGACGAGGGTCGCATCTTGCGCATTGCTGGTCGTCGCGGCATGGACGCCGCTCCGCATCGCTTCGACGCTGGTGAACAGGAACATCGCGACCGCGATTCCCGTGATCGTCAATCCAGTGCGAATTGGAGCCCGAACGATCTGGCGCCAGACAGTTGGTATGACGCTGATGGCACGGTTCATGACGAGGTCTCCGACATGGCTTGGTTACGAGATTTCGCTTCGGACGAGTCGTCGAAGTCCGACTCGGCAAGGCGCCCTTTTTCCAGATGCAGCACGGTGTCGCACCAGGCGGTGGTCTTCGGGTCGTGGGTGACCATGACGATTGTCCTTCCAAGTTCTATGTTGAGCTGCTTGAGCAGATCCATGATATTGGTGGCGCTCTCGCGATCGAGATCTCCGGTTGGCTCATCAGCGAGGATGAGGGTCGGATCAGTCACGATCGCGCGGGCGATTGCGACTCGTTGCTCCTGACCACCGGAGAGTTGACGGGGATAGTGATCGCTTCGGTCAGCGATGCCAACGAGGTCGAGGGCAGCCGCGACCTTCTGATGACGTTTCTTCCTCGTCAGCGAGTGAAGAAGCAGAGGCAACTCGACGTTCTCGTACGCGGTCAGCACCGGGACGAGGTTGTAGAGCTGGAAGACGTATCCCACTGACTCGCTTCGCCACTCGGCGAGGGCGTTCCGCGAGAGCGTGTGGACGGGACGCCCGTCGATCGTCAACGAGCCTCGGGTGGGGCGGTCGATGCCCGCAAGGAGGTTGAGGAGGGTCGTCTTCCCGGATCCCGAAGGACCCATGAGGGCAACGAAACCACCACGCTCGATGTCGAGATCAAGACCGTCCAGCGGTGTGATCTTCTCGGTGCCTCGGGTATAGGTTCGGGTCAGGTCCCGGCATTCGATCAGGCTCATGTGTCGGCTCCATTTTTTGCGACCGGTTCTCGGAAGCGGATTGCGGTCCCCGTTTTGATCGAAGGGTCGAGGATGACCACATCACCCGGACGCAGGCCGGATCGAATTTCAACCCAGCCGTCGACGCGGACTTCGCCCACCTCCACCGACCTTCGTGCGGCGACCCCTTCGTTTCCGCTCCGTTCGTCGACGACCAAGATGCCACCTTTCGGATCGACGGCGGATTCGGGCGCGAAGATCCGGCTAATCGTTCGGCGTACTCCGGCTTCGTTCCCGTTTTTGGAGGGCAGGATCCTGACTCGGGCAAGCATGTCGGGCTTGAGCAGCGGGGAGGGATCGGTGATGTGCACCTTTGCCTCGACGGTGTTCTTCGAGAGGTCCGCCCGATGGACGAAGCGGGTGATGACTCCCCGAAAGAGGGTGTTGGGAAGAAGGTCTACGACGATCTCCGCGGGTTGCCCCACCCCGACCTTCGCGGCCTCACCCAGCGGAATATCGGCTCGAACCTGGAGCATCGTGGGATCGTAGAGGTGGACGATATGAGCGCCGTGCTGACCGTTCGCGAATTGAATGGTCGATCCAGGTGACGCAATTCGTTCGATGACCACGCCGTCAATCGGCGAGACCACCGTGCATCGATCCAAGGCGAGGGCCGCTACGTCTCGATCTGCGGCCGCCCTCGCGACTTCGGCCTCCGCGACCAGCAGCCCAGCTTGAGCGGACTCGAGGTCGAGTCGTTCCTTGATGCGGAGTTCGCGGTCGGAGACGGCGGCTCGCCGTTCCGCTTCCGCCGCTTGCAGCGAAGCCACGACTGCTGCTCGCTCCATCTCCAGTTGCGTGATTTTCGCCTCCAACGATCGGAGTCGAAGTCCCATTCTGGCCACCGGTCCGGCGGCGACGGCGCCTTCATCGACGAGCCCTCGCTTGCGGTCGTACTCGTCGCGAAGTTCGTCGTGGCTCGACTTTACTTCGTCGATTCGCGAAGGGAATGCCTTGAGGTCCGCGGCGATCTTCGCTTCGTTTGCTTCCGCGATCGCCACTCGTCGATGTACTGAGACCCGTGTCTCGTAGTCGGCTTCGGCGGCGGTCAACCTCGCCAGAGCGGCGCTGCGGAGCCCGACTCTTCGATCGACTTCGGTTTCAGCTCGGCGAAGGTTGATCTCGGAATCCGCTCGGACCAGCGTCGCAACCGGTTGTCCGATCGTTACGAAATCGCCCTCGAGAACGAGGATCGACTCCACGATTCCCTGGGTGAGTGCAGAAGCATAGATCGAGAACGGATCCGCCTCCACCCACCCGGGTGCCTGCACGATTGCGTTGCCCTCGGATTTCGGAGTCGGCGCTTCATCGGTCTCGATGGTTTTGAGCGCGACCGTGACCGCGGTCACATCGGTGCGCGGTCGGACCGCATCCCAGCCGACAAAAGCGAGCAACGCCGCGGTCGCGAGCAGAATGAGAATGGGAAGTCCGAGCCTGGAAAAGATTCGGCGGGGCGGTGTCGGCACCAGGTCGCCGGCCGAGGGTCGAATCGACTCGAATCCTGAATCGGTCATGACGAGATCTCCGGGCTGAAGCTCGATGGGCGAGCAGCGGTCTTGGGGGCATCGGTGGTCGCGGTGGTTTGGTCGATGTCGGGCACTTTCGGGGGCATCGCGGGGATGTCGAACGAGCCTCCGACCTGTTCCTCGAGTGAGATGCGATCGGCGATTGCGGCCAACTGAAAGTTCACCAGACGCCGTTCGGCGGTGATGCGCTGCTGCTGGGCGAGCAAGAGAACGGTGAGGTCGATGACGCCTTCGCGATACGCGGCCTCCGCCAGCACTTCCGCTTCCGTCGCCGGGGTGAGCACCGTGTCCGCATAGGCGATGCGTTGCTGATCCGATCGCAGAAATGCTTCGCGACTCAAACGAACTTCGCCGACGGCACGCCGACGCACGGAGAGAAGCTCAAGTTGTGCACGATCCAGTCGTGCATGGGCCGCCGCGATCGCTGCGCTTCCATCGTCGAGGATCGGGAGCGTGATCTTGGCCCCGGGGAGCACGGCCTGGCGATCCCCGAAATTCTTGTTCCAGGCCGCACCGACGCCCACTTCTGGAAGTCGTTTCGATCCGGCCAGACGACATTCCGCTTCCGCGGCGAGCACTCGCATGCGGGCCGCAGCGACATCCAGTCGCGTGGCGCGAGTGAGTTCGACGATTCGTTGTTCGTCGGGAATTGACTCGCGGGAAGTCACGAGGGAACCGCTCAGTTCGAAGTCGGTGGATCCGTCGGGACATCCGATGCTCGCGAGGACCGCGAGCTTCATCTGGCGTGCGGTGCGCCGGCTGGCATCGGCAGTGGCGGCGCTCTCGGCCGCATTCAGCCTAGCGCGGTCGAGGTCGATCCTGGATGCCTCACCGGCTTCGAATACGCGAGTCACTGCATCGACGGTCCGTCGGGTCGCCTCCGCGTGGGCTCCATCGAGCAGATGCGTCGCTTCGGCGGCGATCGCAGCGGCATGAGCCCGACGAACCTCCGCGTCGAGCCGGATCATCGAGGCCGCGGCGAGCAGGATCATCGCGCGGCGATCTGCATCGCGGGCGTCAACTCGATCCGGTCGGGTCCAGATCCAGGTCAGTTGCTGAGTGACGCCGACGATCGCAGGAGCACCTGAGACTCCATCCACGGCGATGCCGATCGCAAAGTCCATTGCGGGGTTCGGCGGAAGATCGGCTTGGGCGAGTTCGGCGCGAGCGAGGTCGAGTTCTGCCAGAGACGCCCGGATGCCGGCGTCCCGTTGGAACGCGACGCGGACCGCGGTGTCGGCATCGAGGGGTTCGAGCCCGTTCCAGACCGAAGGAGGCGAGACGGGTGACGCCTTGACCGAGTCAAGATCGACACGTTCGCCAAGGCGAGGCCGAACGAGTGCGTCCACGTTCGATCGATCGGACGCAGGATCATTCGAGATACAACCCGATGCCGTCAGGGCGAATCCGGACAGCAGCAGGAGCGGCGCGGTGCCGCGGAGATTGAGGGTTGGGAGGATCACGTTGGACTCCGAACGAAGTTCACGACGACAGACTCTGGTGCGCGATGCATCACAAGAGAACGGCAGAAGTTCTTCGGAATCAGCGTTGGATGATGATGATGCGACGCAGCCATCTCGGGGACCTGGTGGGGTCCTTCGCCAGTGGCGGTTCACTCTGATATTGGTCAGGTTCGAATCGGTCTTGGGAACAGACGACGACCTCGACCGGCACGTTCATCACGTCGGGAAGGAAGGCAATGGTGTCGAGCGCGATTCGAAGATCTTGATCGATGGTCGCCGGTGCCTTGAGGCAGCAGCCTTCTCCACATCCGTTGCCGTCGTGGGCCGGCGGGGGAGCATCCGTTCCTTCTTCGCACTGATGGGCGGAGCAGCAGGATGGAAGCAGTCCGCCGCTCGATTCCGGTCCGGAAAGTGCCGCGGCACTGCGAAGCACGCAACAGCACAACGGCATCGCGATCACGAGCGCTGTCGTGACCAAGAGACGCATGAAGTTGTGATGCATGAGACGCATGGAAGGTGAAATGCTCCGGGCGTGGTGTCTGAACGATCAAGTATATGCGACCGCGTCGACGGAAGGTTGCGAGAATTTGTATCGGACGAGGCCCCTCGGGGTGCATCGGGTCCTTTCCACCCTCTTCTGGAGCCCGGAATCCCAGATTGTCGGATCGCGTCGTGGGGTGTTCCGATCAGAGGGATTTCTCAGATTCAGGGCAGGCGGTCTGGTTCGAACGGGTAACTCCAGCCGTCCGGGAACCCGAGACCCGTTGGCGGTGGACCCCCGGTCGAATCTGAGCATCGGTCGGTGGCTCGGAATCACAGCGGGTACCTTTTGGGGGATCGCCAACTCTTCGAGGTGCACGCCATGCTTCCCGATCTTGAATACGCCGCTCTTCGATTTGAAACCTTCGCCGACGAGGTGCTTCGACCCGTCGCGACGCCGGTCATGTCCCCGCTCGAGATCACGGTCGCCCAGTTTGAAGGCCGCCCGACGCACGACGAGATCAGTTCGCTCCCGGATGATGAGTTCGCCCGGGTGGAGACCGGTTGGCGATGGGGGCCGGTGTGGAGTACGGCGTGGTTTCGACTCAAGGGTGATCTGCCGGAATCGATGACGGGGCGGGCCGTGCACCTTCGATTCGATTCGGGGACGGAAGCCTTGCTCTGGCGGGACGGAGCGCCGTTTCATGGCTTCGATTTCAATCGCGATCGGGCCCCGCTTTTCGACTCCGCAGAACACGGAGGATCCGTCGATTTACTCGTCGAAGCAGCCTGCAACATGCCCCTCGGAATCTCGACGTTCTGGTGGGATCACCCCGAACTTCATGCTCGCTGGAAGGAAATGAAGCCCGGCCGTCTCGCCGCGGCGGAACTGGTGGTCTACGACGACCTTGCCTGGCGTTTCGTGGAGGCCTGGGATCTCGCGCGTCGAACGCTGTTGGTCCAGCCGACCTCTTCGCCGCGAGCCCATCGACTGGAGGCGGGTCTGCGAGAGATTCTGGGGACCATCCCGGCCCACGATCCACGACCCGCCATGGAGGCTCGCTACGACGACCTCAAGATCTTGCTTCGTGGTAATGGCCCGGCGAGCGGAACGGGGACGACCTCCATCGCGGTTGGCCATGCCCACATCGACACCGCTTGGCTCTGGCCGATCGCGGAGACCCGCCGAAAGTGTCTGAGGACCTTTGCCACCGTCGATCGGATCATGGAGCGGTCACCGAATTTTCGATTCCTCTGCAGTCAGGCACAGCAGTATCAGTGGGTCCGGGAGGATTCTCCCCGGCTCTTTGAGAGAATCGCGACGCGGGTCCGCGAGGGACGCTGGGAACCGGGCGGGGCGATGTGGATCGAACCGGATTGCAACGCACCCAGCGGCGAGAGCTTCATCCGTCAGATTCTTCACGGGACGGGTTGGTGGCGTGACGCCTTCGGATCCGACGCTCCGCAACGCCATCTCTACCTTCCGGACACTTTTGGTTTCCCCGCCTCGATGCCTCAGATCATCCGCGGCGCCGGGCTTGACACCTTCATCACCAACAAGATCAGTTGGTGCGAGCGGAATAAGTTTCCGCATGTCAGTTTCGATTGGGTCGGAATCGACGGGACTTCGGTGCTGACCCACCTGACGCCCGGGCACAACTACAACAGTTCGATCCTCCCGGCGGATCTGCAGTTCGCCGAACGCAATGTCACCGAACTCGATCACGCCGCGATGCCGACCTGGTTGCAGCCCTATGGCTTCGGCGACGGCGGGGGCGGTCCGACAGTCGAGCAAACGGAACGCATTGAATTGATGGCAGAGGGTGTGGAGGGTCTTCCCGCGGTCGAGTTTGGTCGGGCCGACGATTTCTGCGGCCGCCTCCACGACGAGGCCGCCGAACTTCGCGCCGCGGGACGGGAGCCGGCGAAATGGGACGGCGAGCTTTATCTCGAACTTCATCGTGGCACCTACACTTCTCATCAGTGGCTTAAGCAGGCCAACGCCGAGGCGGAGTCAGCGTTGCGTGCGATCGAACTGATCGGGTGCGGCACACCGGATGCGACAACGGCTTCCACGGCGGCGCTGCGTGAGCGACTCGATGCGACGTGGAAACTCGTCCTTTTGAATCAGTTCCACGACATTCTTCCCGGGTCCTCGATCCCAGAGGTCTATGTCGACGTCCGAGCGCAGTACGAGTCGATTCGATCGGTCTGCAAAGTCGAACTCGACGCCGGTCTCGATCGATGGTCCGCTTCGCTGGATGCCACCGGTTTCGATCAACCGGTCCTGATCATGAATCCAGCAAGTACACCGCGTGGTGGCGTGGTGAACTTGGGGGGTGAACTGCTCCCGGTCGATTTGGTGCCGGCGGCTGGTGGAATGCTGGTCGACGCCTCGCGGCTGCATGCAGTCGAGCCGGTGGTGGTGGAGGAGCGATTGATGCGCAACGGCCGCGTCGAAGTGGCCTTCGACGAATCCGGTCGCGTGATCGAACTTCGGCGAGCCGGCGGGGAATCGGTCAACGGTCGCGATGAACGTGGGCTGGTTCGACCACTGAATCGATTCCGGCTCTACGAGGATCGGCCTCGTCGCTGGGATGCCTGGGACCTTGACCGCGACTATCACGAGAAGTTCGAGGAAATTCTCAGCGATGCGGCTCGGCATGCGGTCATCGATTCAGGACCGTTTCGCGGTGCGATCGAATTCGAACATGCGATCGGTCGGTCCAGTCGACTGGTGGTGCGTTACGTACTCGATGCCGGTGCGGATCGACTCGATGTGCAACTGCTCGTCGACTGGCAGGAGGATCGGACGCTGCTTCGCGCCGAGTTCCCGACGGGGATCCGGGCTCGCAGTGCGACCTTTGGAATTCCGTTCGGAGCCATCGAGCGAGCCACGCATCGGAATACTTCTTGGGAGGAGGCCCGATTCGAAGTGCCGGGTCGACGATGGATGGATCTCTCCCAGCCCGGGCTTGGCCTCGCGGTGCTCGATGCGGGCATCGTGGGGCGGAATGCACATCAGTCGACGCTCGGCCTAAGCCTGCTTCGAAGTCCGGGGTTCCCCGACCCGACTTGCGATCGCGGAACCCATCGTCTCGCGTACGCCTTGATGCCGCACTGCGGTGATCGCTTTGCCGCAGGGGTCGATGCTGAGGCGGAGGCATTCGCGGAACCACTGGTGGTCCGGCGGCTGAAGTCGGGCGAGGCCTCCGCGGGCGGCGTCGATCGGATTCGTCCGATCGTCATCGAAATCGGCGGCGCGGCGGCGGTCGAAATCGTCGCTCTGAAGCCGGCCGAGGACGGCGACGGCGTGGTGCTGCGAATCGTCGAGAAGCACGGCGGTTCCGGAACGGCGACGATTCGCGTGCCCGGTTGGGGCGATCCCGCGCCGGTGGATCTCCGTGAGCGTCCGGTGAACCCGGATGCGAAGTTCGAGGTGCGTGCCGACGGTGGATTCGAGTTGCCGCTTCGTCCCTTCGGGATCGAGTCGATCCGACTCCGAAAACGATGAGCACCGTCGGGTTCCATCCTCCTTGTCTCACGTCTTCGGTATGCTTCCGCGACGACGACTGGTCGGTCGTTCGAATCGTGAAATCGAAAACGGAGTTCGACGAATGAGTTTGATCGAGTGCGGGCCGGAGGGCCTCGAGGAAGCCGTGGACGCCTTCTATGCCGGACTGCTTGCGATGTTCGGTGGTGACGCCGCACCCATGAAGGCGGCGTGGTGGCACGACGCCGACGTCTCGTACATGGGGCCCGGCGGCGACCATCGCATCGGCTGGGACGAGGTCGCCGCCGAATGCGAGCGCCAGGCGGGTCTCCATCTCGGTGGCCAGGTGTCTCCCGAGCGGCGCCATGTCATGCAGGGCGAGGATCTCGCGGTGTTCACCTGCGTCGAAACCGGTGCGAACGTGGTCGACGGAACACCCGCCCCGGTCTCGATTCGCGCGTCGACGGTGCTTCGCAAGCGGAACGGATCCTGGAAGGTTGTCGCGCACCAGTCGGACCGGTTGGATCACGTCGCGATCACTTCCTAGCGGTCCGATCCCACGGTGGACGAACGTTCACGATCCGCATCGTCCCTCGGAATCCGGTTAGGGTCGTCCTCGGAGGCCGCATGCAAGACGAGACCATCCTTTGGTTCGACTTCGAGACCTTCGGCTCGCTGAGCCGTCCTTGGGATAAGGGTCGATCGGGTCCCTATCGTCGTCGCGATCGGCCTTCCCAATTTGGCGCGATCCGCACCGATCTCGATCTCCTGCCCGTGGGCGATCCGATCGAAATCCGATGTACGCCGCCGATTGACGAGCCGCCGTCGATCGGCGCGTGTCTGGTCACGGGGATCGGACCGCAGGACACGATTGAGGATGGCGACCCGGAGCATGTGTTCTTCGAGAAGGTGCTCGAGGAGATGTCGACACCGGGATCGATCTGCACCGGTTGGAACAGTCTCGGGTACGACGACGACATCATTCGATTCGGCGCTTGGCGGAATCTCCTGCCCACCTACGACCGCGAATGGAAGCATGGCAATCGTCGATTCGATTTGATGGCCGCGTTCCGGATGGCCTGGAGCACAGGCCGGCACGAAGGCATCGAATGGCCGACCTATGAGGATGGCTCGCTCTCGCTCCGACTCGGGGAGCTTGCCTCTGCCAACGGTATTTCAGAGCACGCCGAGAGTGCCCACGATGCGCTGGGCGATGTTCGAGCCACGATCGAAATGGCCCGAAGACTTCGCGAATCGAACGGACGACTCTGGGATCATGCGATCTCGATGGGCATCAAGGACAAGGTCAAGAAGATCGTCGACAAACCGGGGCAGCCGTTCTTTATGTCGGTTCCCGGCCTTGGCGCTGCTCGGGGACACGGAACGGTCGGGGTCGTGGTGGCGAGCGACGGGAGGAACGAGCGGGTGGTCATCGATCTGCACGGCGATCCCGCGGAGATTCTTGCCCTTGAACCGAGGCAGGTCCATGCACGATTCCATGGCATCTCGGAGGATGGTGAACGAATTCCGGTCCGGAGGCTCCGGGTCAACAGCGTCCCGATGGTGGCGCCCGCGGAGGTGCTCACCCGCAATCCCCAGGCACTCGCCGCGACGGGGCTCGACGAATCGATGATCTCGGAGCGATTGGACTTCGTTCGAGCCAACCGGGCCGCGATCACCGAACGCCTCCGACTCGTGATGGACGATCGACCGGCGGACAACGACGATCAGATCGATGCCGAGGAGCAACTCTACGGCCGGTTCGTCGGTGATGGCGATGGCGTCGCGATGGCGCGAGCGAGAACGGGCGGCCCAGAGGAACTCCGCCGATTCATTCGAGCCACCAGTGACGAGCGACTCGAGGAACTCGCGTTCCGATTCCTCGCCCGCGTTCATCCGGAATCGCTGGACTCGGAGGAACAGGCCCGTTGGGATCTCCATCGACAAGATCGACTGACCGGGCCCGGTGGCGGTGGCTTGCCGCGAGCCGTGGAGTCCCTGCGGGCCATCGAGGTTGCGCGGGCGGAGGGGTCGGCGGACGGCCGGATGCTCCACGATGTCGAGGCATGGACCCGTGGTATGGCGGAATCGGTCGGTCTTGAACTCCCCCCGTCGACGTGAGGGAAGTGAATGACGCGGGTCGCGAGTAGGATCTTGACGTGCATCTCTCCACGCTTGACTGGACGATTCTCGCCGTCTTCTTCACGCTGCTTCTCGTGGCGGCGATCGCCACCAACAGATATGCCCGCTCGGTATCCGGCTTCCTCGCCGCGAATCGTTGCGCCGGCCGCTATCTGATCGCGGTCAGTTACGGCATGGCCCAACTCGGCGTGATCTCGCTGGTCTGGTTCTGGCAGCAGTACTACGACGTTGGATTCACCAGCATTTGGTGGGGTTTCATGGAGAACCCCGCGATGATTCTCATCGCGCTTTCGGGCTGGGTCGTCTACCGATTCCGGCAGACCCGTGCCCTCACCATGGCGCAGTTCTTTGAGATCCGCTACTCCCGGAGATTCCGCGTCTTCGCGGGATTGGTCGCCTTTCTCTCTGGCATTATCAATTACGGGATCTTCCCGGCGGTGGCGGCGCGTTTCTTCATCGCACTCTGCGGACTTCCGACCGAGATGGCCGTCGGTCCCTGGGTGGTGCCGACGTTCGCGATCCTGATGGCGGTGATGCTCGCGACGGCACTGTTCTTCGTATTCATCGGTGGTCAGGTCGCGGTGATCGTCACGGACTTTCTGCAAGGCACCTTCGGCCAGATCGTTTTTCTCGGGGTGATGTTGTTCCTGCTGACCACCTACTCATGGGGCGAGATCGGAGAGACCCTGCTCGCCGCGCCCGAAGGGCGGTCGATGGTCAATCCCTTCGATCTTGGGCAGGAAGAGCAGTTCAACGCGTTCTACTGGGTGATCAGTGTGATCGTGCTGTTCTACGGGATGCTTGGCTGGCAGGGGACGTCGGGGTACAACGCGGCTGCCATCGATGCCCATGAAGCGAAAATGGCGAACATCCTGAACGGATGGCGGTTCCGGGTCCTGCTGCTGATCACGCTGGTGCTTCCGATCTGCATCCGGGTCGTGATGACCTCGCCCGAGCACGCGGCGGCGGCGGCGGAGGTGCAGGCGATCATCGCCGCACAGCCCGCCAACGGCGCCGACCCCGCCGTCCTGTCGAGTGAATTGAGAACGCCGGCGGCGGTGAGCGTCATGCTTCCGTCCGGTCTGCTGGGGCTGTTCGCCGCGGCCTTGCTCGGAGCGTTCATCTCCACCAACGACACCTATCTCCACTCCTGGGGATCGATCTTCATCCAGGATGTGGTTCTTCCGTTCCGCAAGCGCCCGCTCTCTGCGCGGGCGCACCTCTGGCTGCTTCGAAGCTCCATCTTCGGAGTCGCGATTTTCGCCTTCTGCTTCAGCCTTTGGTACACGCCGAATCAATACGTCGCCATGTTCCTAGCGCTGACCGGCGCCATCTTCGTGGGCGGTGCCGGAAGCGCCATCATCGGCGGTTTGTACTGGCGTCGGGCGACGACGGCCGGGGCCTGGGCCGCCATGATCTCGGGAATGTCCCTCGCGGGGTTCGGCGTGGTCGTCAAACAGATGAACGAGCCCCTGATTCATCCGGGCGGTGTCCTGACGATCACCTTTGATTCCGAAAACGATGATCGAGAAACGGTTCTCCTCGGCGACATCGTGAGCGACGGAGGAGTACGGGAACTCCCGGAGCGAGACCTTCGATTCCGGATCGATGCAGTTCAATCTTCCGACGGAGATCGTGGTGCCGAGGTCGGGATCACTTTCGTTGACGCAGCGGATGCGCCTCTGGTCACCTGGTCCCTTTCGTCGGGTGATTCCCCGGAGACGAGTCGGCGGATGCCCGCTGGAGGTTCCGCGGGGTTCGACCTACGCGAGCCGCGGGTGGGGTGGCTCGGTGCGATAAGCCGTGTTGCCTCATACGTGCGCAACGAGATGAGCGGCCAGGTCCTGACTTTTTGGTCGATCGCGATCTCCATCGGCCTCTTCGTCGTCGTCTCAATCCTGACCAGCCGGGAGCCCTTCGATCTCGACCGCATGCTGCATCGCGGTATCCATGCCGATTCGCAGTCCGGCGGCGGTGATGAGCGGCCGGTTCGATGGTACGAACGCCTTGGATTCGGCCATGAGATGACGCGGTGGGACCGGATCGTCACGGCAGTCACCATTGCTTGGCCAATTTTCTTCACGCTGGTGTTTGCCGTTGGATTGGCCTGGTATTTCGCGGCCCCTGTCATGCAATGGCCTCAGATCTCGGACGAGGCCTGGGTCGAGGCTTGGGGCTGGTGGCTTTGGTTTGCAATCGCGACGGCGATGGTCGTCACGGTCTGGTTCACCATCGGCGGGTTTCGCGACCTTGTCCGGATGTTCCGGTTGATGGGACAAGTGCAGGCCGATGAACGCGACGATGGTCGGGTGATCGGACATGTGAATGCCGATGAGATCGAAGCCGGAGCGGCGGAGGGTCGGACTCCGTCCCCGACGGACCGCGAAAGGAAATCATGAGCACGCGGATGTCACGAACACTGCAGGAGGGATGGCGGGTGGTTCGTAGCGGCGGAAGCGTAGACTCGCCGGTGGTGCTTCCAGAGGGCGGTCTGGAGGCCGAGGTTCCCGGCTGCATTCATCTCGACCTTATCCGGCATGGTCTGCTCATCGACCCTGATCAGGGTGAAGGTGAAGCGGCGCAGATGTGGGTCGGTCGGACGGACTGGACCTGGCGTCGCGTGATGAGTGGATCGGATCTTCCGGTCGGGCTGGATCCTGATGCAACCGTCGAACTCGTCTTTGACTCACTGGATACCGCCGGGGAAGTGAGGCTTGACGGCGAACTTCTCGGCGAGGTTCGAAACCAGTTTCATCCCCACCGATACCGGATCGATGCCGCAAGGCTTCGGCGAGGATGCGTGCTTGAGGTCGAACTCCGAGCACCCCTGGATGAACTGGATCGACTCGTCGACGCCCTCGGTGATCGTCCGGTGAACGCCGACGGCGAATGGGGCGTCTATTCCTACCTTCGCAAGGCGTCCTGCAGTTTCGGATGGGATTGGGGCCCAAAGTGTCCGGGGGCTGGAATTCTCGGCGAGGTTCGAGTCGAGGGCTGGAAGGCCGCGCGGATCGAGCACGTTCGTCCGCTGGTCTGCACCTGCAACGATCGGCTGGCGGTGATCGACGTCGCGGTCGACGTCTTGCTGGAGTCGGGTGCCGACGTTCAGGAGTTTGACGTTGTCGTCCAGATCGACGCGCCGGACGGACGCGGATTCGAGGAAATGGTGCCGGTCCGGTTGATTCAAGCCGGGCATCTGGCGACCGCGATGATCGAGATTTCGGAACCCGACCGATGGTGGCCGCGTGGGCTTGGCGAACAGCCCATGCACGATGTCCGCGTCACGCTCCGCCGGGAAGGCATCGATCTGGACGTTGCGACACGGAAGATCGGGTTACGAGTGGTGGCCCTTGATGTGGGGAAGGACCCCGAGGGAGCCCGTTTTCGATTCGTGGTGAACGGAGCGCCGATTTTCTGTCGCGGCGCCAACTGGATTCCTGACGGCCTCTTTCCGGGCACCGCGGAACCATCGCGGGTTCGCGAGAGGATCCGGCAGGCGGTCGGGGCGGGCTTCAACATGCTTCGGGTGTGGGGGGGCGGGATCTATGAGCAGCCGGCCTTCTACGAGACGTGTGATGAACTCGGAATTCTGGTCTGGCAGGACTTTATGTTCGCCTGTGCGACTTACCCGGAGGATGATCCCTTCCCCGCATCGATCGAGCGCGAGGCACGCCATCAGGTTGCCCGCCTTGCAGCGCACCCTTCGATCGTGCTGTGGTGCGGCGGCAACGAGAATGTGCTCGCCTGGCGAAACTGGGGATGGCGGGAGCGGATGGACCCGGCGCAGACCTGGGGCAGGAAATACTTTGTCGAACTTCTCCCCGAGATATGTGCGGATCTGGATCCATCTCGACCGTACCTCGTGGACAGTCCGTGGTCTGGGTCCGTGGATGCCGATCCAAACGATCCCGATATCGGCGATCGCCACACCTGGGATCTCAAACTCGAAGAGGTCAGGGAGATCGTGCCTCGATTCGTGAGCGAGTTCGGCCATCAGGCGCCTCCGCTTCGCCGCACGATCGAGGAGGCCCTTGGTGAGGATGTCTTCTCCTCGGAAAGGCCCGAGGCGCTGGATGCGTTTGCGGGCCGACAGCGCGGTTGGGGTGGAGATGCCGCGCAGTACGACCGATGGCTCGATGAGTGGTTCACGCCGTCGACCTCGCTCGACCAGCGGCTGTTTCGGATGCATTTGTTGCAGGCTCGCGCTACCACGATTTCCTACGAGTGGTTGCGCATGAACTCGCCTCGGTGCTCGGGAGCGTTGGTCTGGCAGTTGAATGACGCTTGGACCGGGCATTCTTGGTCGTTGATCGATCGCGCTGGCCGTCCCAAGCCTGCGTGGTGGGCGGCTCGCGCCGCGTGCGTTCCGCAACTGATCGGATTCACGGCGAGTGACGAAGGCATTGCGGTCGGCATGGTGAATGATGGCAAATCGGCGTGGTCGACTGATGCGACCGTTCGTCGGGTCGACGTTGCCGGCCGAGATCTCGCGGTGGATCATCTTCGATTGCACGCGGACGTCGGAACGTCAAGCCAGGTTTTGGTCGGTCGAGAGATCTCGATTCCAACCGATCCTTCGAGCGAGTTTCTCGTCATCGAATCGGGAGCTCGCAGAGCCTTCTGGTTCTACGGGAAGGACGCGTGGCTTTCACTCCCGGCCGCCGACTACGACCTCGAGGTCGAGGCGATAGAAGGGGGTTGTCGCGTCGGCATTCGCGCTCGGACCATCGTGCGAGAACTGGTCATGGATCCGAGTCGTCTTGCCGCCGACGGGGTGGTCGACCGGAACCTGCTGACCATGCTCCCTGGCGATCGAGTCACCCTCGAATTCCTCGCGTCGGCGCCGGTAGATCCTGCTCGATTCGTCGACTCAGGAATTTTTCTTGCGGCAAATTCTCATGCGTCAAACGGATCAGAGTGACGGCGCAGATCGTGCGCAGTCGGCTCCGAGGTCTTTGTGCGGTAGGACGTCAGCACTCCTCAAAACTTAGATTCTGGTGATCCAGCGGCGTTTTTTGGGGTCGGCAGAATTTTCAAGTCGGACTGAAATTCTGCCAAATCCTGAAAGAAGCGAGGACTTCGCGGATCTTCCAGTTGTGCGGACTCGGTCGATTTCATCGTCTCGTCCGAAAATCACTGTAGAAAAACAACGGAACGGCCGAACTACTCAGTAGCGGAGTCGTATCTAAGACTCTTGATCTCGTGCGGGGATCCGCCGCGGCGGACGACCGACTACTCAACTTGTCATCTCTTTCTCCTCCTGTCACCTCGGCGCCTACCGGCACCGGGGTGATTTCTTTTTGCCTTGAACCTTGAACCTTGAACCTTGAACCTTGAACCTTGAACCTTGAACCTTGAACCTTGGACCTTGGACCGTGGACCTTTTGGTTCTTTGCAACGATTCGCCTGCGAATCCGCCTCGCATCCCAGAGCGTGCCTGATTCTGGCCTAGATTGCGGGTCAGAGGGCGGAGATGAACGCATGTTCGATTCGACGGGACGGAATCGGATCTTCGATCGCAAACGAGGTTCTCGGGAGCGGGCCATCGACCGACTGCAGTCGGCGGCGATCGTGGGTTTCGGAATTGAGGATCGAGGCTATTGGACGCTGGTGCATGATCTTGAGCTTGCCGCGTTGACGACGAATCTTCGACAACTTGAGGAGATCGGCATCGAGGTTCCGATGACCGATTCGCTTCAAGACGACGAACTTCGGCGGTTACTCGAAGAGGTGATCCGCGGACTTGCCGAATTGGAGGTCTATCTCCTGCATACCGATCACCTGGACGACCGGTCGTTGTATCGGCGTCTCCGTGATGATGTGCTGACGGATCAGGTGCGGGATCTTCCTCCGCGCATCGGTTGTCGTGAGTGGATCGACCTCTCGAGTGGTCTTGGAGATCCCGTCGAAACCTGGCTCCGGTACCACGCAAGCGACGAAGAGCGAAGTGAGGCATCCGATCGCGGGGAGATCGTTCCGTCGAGATCTCGGAAGAAGGCCGACCGAGATCGATTGCTTCCGCGTCCGGACGCCTGACCGAGTCAATCTTCGATCGTATTCGCGCGGAGAATCGCGGCATGCGCGGCGGGTCGTCGAACGGGTTGGTTCGTTCGTGAATCGATCGAGATTGTCGCGCCGGTGTCGACGTACCAGGCCTCGAGGGCAAGCAGCAGATCCTGCACGATGTCGGGATGTTCTTCGGCGAGGTTTTTGGTCTCGCCGAGATCGTTCGCGAGGTCGTACAACTCGATCCGCGGCCCATCATGGAAATACAGGATCTTCCATTTGCCTCGTCGGAACGATGTGAACGGTTCGATGCCCGGTCCGCTCGCGCCCCATTGATGAGGCATGTGCCAGGCGAGGCCCCGGTCCTTGCTCGGGACCTCGGTGTCGCCTCCCGCGCGGAGCAGGCCCACCAGAGATTCCGCGTCGACGGTCGGAGCATGTTCTGCGGGAAGCGGCGTATTCGTGAGTTCGAGCACGGTCGGAAAGAGGTCGATCACGGTGACCGGGGTCGATATCCGGCGGCCATCCGCGTGGATCTCGTTCCGCCCGGGCCCAGAGATGACCATCGGTACCCGGACCCCGCCTTCGTAGGCCGAACCCTTCCCACTTCGGAGCGGCGCATTGTGGACATGGGGTTGACCGCCACGAGCGTGGGCGGAGAGTCCGCCGTTGTCACTGGCGAAGATGACAATCGTATCGTCGGTGAGTTTCAGCTCGTCGAGCGTGTCGAGAATTCGCCCGAGGGCGGCATCGGCCGACTCGATCATCGTGGCGTACGCCGCTTCTCGCCGATCGATTCCTTCGTAGTGTTCGAGATGTCGGGGATTTGCCATGATCGGGGCGTGGACTGCGTACGGCGCGAAATGAAGGAAGAACGGTCGGCCATCCGCGGTCTTCTTGCGGATCTCCTTCTCTGCTTCTTCCGCGAGCACATCGGTGAGGAAGACATCTTGGCCGTGGTATTCGTCGAGGCCCGGAACGTCCCAGACGCTCGGGCCGGTCTTCCCTTGACGCTTGTTGGCGCCGAAGTCGTGAATTCCATAGAAACTGCCGGGCCCTCCGGCCGCATGGCCCGCGATGTTGGTCTCGAATCCGAGGTTCGTCGGATCGGCTCCACTGGTGCCGATCGCGCCGAAGTGTGCCTTGCCGATGTGGATCGTGCGGTAGCCCGATTCTTGAAGGAGGCCTGGCAGGGTGGTGTCGTCCGAAGAGAGCCCTTCGAGCCGCCAAGGTGGGCTCTTCAGTCTCGGGTGCTTGGTTGAGTTGTCGCGATCGGCATGAAGTGTCCAGTAGGTGATACCGCTGCGGCCCGGATGGCGACCGGTCATCAGCGAGGTCCGTGTCGGCGTGCACACCGGGCTCGCGGCGTAGGCATCGGTGAAGACGACGCCTCGGGATGCGAGTCGTTCGAGATTCGGGGTGCGATAGCGACGATTGAAGTCGGTGGTTTCGGGACCGAGGGGGAGAGAGACGTCCTGCCAACCGAGGTCATCCACCATGAATACGACGACATTGGGCCGGGGTGGATCCGCGTTTTCGATCGGACCCGCGGCCATGGTCAGGAGTATCAATCCGAGCAGTGTGGGAAAGGCGAAATCCGTTCTGTCCCGCTGGTGGCGATGGTGATCGATCGTTTTCATGTGTGAAGCCTACCGATCGGCGACCGAGACGAGACCGAACCCCTCTTCGGATGATAGATTCCGATCATGAGCAATCGTGAACCCAGCCGCAGCGCGGAACAGATCTATCGTCCGACCTCTGATGAGGCTCAACTCTCGTGGCGGGCGGTGATCACCGGCTGTTTGCTCGGAGCGGTGGTCGCCTCCATGAACATCTACTTCGGCCTCAAGACCGGGTGGTCGATCGGTGGTTCCTTGATCGCCGCCATTCTGGGATTCAGCGTGTGGAAGGCATTGGCTTCCGTGGGATTCCGGCCGCTGTCGGTGTTGGAGACCAACATCGCCCAGACTTCCGGGAGCGCCGCCGGCTCGATGACGAGTGCGGCGGGCATGTTGAGCGCCATCCCGGCGCTCGGGCTCCTCGGTCTGGAGTTCTCGTACCTGCAACTGGCGGGTTGGGCGTTGGCAGTGGGCTTCCTTGGCGTCTTCTATGCGATCCCGCTTCGCAATCAGATGGTGGTGGTGGAAAAGCTCAGATTTCCCACCGGCACAGCCACCGCAGAGACCATCGTCTCGATGAATTCTTCGGGTGGCGCGGGTGACGCACTCAAGCAGGCGAGATTCCTTCTCATCTGGGCCCTGATCGCAGCCGCGTTCACCCAGGTGAAATATTTCTATCCGATCATCGAGCACCCGATGTTTGCGAATCTGATCGCCGGTCCGGAGCGGGTCGCTTTGATCAACGCCGGTGATGCGGCGGCGAGCATCGGGGCGACCGGGCTCTTCGTCATCGCGGGGATGTGGGGATTCAGTCTTCTCATCTCACCGCTGATGTTGGGTGCGGGGATCCTCATCGGGCCACGAATCGGAATCTCACTCCTGTTGGGCGCGATTCTCAGTTGGGCCATTCTCGGCCCCTGGTCGAAATCGCAGGGTTGGGCCGAGGGATCGATCATGTCCTATGCCGACGGCCCGCGGGGGTGGTTGTTGTGGCCAGGGGTGGCCATCATGATCGCCGACGCCTTTGCGAATCTCGCCTTGTCGTGGCGGACGATACTCAACACCTTCCGTCCCGGGGCATCCGTGATGACCGACGGCGACGAGATGGAGCCGGCATCGATGCTGGTACCCAATTCCTGGTGGATCATCGGTCTGGGGATCGCCAGCGTGATCACCATGACGGTCGCCCATTCGGTCTTCGGGATCCCCTGGTGGATGACGCTGATTGCCGTCGCCATGAGTTCGGTGCTCGCGATGATCGCGACCCGGTCCACGGGCGAGACCGACATTAATCCGATCGGCGGTATGGGCAAGGTCACGCAGCTGGCCTTCGGTGCGATCGCGCCCGGCCAGGCGGAGATAAACGTTCTGGCCGCGGGTATCACCAGTGCCGGAGCCAGCCAATCCGGCGACATGATGCAGGATCTGAAGACCGGTCGGCTGCTGGGGGCAAGCCCTCGCAAACAGGTGATCGCCCAGCTCGCCGGCGTCTGCGTCGGAATTCCGATCTGCGCCGGGGTCTACAAGCTCTTCGATTCACAATATGAGATCGGAATCGACGAGTCCTTTCCCGCTCCAGCGGCCAACGCGTGGAAGGCGATGGCGGAGCTCCTCAGTGGGGGCTTCGATCAACTTCCACCGCAAGCACTTCCGGCGATCATCGGCGGGGCCTGTTTCGGGATCGTCTTGCCCATGTTGCGTCGGTTTGTGAAACCGCTGGCACCCTTCATTCCAAGTTCGCTGGCCATGGGCATTGCATTCATCGTTCCGGCGTACTACTCCGTCGCGATGTTCGCTGGATCGATGATACTGGTGGCATGGAAGCGTCTTTCGCCGGCCTCAGCGGCGGCCCTCGCCATCGCGGTGGCCAGTGGCCTCATTGCAGGCGAGGGACTCACCGGCGTACTGTCCGCGATCGAGTCGCTCATCGGACTTCCCGAGGGTCAGGGCGTTTCAGCAGCGATACAGTGGGTATTCGGTGGGGGATCTTCGGGCACGTGACCCGCCGGTCACCTTTGCGATCAGTACCAGTCTCTATAGAGTCCTCAGAGTTTTCAGTTTTTCTTCTATCTCATTCCGGGAACAGAAATCATGCGAATTGGATTCAATAGTCAAGACACGAATGCGGCGGCTGCAGCAGCGCCGTCGGGGGGAGCAGGCGCCGGCGAAGCGGCGACGTCATCCACCTCCACGACGGAAGTCGCGGACTGGATGAATACCGCGAGCACACAACTTGTGGATCTGACGGTGGCCTACGCGCCGCGGGTCGGTCTCGCGATCGTCGTATTGGTGGTCGGTTGGGTGGTGATCGGCATCTTCCGCCGAGGCATCAATCGGGTTCTTGGGATGAAGCAGATCGATGTCACGGTTGGGCACTTTCTCGGGAACCTGGCCTCAATCTCGCTCAAAATCATGCTCCTGCTCTCGGTCGCGGGCATGTTGGGTATTCAGGTCACCTCCTTCATCGCAATTCTGTCGGCCGCCACGTTGGCCATCGGGATGGCTTTGAAAGGAACGCTCTCCAACTTTGCAGGTGGTGTTTCGGTGATGCTGTTCCGCCCCTACAAGGTCGGTGATTTCATTACTGGGGCGGGCCAGAGTGGCTCCGTGCAGTCGATCCACATCTTCAACACGGTGCTCACCACCGGCGACAATCAGACAGTGATCATTCCGAACAACGCGATATCCACCGGCGTTCTCGTCAACTCCTCGACCCAGTCCACTCGTCGCGTTCAGATTGACGTGGGAATCGGCTACGAGGACGACATCGATGTCGCACGCAAAGTCGTGATGGATCTGATCGCGAAGGACAAGCGGGTGCATGCTGAGCCGGCACCGATGGTGGCGGTCGGTGCCCTGGGAGCGAGTTCGGTCGACCTGGTCATTCGATTCTGGGTGGATTCGGGCAACTTCTGGCCGGCCAAGTTCGACTTCAACGAGAACGTGAAGAAGGCCTTCGATGCGGCCGGGATCAACATTCCCTATCCGCAGCAGGTCGTCCATCATGTCCGCGAGAAGGATGCCGTCGCGAGCTGAGCCTCAACGACTCGTCTGATCGTCCGCCCGGATCTGGTCGAGGATCGCCTGCAGTCTGGCGACCTCCTCCGGATGTCGGGCGGCGAGGTTCTCCGTCTCGTGAGGGTCCGTCGAGAGGTCGTAGAGTTGGACGGTCGGTTCGCCTGCTTTGGCGGCTCGTCGCTTTGGCGCCGTGAATCCGCCGCTTCCGAGTCCTTCGATCAACTTCCAATCGCCGACCCGGATCGCGAACATGCCGTCGAGGCTGTGATGCACGATGCCGGTTCGGCCTGCCAGCAAGGTGGCGTCACCATCGGCAAGCAGAGGCACGAGGTTGATCGAATCCTCACCGCCGCGATCCGGCCGCGCGGCGGTCGTGGAGTTCGCGCGGTCCGCGGCAGCGATGCTTGTGGCATAGAGGTCGGTCAGGCACACGGTTTCTTCGAGGGTGGTTCCCGGTTCGATGACGCCGGGCCATCTCGCGATCAACGGGACCCGGTGCCCGGCCTCGTGAATGTCCGCTTTCTGGCCACGCCACTCGAGATTCGCCGCATGTCCCCACCGTCGAACGTCGGCGACGGGCCAATGCGATCCGTTGTCGCTGGTGAAGATGAAGAGCGTGTTCTCCGCCAGTCCGGAGGACTCGAGGGCGGCGAGCAGTCGGCCGACCTCGAAGTCGACCTCGTTTACGAAGTCGCCGTAGTGTCCCGCATCGCTCGTGCCTCGGAACCGTTCGGTCGGAAGCCAGGGCGTGTGCGGCGCACTCAGACAGAGTTCGAGAAAAAGGGGTCGGCCGTCATTGGTTTTGACGTGGTCTTGCACTACGGCGATCGACTCATCGACCGACCGTGCGAGAACCTCCTGATGTACGAAACCTTCGCCGATCGCTCCCGCTCGCCAGAATCCTTCGCCGTCCTGGCGTCGATGCTTTGAGCCTTCGATGGTCGCAGTGGGTGGAGGATCACCGGCCCCGTCCCTGAACCAGCAGTAGGGGGGAATATCCAGCGAACTCGGAATTCCAACGCTCCGCTCGAAACCAACGGTGTGAGGTCCGGCATCGAGCGGCGCGGTCCAGTCGGTTGGCCCCTTGGAGCCGAGTCCGAGATGCCATTTGCCGATGAACGCCGTCTCGTAGCCTCGCGCGGCAAGTTCGCTGGCGATCGTCGGTCGGTCGGGTTCGATCAACAGGGGGTCGTTGCTCCAAAGCACGCCCGACTGCAGCGAACCTCGCCAGCAGTAGCGGCCGGTCAGGATGCCGTAGCGAGTTGGCGAACAGACGGCGCTGGGGGAATGGGCGTCGGTAAAGCGGGCGCCGGCGGCGGCGACTCGATCGAGACTTGGTGTCTCGGTGGCGGCCTCCGGATTGAAGCACGAGAGATCCCCGAGACCAAGATCGTCGGCGAGCACGATCACGATGTTCGGTGGGGGTGACGTCCTCTGCGCAGTTGTCGTCGCGGTCACGCAACCGTTCGCTGCCAGCATCGTGCTCCCGAGCAGCCCAAGCCCAAGAGGAGCAAGAGGAGCAAGAGCAGCAAGAGGAGCAAGAGGAGCAAACTTGAATGCTCGGGTTGACGGCGGGTTGGATTCTCTCATGAAGCCGACCGTACCCGGGAATCGATGATGGCGACAGGATGGTCTTGAGATGGCGTGGGCTTTCGACATTCGCGGGCGAGTTCCTTCTCGGTAGCCTCGACTTCCAAGAGCCGGATGGCGTAACCTCGTCACTTGCCGCACGGTGTTACTCGTGCCTTTGAAGCCCCACTTCAGGAATCTGTCTTCTATGGATCTCACCTACTATCAGACGCTCGGACGTTCGGGCCTCCGAGTCAGCCCCTTCTGTCTCGGTTGCATGACTTTCGGAGATGAATGGAAAGCAGTCGGCGCCGGTGTGGACGAGAGCCTGCGTGTGCTCGAGACGTATATCGAAGCGGGGGGTAACTTTCTCGACACCGCCAACGTCTATACACACGGCCACAGCGAAGTGATCATCGGGGACTATTTCTCGGGGACGCCCATCGTCTCCAGGGACCGCATGGTCATCGCGACAAAGTTCTCGGGCAACATGCATCCTGGAGATCCCAACGGCGGTGGATCCGGGAGGAAGGCGATCTTGCATCAGTTGGAGGACTCGCTGCGGCGTCTTCGGACGGATTACATCGATCTCTACTGGTGCCACTTTTATGATCGCCACACGCCGATCGAAGAGACCATGCAGGCGCTCGACGAGATCGTCCGGAGTGGCAAGGTTCGATACATCGGTTTCAGTGACGTTCCGGCGTGGGTTGTGGTGCAGGCGCAGTACGAAGCGATGATGCGGAATTGGACGCCATTGATCGCGCTGCAGATCGAGTACAGCTTGTCGGAACGAACGGTGGAGGCGGACCTTATCCCCATGGCTCGTGAACTCGGTCTCGGCGTCACGCCGTGGAGTCCGCTTCGAGCCGGGGTGCTGAGCGGAAAATACCGACGCGACTCCCGTCCAGAAGTCGGCACGACTCGAGTGAAGATCGATAGTCCGCATCTCAACGATCGCAACTACGAGATCATTGAGATGCTGGTCTTGATCGCGGAGGAGCTCGGCGCCACACCGGCGCAGGTGGCGCTCAGGTGGGTTCAGAGTCGCGAAGGTGTCACAAGCACGATCATCGGAGCTCGACGACGCGATCAGTTGCTCGACAATCTTGATGCGATTGCGGTATCGCTTTCAAGCGATCAGTTTCGCCGACTCGACGACGTCTCCAAACCGCGGCACTCGTTTCCCCATCCATTCCTCGCGTCGGTTCAGCCGTCCGCGATCCAGGGAGGCGTCCGGGTAAACGACGTTGTGGGTCCACGGGCGGAATTCCTTCCCGCGACGTCTGAAGACCGATGGTGAGTTCAGCGAGTCGCTGAAACTCGATTCGACACACCGTGAGGATCGGTCCATCTATAGGAGCACATCGATTCAAAGGGAAGATCTGATCGTCGCGATCACCGGCAAAGTCTCGGAACTCGAGTGGCTGGATGCCGCGTGGTTGGGGGGATCCGATGCGACCGACCGCATCGACGAGCGGAGTGATCTTGATCTCGTTTGTCTCGTCCACGACGATCGCGTCGAAGAGACTTTTGTCTCGCTGGAATCGCTGTTCGATTCCCTCGGTGGCATCCGGCATCGCTTTCGGGTGCCAGAGCCTACCCGCCATGGAAACGCGCAGGCCTACTACTTGCTGGTCGGTGCCACCGACGATCTCACCATCGACCTCGTGGTGCTCCGAAACTCCGTGCAGGATCGACTGCTCGAACTCGAACGCCACGGTGATCCGCTGGTGCTCTTCGATCGAGGGCTCGGTATCCGCTCCGTTCCGCTCGATCGGGACGCTCATGTCACGCGGCTTCGAGCGAGATTTTCCGAAATCAAAAACGCCGCGCCGATTCTGATTCCGCTCGTCTCGAAGGCGATCGATCGCGGCTTCGTCGCGGATGCCGTTTCTTCCTATCAGAACTTCGTTCTTCGGCCGCTGGTCGATCTGCTTCGAATGGAACACTGTCCCGAGCGGTTCGATTTCGGTTTCCGCTATCTGGACCGCGACCTGCCACCTTCGGAACGCGCCCTCGTCGAACGCCTCTCGATGGCCGGTGATCTCGAATCGCTCGATGGACTTCGGAAGCAGGCGATCGCTCGTCTGGAGATTCAGATCGCTCGCGTCGACGCGTTGCTCAATCGCGACCGATGAACGGATGTTCCAAGAGATATCCCCGGGGTCGTACTTTCGGGCCGTAGGTGAGGCCGAATCTGTTTAGGGCGATGTCGGAGATCAGGTCGACTACTTCCTGCGGATCGTCGACGATCACGAGGCGGTCGGGGTCCTCCGGCGAAATGGTGCCTGCTTCCAGCATTCGATCGCGAAGAAAATCGATCATCGGTTCCCAGAAATCGCGGCCCATCAAGACGATCGGGAAATCGACGACCTTGCCGGTCTGGACGAGGGTTGCGATCTCGAAGAGCTCATCGAGGGTCCCGAAGCCGCCCGGCATGACCACGAATGCATAGGAGTACTTGACGAGCATCACCTTGCGGATGAAGAAGTAGTGGAAAGGGACCTCGAGGTCGAGATACGGATTCGACGATTGTTCATGGGGAAGTTCGATCGTCGCGGCGATCGAGCGGCCGCCAGCTTCCTTCGCGCCGCGGTTCGCAGCTTCCATGATTCCCGGTCCACCACCAGTCATGACGGTGAAGCCGGCTTTGGCGATGAGCGCAGACGTCTCGCGAGCCAGTTGGTAGTACGGATTCTCCTCGGTGAATCGAGCGGAGCCGAAGACCGTCACGCAGGGGCCGACGAAGTGCAGCCGGCGAAATCCTCGAAGGAACTCGTTCCCGATGCGGAGAAGCCGGGCAAACTCGAATCTGCGAGATTGAGGGCCCTGGAGAAATCGAAGTTCTGGAATCTCGTTCGGTTCCCCGGCCTTGGCAGGGTGGGGCGAGGAAAGTGGCGGGGGCGTCCCTGGTGTCTTCATCCCATCATGCTAGAGATGGATCCGTTCGCGTGAGGCGGTACCATCCCTGATATGCAGCAGATACTCATCAATGGTGATTGGACTTTTTCGTCCTCATCCGCCGACGGATTTCGAGCACTCAATCCATCCACCGGCGAAACTCGGGCACCGATCTTTCCTTTTTCGAACTGGAAGGACCTCGACTCGATGGCCGAGGCGGCCATGGCCGCGGCGGTCCATCCCGCGAATGCGGAACCGGACCGAATCGGGCATTTTCTCGAGCTCTTTGCCGATCGGCTTGATGCGAATCGAGCAAAGATCGCCGAGACGGCGCACGAAGAGACCGCGCTTCCGCTTGAAACCCGACTGGCTCAGATCGAGTTCGGTCGGATGCTCGGCCAACTTCGCGCCGCCGCATCGGCCGCTCGTGATGTGTCACCGAATTCCTGGCGAACACCATTGATCGATACCGATTCAGGAATTCGAAGTGATTTCGGGCCGCTGGGTGGTGCGGTTCTGACGATCGGTCCCAACAATTTTCCGCTCGCGTTTCATGCCGTTTCGGGCGGAGACTTCGCCGCCGCGATCGCGGCGGGTAATCCCGTCATCGCAAAAGGGCACCCGCTTCATCCGGAGACCGGGCTCTTGCTGGCACGTTGTGCGGCGGAGGCGGTGACCGAAGCCGGTCTGCACCCCGCGACGGTGCAGTACTTTCATCAATGCGATCCGGAAGACGGGCTTCGACTGGTGGTCGATTCGAGAATCGCGGCGGTCGGTTTCACCGGAAGCCGCGCGGCAGGTCTTTCGATCAAGGCCGCCGCGGATGCATCGGGAACACCGAGCTTTCTGGAAATGTCGAGTGTGAACCCAGTCTTTGTCCTGCCTTCGGCCCTCGCAGAGCGGGGCGCCCAGATCGGCGGGGAATGGGCGGCGTCGCTCCTCATGGGCGCCGGACAGTTCTGCACGAAGCCGGGAATCGCGGTCATGGTCGGCAAGGGTGGCGATGCATTTCTGGAGGCAGCGACCTCGGCCCTTCGTGCTGCCGCTCCGGGCGTGCTCTTCTCCGTCGATGGTGTCGAACGCCTCGCCTGCGGAATCGATGCGGTGGAAGCAGCTGGTGCAGTACTTCGTTGTGGAGGGGCTTCCGGGAGTCCTGGCTCGCGCTTCGAGCCGACCTTGCTCGAAGTGGATGGCGATGACTTCCTGAAGTCGTTCGAAGATCTCTCCCAGGAACTCTTTGGCCCCGTGGGTCTGGTGGTTCGTGCGGCAGACCTCAATGAGGCATCGAGTCTCGCCGCTCGATTCGGTGGTCAATTGACGGCCACGATGTTCACCGGAAGCGACGATGACGCCGCTTGGATGGCTCTTGAGCCGATCCTGCGCGTGAAATGCGGTCGGCTGATCGAGAACAAGATGCCGACCGGCGTCGCGGTGGTCCCGTCGATGGTGCATGGTGGCCCGTATCCTGCGACCGGTCATCCGGGATTCACCGCAGTTGGTCTTCCGACGAGCGTTCGTCGATTCGCCATGGCTCGCTGTTGGGATGGCGTGGCTTCCGAACGGCTTCCGGCTTGGCTTCAATGAGTGAAACGGCGGACAACGCGTCTCTTGCTGGCGTTCGTATCGGGATTCTGCATCATGCCGGCAGCCGATTGCTTCGCCGCGGCTATCTCATCGAATTGATGGCGGACGAGTGGGCGGCACGTGGGGCCGAAGTCGTGGACATCGTGGGGATAGAAACGGCGGTTCCGGTCGATGTGCTGCTGCTTCACGTCGACCTTTCGATCGTGCCTGATGAGTACCTTCATTTTGCGAAGTCCTACTCGAGTGTGATCAATCTGGAGGCGGTGGACATCCGCAAGACGTCCTACCTCGACGACCTCGTCGGTGCGGAGAGCGACTGGGACGGTCCGGTCATCGTCAAATCCAACTTCAATCACGGCGGCCTCCCAGAGCGGTTGCTCTCGCCTGAAAAAACGCGGCTCGGTGGCCGGTTGGCTGGGGTGCTTCGCCGGATTCGGCGCCTGATGGGTCTTCCAAACGAGATTCGAGCAAAGGCCGATTACGCGGTGTTTCCAGATCGAGCTTCGATTCCGGCACGAAGATTCCGTGACGGCTCCATCATCCAACCGTTCCGCTCGGAGCGGTCGGGGAGCGATTTCGTATTGCGTGAGTACTACTTCTTCGGTGGGGTCGAGATCCTGAACAAAGAGATCGGCCCGGATCCGATCCTGACCAGTGGGCGGCAGGTGGAATGCCGGGCGGAGTCTCCTCCACCCGAAGTCCGGGCGGTTCGAGATCGTCTGAATCTCGACTACGGCAAGATCGACTACGGCTGCCCGGACGGAGTCACGGTCGTCTATGACGCCAACAAGACACTGGGCATCCGTCAGAACCCGGGGGAGGTGACGACGATGATCGCGTCGGCACTGGCGAAGGGAATCGACGGGTGGATCCGTCTGGGATGATCTCACGTGATTCATGATGATCCGGCCGCTTACTTCGATCGGGTCCGTTTCGCTTCAGCGATCATCGCCAATGCGTGTTCGCGAACGGGACCTTCAAGCGGTCGGCGAGGGCCTCGAACAAGTTCGTCGCCCATGTCAAACTCGGCTTGCACCAGGTTGACCAGATGAACGAATTCGGGGACGGCATCGAGCCGCAGGAGAGGCAGAAACCACTGATAGAGCGCTTCGAGCTCATCACGGTCGCCAGTGGACCGAGCGTGGAGCGCGAGTTCCCAGAGGCGGATGGATTCTTCGGGGAGCGCATTCACCAGCCCGGCGATCCAACCGTCGGCGCCGGCTTCGGCGCCTTCGACCGCCATGTCGTCGATTCCCACGAAGATCGCTAGGCGTGTGCCGAGCGTGCCCCGGATCTCGCGGAACCTCCGAATATCGCCGCTCGACTCCTTGGTCGCATGGAGATTGGAATGATCGGCGGCGAGTTCCGCGAGTTCGTGAGGCCGAACGTCCACTCGGTACGCGATGGGGTTGTTGTAGAGCATGCAAGAGAGACCGGTCGCCTCGAACACCGTCGCGAAGTGCGTTTTTGTCTCGGTCCAGGGGCCGGCGTACGCGTATGCCGGGAGCACCATCAGCCCTCGGCATCCACATCGCTCCGCCTGCTGGGCGATGTCAACCGACTGGCTGGTAGAGATGGCGCTCACCGCGGCGACGATCGGGATGCGGTTCCCGACCGCTTCCACGCAGGTGTTCCAGACGGCGGACTTCTCTTCCATCGACAACGCGCCGCCTTCGCCGAGCGAGCCAGGCGTGACGATCGCGGAACTACCAGCGTCGGCCATCCGCACCACATGCGCGGCAAGTCGATCGTGGTCGATGGTGAGGTCAGGGTGGTAAGGATTGGTGATGGCCGGCATCACGCCCTGCCAAGTGGAGCGGTTCATGATTCTGGATCCTCAGGTTTGGAGTTCGAAGGGTATCCGAAGGGGCGTACCCTCCGACTTGGGCATCTCGGAGTTCAGAAGATCCCGAACCGATACGGGTCTTCAGGATCAAGGTAGAGCGTCGATTCCCCGGTAATCCACGCCCGGCCTGAGATGGTGGGAATAATTACTCCGGGTTCGGAACTCGCGCGCCAGGAACCGCTGAAGCGAGAGCCGATGATCGACTCCTGGATCCACGTCGCACCCTCTGCGAGCTTTCCGTCGGCGGCAAGGCACGCCAGTTTCGCACTGGTGCCCGTTCCGCAAGGCGAGCGGTCGTAGGCGCCACCCGGACAGAGCACGAAATTCCGCCCGTCGCCACCGTCTTTGGAAGGACCGAAGAGTTCGACGTGATCGATCGGCCCGCCGTGTGCACCGGCGCCGTCCAATCCTTCTGCGTTCATGACTCGACGGATGTTCGAGGCCAGTTCAGTGAGTTCCTTGCGACGATCGAACTCGACGGTCTCGCCGTGATCGTCGATCAACGCAAACCAATTGCCACCCCATGCGATATCCGCATGAACCAGCCGGTCATCGAGTTGCACGGGCACTCGGTGGCTCGTTCGGCGTGATGCCACGTTCTCCACGGCGATGATTCCGTCCGGGCCGATGCGCGCGGTCACCGGGCCGACCGGGGTGTCGAGTCGAATGGTCTCGCCCGGCGTGGTCGAGGCTTGGCCGAGGTGTTGCAGGGTTCGGACCACACCAATCGTTCCGTGGACGCACATCCCGAGGGCGCCGGAATTGTTGACGAAGATGACCCCGGCGTCCGAGGCGGGTGATTCCGGCGGACGGAGAATCGCGCCCACCAAGGCCTCGGACCCGCGAGGTTCTCGCACGATGGCGGTTCGGATGTGATCGAATTCGGTGGTGAATCGACTCGCCTGCCGGGAAAGCGATCCGCCGCCAAGGTCCGGCCCGCCCCCCACGATTACTCGGGTGGGTTCACCTTCGGTATGGCTATCGATCACCTTGATGGACATGCCGCGGAAGGTAACCGAGACGGGATTCTTCGGTATGCCCGCAAGCCGGAGTCGCCTCGGGAGCGTGCGGCATCGAGAGCCCGGGTCAGGGGCCTTCAAAGTCGCGCCAGTCCGGGAGGATCTTGGCGAGTTCAGGGAGCAGCGCGGTGATGAAATCGGTCACCTGTGCTTCGAAGAGGGCGAGTATCTCATCGTCGTCCGACGCGCCTCTGGACGTGTACGTCGAGTTCAGCTGGATCTTGCAGTAGTAGGCGTACTCGGAGGTGAGGTCGAAGGCGACATTCTCGACCGCCATGGCGCTGTCCGTGGTTCTGCCGTTGGCGACGAAGAAATATGCGCCCAGATTCCGCTGCGATGGATTTTCGGGATCCGTGAAGATCGTCGTACGGAGGGAGATCTCACCAATCGGAAGAGGGAGCTCGCTGGTAACGCCGGTGACCGGATCTGTGACGGAGATCACCTGATAGGGAAGGCCCGTCGCCCGGTTGAGGGTATCAGTGGCGGTGCCCAGATCGGGAAGGTCAAGATCGATGTTGAATGGACTGCGAACGGAGAGAAGTCCGCTCTTGGCCCAGCAGATCTCGGGAACGTGCGGTGCAGTACCGGCAAGATCCGTGTAATACGCGAGATGAAGCTGAAGAAACCCCGGGACGTCCTCGGCGGTCGGAACGTAGTTTCGCTGGAGATACTGATTCGTGCCGAGGACTTCGATGATCGTATCTCGGAAGACCTCATCCTCGCCGGATCTCTTCCAGCCGCCGATGGTGGTCGGCACGCTGGCGATCGCTTCCCGGGGTTGAACCTGCTTTTTCACGAGATGAAGGCCAAGCGCATCAACCGTGGTATTGATGGCGATTCCGCCCGTGAAGAGCAGCACGGCGGTGGCAATGCAGATCGGAATCGCGGATCTAGGGAATCGAGGCGATGCCGCCTTCCGGGTCTCGGCGCTTCCGGCGCCTCGCCGAAGTCGATGTCCATCTTCGTCTTCGTCAAGTGGCTGGAGAAACCACATCAGAAGCATGAAGAGTCCGAAGGTGGGGATCATCCAGATGAGTCCCACCAGCGAATGGAATTCGCCGAACATGAATTCCTCGCCGTTCATGCCGAGGATTCCAAGGGTGCAGATTCGGAGGACGTTGATGAAAATCGCGATCGGAAGTCCGGTGGTGATCAGGAGGAGGCGGAGCCACCAGCGATCGAGACCGACGTAGGCGATGACGGTGCCAAGCGCGAGGAACGCCATGAGCATTCGCATGCCCGAGCAGGCTTCCGCCACATCTAGCGGATACGTGTTGCCACCCGGGAGAAGAATCTCGATGTAGTTCCCCCGGAGCGGCAGCAGGTCATAGCCGATCAGGTCAAGCGCCTGCCAGGATCCCCATGCGGCCATCGATTGCAACGGAAGGGTGATCTCGAGGAGCACCTTGTCGGTGATCCGCTGGCCGAAGACGAAGATATAAAGCAGCGGGAACCAGAGCCAGACAAGCGCTCGCCAACCGAGAATCGCGATGCAGCCGCCACTCAGCCCGAAGAAGACGCCGACCGCCCGCATGTTGTGGCTGTTAAGGAACGTCGACTCCGGTGCGAGCCAGGTCGCGGCGTACCAGAGGATGCCCAAGCCGATCAGGGCCAGTCCGCTCCAGGTGGATTGGAAGGGTCGAGCAAAGAGATCCGCCTTGTGCAGGAAGACCACGTACAAGGCGATCAACGGAATGAAAAGCGTATGTCCCCAGTCCGCGGAATCGGTCGTGGCATAGTGGTACTGGAGAAGGAAGAAGTCGCGGAAGGCGAAGAAGAGCGCCCCGAGGATCGCCGCGCCGATGACCAGTGCCACGACGGGCGAGGGCACGAGGCACGCGGCCTCCTCGGAGGTCGGATCGATCTCGGTGGCTGGCGAATCGGTGTTTTTTTGAGTGTCTGAATTGACCATGGGGGGAATCGGATCGCCTGAGTACCGTGCCGGATAATCTCTACGTGACACGTATTGACCGAAGTTGAACTGCCATTCGCACCGCTTGGCTATTGATGATCGTCCTTCTCGGGCGTTGATCCAGCGAGAACGTTTGATTTCTAGGCCATCTGAAGGTCGCCGCGACCGGTATGGTCCGAAAACCAACGGCATCGTATCCAAGGGCGTGCGTCATCGA